>JADGHX010000177.1 GCA_019683695.1 Steroidobacteraceae bacterium
CTACGCTGCGCAGGACCCGCCCTATCACCCGCCCAACACGTACGTCACGAGCGTCTCGGAGCTTCTCGCCCTGCCCGGCTTCGGCCGCGAACGCTATCAGCGCCTTGCGCCCTATGTCACCGCGCTCCCGCGCGACGCCACCATCAACACCTGCACGGCCGGCGGACCGGTGCTCGATGCCCTGATCGGTGAGGGTCACGCGGAGTTCGGTGTGGATCCGGAGCGGCTCGCGAAGGAGCGTGAATCGGGATGCTTTCCGACGCTTGATCAGTTCCAGCAATCCTTCGGCGGCGATCAGGACGCCTGGAATGCCGCGAGTGAACGCGTGAGCCAGACCTCGAAGTACTTCCGTCTGACGAGCATCGTCACTATTGGCAGTGCAGAGTTCGCCTTGTACAGTCTTTTGCAACGTGACGATTCCGGTCAGGTGCGCCTCCTGATGCGCTCGTTCACTCCGGACTGATTTTTCCAGTGAACCAGGACCGTGAAGAATGGCCGACTGGCTGCTGTTGAGATTGCCCTCCAACCCGGCGGACGAAGTGAGCTGGATCCTCGCGGACGGCCGCGGGAACGCGTTGTCAGCGCCGCAAACGGGCCCGCTGTCGCAAGTGGCTGCACGCGCGGCAGGGCGGCACCTTTGTGTGCTCGTGCCAGGCGCAGACGTGCTGCTCACCGAGCCGGAGGTTCCCGTGAAAGCCGGCGCGAAGCTGCAACAGGTCGTACCCTACGCGCTCGAAGAGCAGCTCGCGCAGGACATCGACGATCTGCACTTCGCCATCGGCAAACGCGAGTCGAATGCGCCCACGGTGCCCGTGGCGGTGGTTGCGCACTCGCTCATGGAAGAATGGGTCGGCATGTTGAAGTCGGCGGGCCTCGTGCCCGACGCGATGTATGCCGAGAGCAGCCTGCTGCCCGAGAACCCGGGTCACGCCGTCGCGCTTCTCGAGCGGGACGTCATCATCATCCGGCCGCCCGATGGGCCCGTGGTGTCGATGCCCACGGACGTGCTCGGCGAAGCGCTCGCGCTCGCGCGCCGGCCCGCTGAAGGCGGCGAGCAGACCGGGCGCGGGCTCATCCTCTACACCGGCGCGGCGGAATGGCAGGAGTTTTCACCGCAGGTGGAAGCCGTCCGCGACCAGTTCGACGGCATCAAGGTGCAACTCCTCACGGGCGGCCCGCTGCCGCTCTTCGTGCAGCAGGTGCCGAATCCCAAGGCGGTGAATCTGCTTCAGGGCCGGTACGTGCAGCAGAACCCACGCATCGTGGGCTGGCGGGCATGGCGCACGGCTGCCGTGCTTCTCGCCGCGGTGGTGGGGCTGCACATCGCGGGCAAGGGCGCGGAGCTGTACCTCCTCAAGCGCACCGAGAAGGCGGTCGATGCCTCTCTCGAGCAGGCCTTCCGCGCCGCCATGCCCGGCGAGCACAACACGGTGAACGCACGGCGGCGCATGGAGCAACGGCTCATCGCCGTGCGCAGCGCCGGCGGCAACAGCGGCTTGCTTGCGGCGCTGAATGCACTGGTTCAGGCGCGCAATACCGCGCCCGGCACCGTCGTGCAGTCGTTGAGTTATCGCGATGGCGCGCTCGAGTTGAAAATGGCCGCACCCGATGCGGGCAGCCTCGACCGCATCAGTCAGTCGTTACGCAGCACGGGCTGGAACGCGGATCTCACCGCCGGCAACGTGGTCGGTGAAGGCTACGAGGGCCGCATCCAGATTCGCCCGCGAGGCACGTCATGAACTTCTCTTTCGATACGCTGAGCGAGCGCGAGCGGCGCATGGTCACCTTCGGCGGCATTGCCGCCGTGGTGCTGCTGGTTGTCGGCGTCATCATGCCGCTCAATCAGTCGGTCACGCGCGCGCAGGAGCGCGTGCAGAAGAAGCAGGCAGACCTCGTGTGGATGCAGAGCGTGGGGCCGGAGCTTGCCGCGGCGGGCCCCAGCGTGGCCCGGCCCGCCACGCAGGAATCTCTCCTGGTCGTGGTGGATCGCTCGGCGCGTGAAGTCGGGCTCGGCAGCGCGCTCACGAGCAGCGAGCCCAGTGGCAACGGCGGCCTGCGCGTGCGGCTCGAGAAGGCGCCCTTCGCCGCCGTCGTGGGCTGGCTCGGACGACTCTCCGAGCAGCATGGCATCCGCGTCGAATCTGCGACCATGGATACCACGGGCGAGCCCGGCGTCGTCAACGCGGGACTGGTGCTGCGCACTCAATGAAGCGCGCCGTCTGGTTAACGCTCGTCGCGGTTCTGGCGTTCGCGATCATCCTGATTGCGCGGCTACCCGTCACGTGGGTGGCGGGTGCGCTGCCCGAAGGCGTCACGTGCACACAGCTTGGCGGCTCCGTCTGGAACGGCACGTGCGTCGGGCTCGTCGCACGCGGCGTTCAGGTGGGCAATGTCACGTGGTCGCTCCGCGCGCTGCCACTGCTCATGGGCAAGGCTGCCGGACATATCAACGTGGTGCACGGAACGGACTTCGTCCGCGGCGATGTCGAGGTCACGCGCAGCGGGCTCATCGTCGCCCGGAATCTACAGGCCGACCTCGCACTCAACCCCGCGCTCATTCCGCAACTTCCTCGTTCGCTCACGGGCCGGGCCCGCGGCAATCTCTCGTTGCTGCGCGTGGAAAACGGCGTGATCACCTCGCTTGCCGGGCAGATCGAGGGGCGCCAGCTGGTCCAGCGCATCGGTGGCGAGAATGTCGAGATCGGCGACTACGTGCTCGCCTTTCCGCCTGCAGACGCGGCCGCCGAGCCGGTCGGCCAGCTCCGGAGCGTGGGCGGGCCACTGGATGTGGAAGGGACGCTGCGCCTCACGCGCGAGCCCGGGTTCGTGCTCGAAGGTCGCGTGGCCGCGCAGCCGAATGCCTCTCCCCGCCTCACACAACAGCTTGCTTTGCTGGGCTCGCCAGACGCGCAAGGCAAGCGTCCTTTCTCGCTCGCCGCCACGTTCTGAATGGCGTGCAGGCGCGCCGAAAAAGCGCGTGCCGAATCTTGCGGAATCGCAGCGTCCGGTGCAGATCGCGCGTGCTGAAGCACGCGGCTAGAGCTCGCGAAAGCGGCTGAGCAACGGGACGGACGCGCAAGGCGGCAAGCGTCCCGTTCACGCTCGCGGCCACGTTCTGACTGCCGCGCCGGCGCGCCAAAAGGCGTGTGCCAGCATTGCGGCATCCCAGCCTCGGTGCAGATCGGCTGCACTGAAAGCGAGCCGCTAGAGCTCGCGAAAGCGGCTGAGCAACGGGAAGTACAAGGCCGCCCTGACCGGTTCCGGGCCTAGAGCGCGTGCCAGCGCCACATTCCGCTCGAGTTGCGGGCGATAGCGTTTCATTTCCTCATCGAGGAAGGCTTCGAGGTTGCCGCCCTCGTGGCGACTCGTCTTGAAATCGATCACCCAGCGCGTGCCGTCCGAATCGATGAATGTGCGGTCGATGATCACGTTCAGCAGCTGACCGCGCGCCACACCCGTCAGCGCAAGTTCGCTACGCGCATCACGGTGTGCGGGGTTGAAGAGCCAGCGGCCACGCTCATCATCGAGTGTCCTGATCAGCGCTTCCGTCACAGTGCGGGCGGCGTAATCAAGCTCGCGCTCCGGAACACCGAGACGACGAAGCTGATGGCGATAATGCCCTGTCCGCTGCTGCACGTGCTCTCTTGAGAAGGACTCCGGCTCCGTGGCGAAGCGCTCGAGCGCGGCGTGTACCACAGTGCCGATGTGGCGTGAGGTCTCACCCACCCAGCTGAACTGCGGCGGTTCCAGGGATCGATGCGACAACGGCAGCGCCGTGCGAGCGTGTGCCTCCTCGATCGCGGGGGGCTCCCACTTCGCGTTCAACCTTCGCAAGCAGAGCGGCGCGGTCGCCGCAGCCTCGCTCGCGCCGGTGCCCTCTTCCACCGTGAAAGACTTGCCCACAGCCGGCCACAGGCAACGCAGAAGCGTACCCGCACGCGGCTCGATCGTGCCGCTCGCGCGCGCTTTGGGCGCGGCGGTGAGATGCAGCGTGCGGCGTGCGCGAGTCAGCGCGACATACACGAGCCTCGCCTGCTCGTTGGCGCCGCGCGCGGCGGTGAGCCGCTTCAGATACGAATTGAGCGCGCCGCCATCGTTATCGCCGATGACCGGAACCGGTGCCATCAGCAGATCGCTTCCGGAGCCTTCGCGCGGAAGATCCAGCCATCGCAGCAGCGGCTCGCGATCGCGGTTGGGGCTGCGCTCGAGCGCAGGCAGAAACACGTGATCGAACTCCAACCCCTTGGCGCGGTGAATCGTCATCACTTCGACCGGATGAGCGGTGCGTGCGCGCGGCTCCGCAAAGAGATCGCCGACGATTGCGTCGATGTCCAGCGGTCCACGCCATTCCCCGCGCGCCACGGCACTTCCCAGTGCGTGGAAGAACGCACGAGCGTGCACGAGATCTTCCGCCGGATACGCGTCTGGCGCACCGAGCCTCATCCACACGGCCTCGAGCCACTCACTCAGCGGCATGCGTTCGCGGTTTTCTAACGCCTGATCGAGCACGGCGCGAATGCGCTCGATGCGCGCCACATCCCCGGCATCACATCGCGCGAGGCGCGCAGGGTCCGCCATCGCCTCCCAGACGAGAAGCTCGTCCCGTCGGCGCGAGAGCTCGGTGAGCGTAGCCAAGGACACGCCACACCACGGCGCCCGCAGGACCGCGAGCCAGGCCGTACGATCCGCAAGGTGATGCAGCGCTCGCAGAAGTGACACCAGGTCCCGCACGATCGAAATCTCGCGCAAGGGCACGAGATCCACGCCGATGGCATCGATGTTGGCCGCCGCGAGCGCCTCCATGATCGGCGGCGCGTGTGAGCGGGAGGCTACGAGAATGGCGATGGAGGCTGCGGGCTCCGACTTGCGGATCTCGGCAATGCGGCGCGCAACGAACGCGGCCTCGGCATTGCGATCTCCGGTGGGAAATAACGTGAGTGAGACTGCCGCGTCGGGTTGTGGCGCTCTTGCCGGCAGGCTCTTCGTGAAAGCCACCGCGCTCGCCCGCACGTCGTCCGCGGTTGGAAAGAGCTGGGCGCAGGTCTCGTTCGTCCACTCGACCAGCACGGGCGCGGAGCGGAAATTGCGCGTGAGGTGCAAGGACTCGAGTTTGATGCTGCCGATGCCGCGATCGCGGGCACGCAGGAACAGCCCGACCTCTGCATCGCGGAACTGGTAGATCGACTGCATCGGGTCGCCCACTGCGAACAGCGTGCGACCATCGCCCGGCTCCCAGCCTGCGGTGAGCGCTTCCAGCAACTCGAACTGTGTGATCGAGGTGTCCTGGAACTCGTCGATGAGGATATGCCGGAGCTTCAGGCCGGCGCGCAGCGCGAGATCCGTTGGCATTCCCGATTCGGTGAGCGCAGCCCGGGCGGCGCCGGCGACGTACGTGTAGTCCACTCGACCCGCGGCGGCAAACTCGACCTGCAGTTCCACCGCCGCCCTGCGCAGCACACGAGACAATGCCTGGATTGCGTTTGCATCCTCGTCGGTGAGGACGGGCGTCGGCATCTGCTTCATCGAGGCCAGCACGTTCAATGCAGTCGGATGCAGTCGGAGCAGCTCGATGCACGACTCCAACTGCCGCCTGTGTGCGACGTGCTCGAACGGCTCGCCAAGCGCCTTCGTGATTCGCTCGCGCCACGTGTTCTTGTCCGTGAGCGTGAGATACGCGAGCTGTTGCCATGCAGCCATATGCTCCGCGTCCGGCCCGAGCGTTCCGACACCCGGAAGCGCCGAAGCGGTGTCGCGAAGTGAGGCCGAGAGTTGCTCACATGCGCGCTCGAGGTGGCCTGCAGCGATGCGTCGCAGACTGCTGGCGACCCTTTCGGTCAATGCGTGCTCGTCCTGCTCCAGCACGTACGGAAGCCAGTGGCTGCGCTTCGCGAGCATCTCCGAGAGTAGCCGCTCGACGTTGTCCCACCGGTTGTCCACGCGCTCGAAGAGCAGCTCGACATCCGCGGCCAGCGCTTCGTCCGATTCGCCGGCCATGAGCACTCGCCGCGCGGCGCGCTGGTACAGCTCCTGCGGGCGTTCCACGAGCGTGAGCGTGCCGCCCGCCTTTGCCGCCACCGGCAGTTGGCTCGCCAACCAGAAGTTGAACGAGTCGATCGTCTGGATGCGCAGGCGACCGGGATTCACGGCCAGCCCCCAGCCGAGCTTCGCGTCCCGTTTGCGAACCGCGTCCGCCAGCGCGCGCAGGCGCTTGCCCTGCGGAGTGCTCGTATCGATCTCACCGACGAGCGCACGCAACACGCGCTCTCGCATTTCCGCAGCCGCTTTCCGCGTGAAGGTGATCGCGAGGATCTCTTCGGGGCTGTCCACATTGGCAAGCAGACACAGCAAGCGCTGCGTGAGCACGGTGGTTTTGCCGGAGCCCGCAGGCGCACGCAGCAAGATCGATCGAGTGGGATCGATAGCGTGTTCACGTGCACGGTCGTCCGCCGCGGCGAGACTGTCCGACACGGCCGCAAACAGCTGCAGTTGTGACGGATCACTCATCGATGTTCTGCTCGACTGCTGTCGCGCTCTTGTCGGAAATGCGGCAGATGCTCACGGCGTGGCAGTACTCGCAAGCCCTCGGTCGTGGATCGACGGCAGCCCTGCCCGCAACGAAATCCGCCGCGAGCTTGTCGATGCGAGCCCGCCATTCGCGCTGCCAATGTGCCCAGGAGCTCGCGCCGTCCTGACCCGGAACGGCTTCCACGGGCCGGACCTTCGGCAGCAGATTTGCATCCGCGGCCACACCATCGAAGCGGATCTCGCGCGCGGTGATACTCACAGTGGCCATTGCCGCCGTGTCGTCGCCAAGTGCCGCCTGATATGCGAGCAGCTGTGGATGCGACGGTCTTTCCGAGTACCAGTCGCCGGGGACGGGGCGGCCGCTCTTGTAGTCGAGGATCGCGAGACCGCCCGACTCCAGCACATCCACGCGATCGATTCGGATACGCAGCTGGGCGCCGGCGAGCTGCACGTTGCAATCGAGCTCGGTGTCTCGCACGGTGAAAGGCGTGCGCTTGCGCTCGAGATCGCAGAGCTTGCGAATGAGCCGCTCGGCGCGCCGGCACTCGCGGCGATCGGGCGCGGGCCGGCCGCCCTGTGTTGCAGGGCCCATCGTTTCCTCAGCAGCCTGCTCCACGCATTCGGCAATGAGCGCATCGAGGGCTTCATCCGACCGCGCCTGCAGGCCTGCAGAGCCTCCGAGCACGCGCCACAGCTTCTCGAGCGCCTTGTGGAGCAGCCTCCCTCGCACGTCCGCCGCCACGCCGGGCTCCGGCGCATCCATCTCCGCACTACCGAGGCGCAGCTCCGCGTACGCACGAAACGGGCAGAGGTTCTGCAGCTCGATGCTACGCGTTCCGGAAGGAACGGGTCGCGCGATGTCCCAGGTGGTGCCCACCCGGTCCTCGATGAGGTGCGTCATGCCTTCACGTCGCAGACGCACGGGCAGCCAGAAGGATCGCGAGCCATCGGTCACGGCGCCACGATCGATGTAAGGCTGCAGAAGCGGGCTGGCAGACAGCTGCACGTCTTCCGAACGCAGCGGCGCGCTCAGCACGAGATCCGGCGTCGAACTGCGCCACGCGGCCAACAGCGCCTGCGCTTCCGCCGCGCGACCTTCCGACGTCGCCGCCGGTATGCCGGCGGCGATCTGCCGGTCCACGGGCAGAAAGGGGTCGGACCGGACGGGCTGCGGCCATGCGTCGGCGTGCAGGCCGGCAACCCAGAGGCCGTCGTACTGCACGACGGGATCGACGAACTGAGGGCACACCGTCACGAGCGCATCCCCGCTCGCAGGCAGGAAAGCGGTGCGAGCGGCCAGCTCTCCGAGCCCACTCACCGCCTCGTCCCGCGACATGACGGCCGCGATGCTGGCGAGCTGCCCGAAGTCATCGAGCAGCTCCTTGAACCGCGCGCGGGTCTGCTCTTCGTTGCTGTCCAGGGCGCGCGCGCCGGGCCACTGCAGTGCTGCGAGCACGGCATCGAACCGCTCGGACCATTGCCGCGGCGATGCCCGGCCCCCGCCGAGCGCGCTCAGTGCATTCGTGACTTGCGCCGCAAGGGGCTTCGATGCGTCATCGAGCGCGGACGGAGCGGACTGCAATGCAGCCAGCAAGCCGCGCGGACTCATCTCGAGCGGCGCACGCTCGCGCAACCACAGATCCAGACGCGCGCGCGCCGCATCGGCAATCGCCCAGTACGGGGAACAGAACCAGGAGCTGAAGGCCTCGTATTCCAATCCGCCGGTGAGCCATTCGAGACTGCGCAAGGCATGGGTCACGAGCGGCGCCCGCGACAGCGGCAACCCGCCCTCGACTGCAACGAGCGTATTCGCGTCGGCGCCGGCCAGATTGCCGGCGACGTAGCGCTGCGGATCGATGGACTGCCGGATCAGCGTGACCAGGCGCTCTCGCGCTTCCGGTAATCCGGGCAGGATCACGAGCAGTCTCGCGTCCGCTCGCTGCGCGAGTTGTTCCCGGCACCAGTCTGCAATGCGCTCGAGCTCGTCGGCCGTATCGGACGCAAGTACGGCACGCGTACGCTGCGAAGACGGCGGGTCGGGCAGGTTGCGGAAGGCGCAGGCGCATCCCTGAGCAACGCGGCTGGCCATGAGTGCGCTGAGTGCCGGAGTGCGCTGTATGAAGCCCGCCGCAAGCACCGGGCGGCTTCCTCCGAGGCAGGGGAGCTGAGTTGCAAGTTCCGCGGCGTTGGCCGCTCCCAGCGCACGCAGCCGCTCCCCGACCAGCTCCCACGCCTGCACCAGCAGTTGCGTTTCGCTACCGTGCGCCTCGCGCAGGCGAGCAATGTCGATGTGGAATTCCTGCGCGAGCTGCACCGCTCGGCGCAGGCTGTCCGCGAGCGGCCCACCGGCCACGAGCCCGAGATCGCGCGTCAGCTCAGTGGCAGTCTGCCGCCACAGAAACCATTCCTCCGCGGCCGTCACGAGCCTCGGGAGGCGCTCTCCCGATGCGACGCGGCGCTCGATCTCGCGAGCCTTCCAGGCCTCGAGCGGCAGCACATCCGGTGTGGGCCACACCGTGAGTCGGCGCGCCAGCGCGCCGGCCGCGTAAGCCAGACGAACCGCCTCCGACCGCTGCCGGGAGGGCACGACAACCGTCTGGCCCTCTTCGATGGGTGCGGAGACGTCCGGCGGAAGCCTAATCAAAACAGGTTGTTATCTCTTGTTTTGAGACCTTACTTGAACCGCTGCCGCGCCTCGACGACGTTCGCCGGCGTGGCGGGTTTCGGCGCATTCGCGTAGGTGGTGAGCAGATCCTCGATGCGCGCGAACACCTCGCGGAGCGTGGCGGCGTCCGGCAGGTTCGTCACGCGGAAGTGATTCCGGTACGGCACGTTGAAGCTGCTGCCCGGCGCAATCAGCACATGCTTGCGCTCCAGCAGATCCAGCGCGAACTCCTGATCGTCGAAGCCCGGCAGCTCATCCGTCTTCACGCCGATGAACGCGTACATCGCTCCCGCGATGGGTTTCAGCTCGAGGAAGCGGCTTGCGGCCACGGCGTCGTTGATGGCTTTACGGGACTCGTACAGGCGCCCCCCGGGCGAGACGAGCTCACGGATGCTCTGGTATCCGCCGAGCGCCGTCTGAACGGCCCATTGCGCCGGCACGTTGCTGCACAAGCGGAGCGAGCTCAGCAGCTCGAGCGCGGCGAAGTAGTCGGACGCATGACTCTTGCGACCGGAGAACGACGCCCACCCGACGCGATAACCGCACGCGCGGTACACCTTCGAAAGGCCGGAAAGCGTGGCACACAAGGTGTCCTTCACCAGCGTTGCCATCGGCACGAACTCGTTGCCGTCGTACAGCATCTGGTCGTAGATCTCGTCGCTGAACACGACGAGACCCGAACGCTCTGCCAGACGCGCAATGGCTTCGAGCACCGGCCGCGGATACACCGCGCCCGTGGGATTGTTGGGGTTGATGACGACGATGGCGCGCGTGCGGCTCGTGACGAGCTTCGCGATGTCTTCCGGGTCCGGCACGAAGTTGTTCTTCGGCAGACACGGATAGTGAATGGCGCGCCCGCCGTTCAGCGTGACGGCCGCGGTCCAGAGCGGATAATCCGGGCTCGGGACCAGCACTTCATCGCCCGTGTTCAGCAAGGCGCGCAGCACGAGATCGATGAGCTCGCTCACGCCATTGCCGATGAAGACCTCTTCCGCGCTCACGTTCTGCACGCCCCGCGCCTGCTGCTGCATGACGACGGCTTCGCGTGCCGGGAAGATGCCCTTCTGGTGACAGTAGCCCTCGGCGTTCTGCAGATTCTCGATCATCGCCAGGCGCATGGTTTCCGGCGTACGGAAACCGAAGGCGGCCGGGTTGCCGATGTTCAGGGAAATGATCTCGTAGCCGAGCCGTTCGAGACCGTGGGCGCGATGGGCAAGCTTGCCCCGGATCTCGTAACGGACGTTGCGCAGGCTGTCGC
>JADGHX010000178.1 GCA_019683695.1 Steroidobacteraceae bacterium
GGGCTGGGCTGGGCCTGGGGGCTCACGTTCGCATTCCTCGCCCTGTATGTGCTGATCGCCGCTCTGTTCCGCGAGCCCGTCGATCGGTGCGTGGAAACGCTACGCACGCAGCCAGGGCGAACGATCCTCACGTCCGTGCTCGCGATGCTGCTCACGCCCATCATCTTCATCCTGCTGATTCTCACCGTGATCGGCGTCGTGTTCATTCCGTTTGCCGCGGCCGGCCTGTTTGTCGCGCAGCTGTTCGGCAAGGCCGCCGTGCTGGCGTGGATCGGGCGCAGTCTGTCGAAGCTCGCGAAGGCCGGCGAAACGATGCACACCGCGCTCGCCGTTCTGCTGGGCGGTCTGCTGGTCACGGTGCTGTACGTCGTGCCACTCCTGGGGTTCGTGGTCTACACGACACTCAGCATCCTCGGGCTCGGTATCGCCCTCTACGCGCTGATCCTGGCGACGAAGTCACGGCAGGATGGTGAGCCTGCACCCGCCGTTGCGGGTGTGAGCCCCGCAGGCGGTGGAGGCTCGCCCACCGGTGCTTCGTTCGCCTCCAACGCGGCACCTGCATCCGGTGGCGCTGCTCCGCCTTACACCGCCTTTGCGGGGGCGCCGGAGCAAACCTCACCGCAGTCCGGCGCAGGCACATCCGAGAGCACGCTCGCCGGAGGGGCGGGCCCTGCAGAGGCCAATGCCTCAGCAGCGTCGACGCAGGGTACTGCCATTGGTAGCGCCCCACACGCGGGGCCGGGCTCCGCCACATTCACTTCGGCAGCCGCCGGCGGCGCAGGAGCGACGGGCACCGGCACGCCATCGGTCGGACCGGCAGGGCCTGCGCCCGGCGAGATCGAAACCACCTATCCGCGCGCGGAGTTCCTCGTCCGCATGGCCGCGTTGCTCATCGACACCGTGCTGGTTGCCGTTCTGCTCAACCTCCTGATCGACGGCGACAGCGCGATGCTCATCATCCTGGCCGGGTATGGCGCGGTCATGTGGAAGCTGAAGGGCACGACCATCGGCGGCATCGTGTTCGGGCTGAAGGTCGTGCGCGTGGACGGGCGGCCGATCGATTGGGCCACCGCCACGGTGCGCGCGTTGAGCTGCTTCCTGTCATTGGTCGTCGCGGGGCTCGGCTTCATCTGGATCGCGTTCGATCCGGGCCGCCAGGCCTGGCACGACAAGATCGCCGGCACGGCGGTCGTGCGCGTTCCCAAAGGCGTCTCGCTCCTGTAAAACGCTGTACCGCATGTGGAGAGCGGTATGTGTGTTGCTGGCGGTGGGGTGGGCTCTGCCCCTTGCCGCCGCGGAGCGGATCGAAGTGGGCCTCAGTGCCCGGGGCACCCTGATCGAAGCGTTCGGCGTCGAAGGGGCCTCGGACAAGAGCCCGGTCGTCGTGCTGATCGGCGGGCTTCAGGGCGATGGGCCCGGCACAGCGGCCGTGCGCGAACGGTTGCGGCAGCACGAACGCACACCGGCGCGGCAGCGCGCGTTCAGCCTCATCGCCGTGCCGCTCGCCAATCCGGATGCGAGCCCCCTTCAGTTCCCGCCGAGTGGAACCGCTTATCGCGAGCACGCTGAATCCCACGCGCTATGGCGCTGGATCGGCACGCGTGCGCCGGATCTCGTGATCATTGCCGGCGAGTCCGATGCCGGGCTGGCCGAGGCGCTTTCGAACACTGCCGTGGCGGAAGTCGGGCGCGTGCCCGCGCGCCTCGTTTCCCCCGCCAAACTGCTCGAGGGTGCGCCGATCGCTTCGGGAGCCGTCGCGCCTTCGGAAGCGCATCGTGAAATGGATCGGCGCCGGGCGCGCACGCCGCATGCGCTCGCCGAAGAGCTCGGCCGGTATTACGGCCATGATTTCGATATGCCGTGGTACATCCAGGCGATTGCGCTCGTCGCCCGCGCACAGCTCGGCGATGTGGAGGATGTGAAGCGGCTCGTGGAGCCCTACGTCGATGGGCGGAAGAACAGCCTTGCGCGCCCCAACTCGCTCGTGCTCGCGGGACACATGATTTTCACGGAGCTGGCGCGGCTCACGAACGATCCCCGGTACGTGCAGCGCGTGCGTGAAGCGGCAGACCTGGGCTTCACGAGCGACGGGCAGATGAAGGAATCGATGCCCTTCCATCAGACCTACAGCGACTCGGTTTTCATGGGCACCATCGTCGCGGCCGATGCGGGCGCGCTCTCCGGCGAGCGACGGTACTTCGACATGGCCGCGCGGCATGTCGATTTCATGCAGAAGATCGTGCTGCGCCCGGATGGCTTGTATCGACACCACGCCGAGACCGATGCGGCGTGGGGCCGCGGGAATGCCTTTCCGGCGATCGGCCTTGCCCTTGCGCTGTCGGAATTTCCCGAAGACCACCCGGCGCGCGCGCACCTGCTGCAAAGTTTTCAGGCACACATGGCCGCGCTCGCGCGGTACCAGACTGCCGACGGCATGTGGCGCAACGTCATCGATTACCCCGGCGCCTGGCGGGAATACTCGGCCACGGCGATGATCGGGTTCGCCATGCTCCGGGGCATCCACAAAGGCTGGCTGCCCGCGGCGGAATATCAGCCGCGCGTGGACCGCGCCTGGCGCGCGATTCTCGAGCGCACCGGCCCCGACGGCCACATCGTCGATGGCTGCGAATCCACCCTGAACCTGAAGACCGCGGCGGACTATCTGCACCGCGCGGCAATCCTCGGCCCCGACCCGCGCAGCGGTGCGATGGCCATGATGTTCGCCATGGAGATGGCTGCCGGCTCGTGAGCCCTGCAGTGACACCGCCGGTTTCCTGGCGCCGGCAGCGTAGTCACTTCAGGTTCGCGAAGTCCGCACGGGCTCGGGCGGCCCGGCATCGATCCAGCGCGCGAGCATCACCAGCGCGAACCCCACGAACACCATCGACGCCGGCACCCACATGATGAGCCCGCCGAGTTGCTGATCCTCGAGCGCCGTCAGACCCCATTTCGGAGCTGTCGCCAGATAGTGCGAATACCAGGGTCGCGCCGCGAAGGTGATGAGCGCACCCAGCGCGCCGGTGTGCACTATTGTGGTGAACAGGTACAAGATCGCCACCCCCTGCGCCTCCCTGGCGCGCGCATTCAGCAGCGCGAACCAGAACAGCAACGCGCTCAGCAGAAACGTCACGTGTTGCAGGTTGTGTATTCCCCGATCGACGAGAGTCGCATCGAACAGCGAAGGCGCGTGCCACACCCAAAGAACGATTGCATGAAAGGTCCATGCGCTCAGGGGGTTCGTCACTGCGCGCCAGAATGCGGCGAACGCACGAGTTTCGCCTAGCCTGCTCAACCACTGTCGCCCACCGCGGGGAAACGCCCAGAGCCACACGGCCAATGGCCGGCCGCACACGAGCAGGGGCGCGGCAACGAGCATCAGCAGCTCGTGCTGGATCATGTGAAACGCGAACAGCTCCTGGCCGAGGCGCTCCAACCGCGAGAGCAACGCGAACACCAGCACGATGAGGCCCGCGGCAAACGACGCCGCCTGCCCTGCCCGCACCGCTCGGGCCTGACCCGACCTGCGCCACAGGCGGATCACGCCAATGGCATACAACGACCCCGCCGCACCCATCGGCAGGCCTATATCCAGCAGCTCGGAGATCGCAAGGCCACCCACGCTCTCGCTGGTGGCCCGCTCGCCCGCGACGTGGGCCCATGCGGGAGCGCTCGAAATGAAGGCGCAGAGCCCAACGAGAGCGCCCGCATTTCGGAGCACGCGTTCCTTCATGGCAGCCGCGGCACCCAGTACACGGTGGCATAAATGAATGGCCACGACCCGACGACGAACCACCAGTACACCGAGTTCTCACTCACGTCCACGAAGCGCTTGCCTTCCAGGGGTCCCGTGAACATCAGCACCGTCAGCACAATGGTATCGAGCACGTCCGTTACGAGATGTGTCGTGTGCAGCACCATCAGCGCGTACACGATGGAGCCATACGCGTTCGTGTCCCAGTGCACGTTCAGCGATCCGAACTCGAACGCGCGGACGACCAGAAACGCCACCGCGAAAGCGAGGCACACGATCAGGCCGATGCGCACGAGCTTGAGGTTCTCGCGTTCAGCCACCTTCTTGGTCCACTGATTCGGAATGGCGCTCAACAGAAGGATGATCGTGTTGAGCGTGCCGTACGTCAGATCGGGCGGTGGCGCGCCGATCGGCCACGCTTGAGCGAGCGAGCGCAAATAGAGATACGCGCCGATCGCGATGACGAAGACCGTGCCCTCGATGACGATGATTCCCATCGTCCCCCACCACATCAGGCTGTGATGCCCGAACGTATACGTGGGCAGACCAGTGACATCGCGCACACCTGAGGTGCTCATAGTCGCAGCTCTGCGGGCTCACTCGGGGGCGGCGCCTCCCGGGGCGGTTTCACTTCGTATTTGCAGTGCGTGGCCGTCTCCTCCTTCGTGGGCCAGAACCAGCCGATGAGCCCGATGGCCACCGGAACCGCGCCCCAGACGAGCGCCCACGGCGTGAAGATGGATCCGATGAACAGAATCGTCACGGCGATTGCCGACAGGAACGGCCAGATCGACGGAGTCGGAAACACCGAGATGTGGTGGGGCTCGGCGTCATGCACCCGAGTGACGAGCACCGAGCGGATGCCCGTCGGCAGACCGATCACGGTTTCCGGGTGCGGCGTGACCCACAGCGGCGTGCGGGACGTGACGACGAGCGGCCGCACGAAGTTGGAAGGTGGCGGCGGCGAGCTCGTTGCCCACTCGAGCCCCGGCGCATCCCACGGATTGTCCCCTGCCGTGCGCGCCTTTCGCAGACTCGAGATGATGTTGGCGATGAGCACCACGACACTCGCGGCAATCATCAGCGCGCCACCCGTGGCAAGCTGATTCAGTCCCTCCCAGCCGCTGCTCGCCGAATAGGTATAGATCCGGCGGGTCATGCCTTCGATCCCGAGGATGTGCATCGGAAAGAAGGTCACGTTGAATCCGATGAAGAAGAGCCAGAACTGCCACCGGCCCGCGCGCTCCGACAACATCCGGCCGGTCATCTTCGGGAACCAGTAGTAGATGCCCCCGACCAGCGGGAACAGCGCGCCGCCGATCAGCACGTAGTGAAGATGCGCCACCACGAAGTACGAATCGTGAAACTGCGAGTCGAGCGTCGCGGAGGCCACCATCACGCCCGTGAGGCCGCCGATGATGAAAATGAAGAAGAATCCGACGACGAACAGAAGCGGTGTGTGGAACCGGAGGCGCCCTCCCGTGGCGAACGTGGCGATCCAGCAGAAGATCTGCACCCCGGTGGGAATGGCAATGAGCAGGCTCGCTGCCGTGAAGAAGCTCATGCCGGCTGGCGGCAGGCCCGTGGTGAACATGTGATGCACCCAGAGCCCGAACGAGAGGATCGCGGTTGCCAGGAGCGACAGCACGACCGGGAGATAACCGAACACCGCCCGCCGCGTGAATGCCGCAACGATCTCGGAAACGATGCCGAGCGCCGGCACGAAGATGATGTACACCTCCGGGTGCCCGAAGAACCAGAACAGGTGTTGCCAGAGCAGTGCGTCGCCCCCCTCGGCGGGGTTGAAGAAGTGCGTCCCGACCAGCCGGTCCGAGATGAGAAAGCTGCTGCCCAACATCACCGCCGGCATCGCAAACAGCACCATGAAGGCCGTTGCCACCTGCGCCCACACGAAAAGCGGAATGCGCTTGAGCGTCATGCCGGGCGTGCGCAGCTTGAACGCGGTGACGATGATCTCCACGGAGACGATGAGCGCGGACAGCTCCGTGAACGTGATGAGCTGTGCCCAGAAATCCTGCCGCTTGCCGGGACTGAACTCCGGCCCGGCGAGCGGCACGTAGCTGAACCAGCCCGCCTCCGGGCCGATATCGAGCGCGAAGGCGATGAAGATCATGAGGCCGCCGAAGAGGAACACCCAGTAGCTGAAGGCATTCAGCCGCGGAAACGCAATGTTCCGCGCACCGACCATCAGCGGCACCAGATAGATGCCCATGGCCTCGAGAACGGGCACGGCGAACAGGAACATCATCACCGAGCCGTGCATCGAGAAGAGCTGGTTGTAGAGATCCGGGCCGATGAGGTCGTTGTCCGCGCGGGCGAGCTGCAGACGCATGGCCGCCGCCATGAGACCGGCGAGCAGGAAGAACACGAACGTCGTGACGAGATACCGAAGCGCGACCGTGCGGTGATTCACCACCATGAGCTGACCGAGCCACCCGGGCTTCTCGGCCCAGGTCTTCTCCACCTCCGCCCGTTCGCGCTCGTACTCTGCCGAAGTCATTGCAGGCTCGTGAGGTAAGCCACCAGTGCGCTGAGGTCGTCAGGAGGCAAGCGGCTTGCCGGCATGCGCGAGCCCGGTTTGATCCGTTGCGGATCGAGCACCCAGCTCGCAAGGGCACTCGGGGTGTTGGGCAGTGATCCGGCCGCAATCGTGCGACGGCTCGCGATGTGGGTCAGATCCGGCGCCACGGTCGCCGCCGCGGCCGTGCCCTGCACCGAATGGCACAGGATGCAGCTCGACTGCATGAACACCTGCTGGCCACGCCGCGCCTCCTGCGTTTGCGGCTCGCGGGCCGGCGCCAGTTGCCGCTGCCGCCAGGCGTCGAACTCTTCCGCCGGACGGGCGTGCAGCGTGAGCCGCATCTTGGAATGCTGAAACCCGCAGAACTCCGCACACTGTCCCGTGAACGTGCCCGGCTGGGAGACCTGGATGATCTCGTTCGTCGTCCGTCCCGGAATCAGGTCCATCTTTCCCATCGCGCTCGGAATCCAGAAGCTGTGGATCACATCACGCGAGGTGAAGATCAGTTGCACCGGCCGGCCAACCGGAATGTGCAGCTCATTCGCGGTACGCAACCGGTTTCCCGGCACGGGATCGTCATACTCGATCTCCCACCAGAACTGATGCCCGGTCACGAGCACTCGCAACGGGTCCGCTGGGGGCTGTCTCAGAATCGCGCCCACGATGAAGTCGCTCGCGGCGAGCCCGGCGAGCGTCAGCACGGTGAGCGCGGCACCCACGCCGACGGCCACCTTCGACTTGCGGTCTGCCTGAGCCGTCGCCGCCGGTCCAAGCTGCACGGCGCGCTCGCGTGCCCGCATGATGGCCCACACCAGAAACGCGATCACGATCACGTACACGACCGCGCTCACCGCAAAGAAGAGCAGCATGAGGTCTGCAATCAGCTCTGCTCTTGGGCCAACCGGCTGAAGTGCAGAGTGCATCGCGAGCCCTCACGGCTGATTGCCGGAAGGTGGCGCGCTCGACTTCGGCTCTTCGCGCGGCAACGCCACCTGTCGCGGCTTCACCTGCATGCTGTCCGTTCGCGAGGGCATGGCATCCTTGCGCGCCTGCCCGGAAAGCGAGCGCACGTAGGCCACGATCTGCCACACCTGCTGTTCCGGAATTCTCCCGCGGAAGGACGGCATCCCGTTCGGCCTGCCTTGCACGATAGTCGCGTAGATGTTTGCGGGAGCGCTTCCGTAGATCCACACGTCATCCATCAGGGCGGGCCCGATCGCCCCGCCCCCGTTGGCATGGCAGCCATTGCAGTTGAACCACTCGTAAAGCCGCTGACCTTCGGATATCGAGAAGGCATTCACTTCGAGCTCGCGCTCGCCGCGTCTTGCCTGCGTGGACACGCCCGGCTGCAGATCCGACAGCGTGATGGATGCGGGTGCCATGGATGCAGCCGAAGGCGATGAACCGCCCTGCGCGCTGAACTGTCGCTCCTCGCGCTCGCAGGCACAGAGCAAGAGCATCACGACCACAACCGATGCGACGCCCGCCCGGTACGGCGAAAGCAGCGCCGCAGTTGCGCGTTCGCGAGGCTCACTTGAGCGAGAACACATAGAGCGTTCCGCCTTTGCTCGTGAATTTCGGCAAATCGGGTACCGCTGCAGCCCAGCCATCGCCCGCACTCGCGTCGCGTGTATCGAGGTCCCCCGCGACCACGCCGCCCGCCCAGCCGCCCACGCCGGCCATCACGGCGATGTGCTGCTTGCCATCCGGTCCGCGATAGGTCACGGGCTGCCCGACGATTCCGGAGCCTGCCTTGAACTGCCAGAGCGTCTTGCCGTTGCGCGCGTCCACCGCCTTGAACCAGCCGTCCAGCGTTCCGTAGAACACGAGGTTCCCCGCTGTGGCGAGCGCTCCGCTCCACACCGGAAAGTTCTCCGTGATCTCCCACGCGACGCGCGATCCAACAGGGTCCCATGCGGTGAGCGCTCCGCGATGCCCGCCAGGCCCCGGGTACATCTTCACCGTCGCGCCGATGTACGGCGTTCCGGCAATGTAGTTCGCAGGCGTGACTTCCTCGTCCTGGCAGAGGTTCTGATGCGGGATGTAGAGCAGTTTCGTTTGTGGGGACCACGCGGATGGCTGCCAATCCTTGCCACCGCCCGCGTGCGGACAGATGTCGCGCACCACCTTGCCCACCTGCGGAATGCGAGACTGCGAATAGTTGGGCCGGCCCGATTTGAGATCCACGGACTCGATGGTATTCACGTGGACGAACGGCTTCGCGGAGATCACTTCACCGCTTGCGCGGTCGATCACATAGAGATAGCCGTTGCGGTCGGGATGCAGCAGCACCTTGCGAGGCGTGCCGTTGACGGGAATCTCCACGAGCACGTTCTCGTTCACCCCGTCATAGTCGAACAGGTCGTGGGGATTGAACTGATAGAACCAGCGCGCCTCGCCGGAATCCGGATCGCGCGCGAACACGCCCGCCGTCCACTTGTTGTCGCCGGGCCGCTGCTCCGGATTCCACGGGCCGGGATTCGAGGTGCCGTAGTAGATGAGGTTCAGCTCGGGGTCGTAGGAGATCCAGCCCCACACAGTGCCGCCGCCGCGCTGCCACGCGCCCGGCGGCCAGCTCGACACGCCGAGATCGCGACCCCTGTCGCTTTCATAGAACGGCTTGAAATCGGGGCCGATCAGCACGTCCTTGTCCGGGCCGGTGCTGTACGCGCGCCAGAGCTGTCTGCCCGTTTGCGCATCGAGAGCGGTGAGCCACCCGCGCACGCCGAACTCGCCGCCACTGTTGCCGACGAGCACTTTGTTCTTCACGACGAGAGGGGCCATCGTCATCGACTCGCCAAGGTTGATGTTCCCCAGCTTCACGCGCCACAGTTCGCGCCCGCTCTCGGCATCCACCGCCACCGTTTGCCCATCGAGCGTGTTGAAGAACAAGCGCCCATCGGCATACGTGACGCCGCGATTCACCACGTCGCAGCAGGCTACACCCTGCGCTGAAGCGCTCGGCTTCGGTTCGAAGCGCCACAACATGGGCGCTCCGGCTGAGCGCAGGTCGAGTGCGAACAGCACATTCGGGTAGGGCGTGATGATGAACATGCGGCCGCCCACGACAATGGGTGCCGCCTCATGTCCGCGCAGGTAGCCGGTCGAGAACGTGAAGCTCACCGTGAGTGAGCCGACGTTTCCTGCGTTGATGTCCGCGAGAGGACTGAAACGCGTGTTGGCGAAGTCTCTGGCGGGAATTGCCCACTCGTCCGCGGACGACTGCGCGTGCGCCGAAAACGCCACAAGAAATCCGCAGACGAAACACAGCCTCGCGAAGATTGCCGGGCTGCGCGTCCGATCGATCCTTGTCGCGTGCGCCTTTGCCACAGGCCAGGCGGGCGCAAGAAGCGTTCCGCTTCGCACTTCCGCGTCAGTGAGGACTGCTGTGTGCGCACCGGGCGCTGCGCTCTTCGAGTGTCCGAGGGATGAGTCCCGGACCTTGGCGCTCAGTGGAGCACGCGCTCCTCTCCACGCGTCGCGGGCTGCTCCCACGGCTTGAGCACGATCTTGACGCATTCGTCTGTCTTGTCCCGGAACATCTCGTAAGCCTGTGGCGCCTGCTCCAGACTCAGGCGATGCGTCACCACGAAGCTCGGATCGATCGAGCCGTTCTCGATCAGTTGCAGCAGTGGGCGCATGTAGCGTTGCACATGCGTCTGGCCGGACTTCACCGTCAGCGCCTTGTTCACGATGGAGCCAAACGGCACCTTGTCGAGGAACCCGCCATACACGCCCGGCACGGAGATGGTGCCTCCATTCCGGCACGCCCGAATCGCTTCGCGCAGCACGGTCGGCCGGTCCGTCTGCACCCTGAGCGCCTGCTTCACACGGTCGTACGTGCCGAAGAACCCGTGACCATGCGCTTCCATTCCCACGGCGTCGATGCACGCGTCGGGACCCAGACCACCGGTCAGTTCCCTGAGCGCCTCCTGCACGTCCGTCTGCTCGTAGTTGATGGTTTCCGCATTGCCGTTCTCTGCGGCCATGCGCAGGCGTTCGGGAAAGCGGTCGATGGCGATCACGCGTTGCGCGCCCAGAAGGTAAGCGCTCTTGATGGCGAACAGGCCCACCGGCCCGCACCCCCACACCTGTCA
>JADGHX010000004.1 GCA_019683695.1 Steroidobacteraceae bacterium
TCTCTCAACCGGTCGAGTAACACCGTCTTGCCGACCCCTCGCAGGCCGACCATCAGAATGCTCTTTGCGGGCAACCCTAGCCGCACCCGCTCAAGCGCGATCGCAACGGACTTACGAAGTTCATCGCGGCCGGCTAGCTCGGGTGGCGGCGTGCCGGCTCCAGGGGCGAATGGGTTGCGAACGGCGTCCATCCGCGAATTATAGTGATCTTAGTGCGATTTATAAAATAATTGTAAATCTCTTAAGATTCCTAAATATCAAACGGGACAGGACCTTAGAGTTGTCAAAGGCGGCTCGAAGAAGCCGACACTGGCAGATCGGCGTCACGCCACCGTGGCACCGGCGCCCCATGCAAAGGCCGGCGCGGGCGATGAAGCGGGTTGGCTGAAGAGATCCTCCGGCGAGAACGGCGCAGATCGTTGCGGTCGCAGGCGAGTCGTCACGGGAGCTTCCGGGCCTTTGCCCTGCGAAGCTCGAACAGACCGCAACGGTCTACCGATGCGGGGGCGAGTGATCCTCGTGTGATGGTCCGGTCTGCGGTACGTCAGTCCCGCAGTGCAGGCACACCTCGACTCTCCGCACGAGCACTCCTCGGCGCGCCCTGGATTTGGCGACGGCGAGAGCGACGCCGAAGCACCGAACGAACACGCCGACTCGCATCGAGCAGTGCAATCGTCGGAGCACTCAACCGCGCTGCTGAGCGCGCAACAAGTAGCTGCAGAGCACGGTTCGGTATCGCATCCCAAACTCGCTTTTCATAGTCGCGCACAGCACACGCCGTAACAGGCGAACATGCTGCCAGCCAGCCGAGCAGCGAGGGGCCTCGGCCGCCCAGAATCTGGTCGAGGTCGACGAAGAACATCCGGTGCGGCTTTGCGCCCAGATCCTCATGGAGGATGACGTCACCGGTGAATCGAGCACCAAGAAACGTGCTGTACATACCGACGAGCTCATCGGTACAGCACGCAAGGATGAAGCGACGCCGCAGCTCGAGCATGACGTACCCGACCGCGCGCAGCAGACACACGACGCTTTGGATGCGACGTTCATCCCACTCGAGGCACAGTCGCGAGACGTCGACGGTACTCCTCCTTGGCGGGAACTCGTCACGCCACGACCAGAACCGGTCGTGTTCCCATTCCTCCTCGGGCTCGCGGCACAGGATGCGTAGCGAGCCCACCAACCGTTCATTTCGCCGCCCGCCAATCAGAATCGCGGACTCGTCGAACCGATCGATCATCAATCCTGACCCCGCGTGCTTGCCCGCGGCTCGGCAGATTCGCGTTCGCAGCTCAAAGATCTCCTGCCGATCGGCAGGCGTGGTGGCAATCGTTGTGATCAGTGAGTGACATGCCGCGTATCACGAAGAATTGAGCGGTTTCCGGAGCAGGGCTTCGTCGCTGTAGCCGCGGTACGTCGGCCGAATCCACTCGACTGAGAACCCGGTCGCTTCATAAGCGCGACGCGACCCCTCGGTGGACCTGACCCAGCAAGCTCCACAATTCTGTTGGGTCGCTATGTAACGGTTCTGCCTCGCAACCTCTCGTAAGCGGATCGCCAGCACCGCTGTCTTGAGCGGCCCGTCGCGCACCCGCCCCCGCGGACTTCCCTGTCCCGCGGCAGTAGCGCGTTACGCGCTCAGGAAGATGCGCTCCTCACGCGTCGGATCGTTTTCGATACGCGACGTCGTGTTGATCAGCATCGTGGAACGCGATTGCAGGTCGTAGCCCGGCCACTTGCCGAGCCCGCCGGACGGCGCACCCGCCATGGCGAACGTGACCCACGCTTCACTCACCTGCCCGGCAAGGCGCTTCACGTCCGCATCCGCTCCAGCGACCAGTGGCGAGCCCTCGATGTCGTTCCACACGAAAGCGTTCTCCACCGTGTGCAGGCTCTTGAGCTTTCCGCCAAGCACCGGGCTCTGCCAATCGAAACGGTACACGAACACCGGCGCACGGCCTTGCGCCGCCTTGCGCTCCGCCTGACGCAGCGTGGCCGTCATGATCGAGAAATCGGACCACATCTGGATGTAGAGGTCCGATGGCGTCGCGCCGGGATAGCGCCGCCGGTAGAGCGCGATCGCCTGCGCGCCCCGCTCGCCGAGGAAGTCCGCGGCGCGCCGCTGCAGCCCGGCGTCGTCCAGCGTGAAGGCGTCCGGATCGTCGCCCATGAAGAACGTCATCTCGTGCTGGTTCCATCCGATGAGGAGCGGCACGTCGGCCGACTGCGCCGGTGCGTCCGGATCGAACGGATGACGCGGCAGCACCGTGCCGTCCACCACGGGCGCGAAGGTTTCCAGGTCCGTGTAGTACTTGTCCGGGTACCTGGTCTTGACGGCGAAGCACGCCCCGAGAAGCTGCCGTATCGGGACCTTTTGCAGGTCCCGTACCCGCTTTGCATCCAGATTCAGCTCGTGCAACAGCGCATCGGTTGCGCGTACAGCCTGTGCGCGCTCCATCATTCGCAAGCCCGGTCCGCTCTGAACGGCCGCCCGGTGCATCAGACCCTTTGCAGCAGGCGCCGCCATGAGGAATGACGTCTTCATCCCGCCGCCCGATTCGCCGAACACCATGACGCGCGATGGATCGCCACCGAACGCTGCAATGTTGTCGCGAACCCATTCCAGAGCCGCCACGACGTCGAGCATGCCCACGTTGCCGGACTGTGCGAACTCGGCTCCGCCGTGCTCCGCGAGATATGAGTAGCCGAACACGTTGAGCCGGTGGTTCACGCTCACGACCACCACGTCGCCGCGACGCGCCAGGTTCGTCCCGTCGACGGTCGAGCCGGAGCCACTCGTGAAGAAGCCGCCATGGAGCCAGAACATCACGGGCCGGCGGCGACCGTCGTTCACGCCCGCCGTCCACACGTTGAGAAACAGGCAGTCTTCCGATTCCGGAGGCGTCTGCGGCGCGCCCGGCGTGCGGGGAAGCTGCGCAAGGATGATGCGACTGGGGGTGCCGGGCGGCGGCGGATTCGGGTTCGACTGCGGCGCGCTGGCGCCGAACTCGAACGCATCCACGATGCCCGCCCAGGGCCGCGCGGGCTGCGGGGGCATGAAGCGATTCTCCCCCGCGGTCGATGCCGCGTATCGAATGCCCTTGAATACATACACCCCGTTCACGCGCGTGCCGCGCACCTTGCCGAGCCGCGTCTCCACGACCGGTTCGGTGGGCGTTCGCGCCAGACCGGGCCGCACGCCAACGATCGATGTCAGTGCAAGGCACTCCAGAGCCGTGCGCCGGCTCATCGGCGGTGTCTTCATCTCTCCTGCCCCTTCAGCGGCTGCGGGTCTTCTTCGTCCAGGGCGACTGCTGGTAGTACGGCGCGGCGATGAAGGTCGCCTCCACCGCGACGATCATGTCGTTGCGCACCTTGAACAGCTCGAGGAAAGCCCACGTCTGCGGCTCGCGAAAGATCGACCGCACCTTCGTGCCGTCCGTGAGCGTGTACTCGTCCAGCACGCCCTTGTGATCGATGAAACCGCGGCACAGCACGATGCCGCGCTCCTCGTCGACGAGGATCGCCTCGCGCCGCACGCGATCGTTGAAGCGATAGCGCCCGAGCCGGAAGGCCTTCTCGATCTCGGTGAACTTCAGACCGTTCTCGAGACGGGTCGCGTCGGGGGCAAAGCGCGTGCCGCGAATCTCCCCGGTGTTGTTCTGGAGCGTGTCGAAGTAGCCGTTCGCGTGCTGGATCAGGCGCTCGCGCGATACGCGCTCGGAAAGCGGAATGACCGCTTCGATCCCCGGCTCATGCTTGTAGTTGGCATGATCGGCGATCGGGGTCGGCGGGGAGCTCAGGTTCCGCCGCGTGGAGAGCATATGCTCCACCTCGGTGATCCTGCCATTCTGCACGCGCAGGCGAATGGCGAGATAGCCCTGCACGTCGTTCTGCATGATGGCAGTGAAGATGCCGACGCCGCCGGTCTTCGGGTCCGAGATCGTGAGTGCCGGCCCGACTTCCTTCGTGACGGTATCCCAGCTCCCCTCCGGAAACGGCATCTCGACGTTGTTCTCGGTGAAGCGCACCTTCTTCGCAAACGGCGCCAACGAGGGATCGTGCCTGACGTACGCGGCGCGGTACTGGTCGCCGATACGCTCGAGGCACGCCTTGTCGCAGCCCGCAGCCGGCGCCTCGGGCGCAAGAAACACCGCCACGATGGCAAACGCGGCGCCGGCGAGATGGATCGGTTTGAACACGTTATTTACCCCCTCACGTTAGAAACTGCATCGCAGGCCGAGTCTGTAGCTGCGACCCACCGTATCGAAATAGACTGCGCTGGTCGGCAAACCGAAGCTCGCCGGCACGATGGGCGGGTCGCGATCGAACGCGTTCGAGACCACGCCGAATATCTGCACGTTGTGCGACAAGACCAAGGCGCCCGACAGGTTCAGGTACGTGGCGCTCGCGACCGTGTTGTCGTTGATGGTGACGCCTTCGACGTAGGTGTTGTCGAACCGGCCGCTGCTCACGTGGCGCACCTGCGCCGTGGCAAATGCGTTCCCGAGGGTGTATGCCAGGCCGGCGGTGACGATGACGCGCGGCGCGACGTTGCTCTGGCCCGCCCGCTCGACGAACCCGCTTCCGGCGTTCTCGCGGTTGTGAGCCATGTACGTGCCGTTGACCGAGATGGTCAGCGTCCCGGGAGCGCCATCGAGCCAGCGCGTCACCGGCGTCTGCCACGACAGGGCAAGATCGTACCCGGATCGCTGAACCTCGTTGAAGTTGACGTACGGCGAGCGCACGGTGTACTGCGCCATGGGATTCACGGCCGGCTCGAGGCGATCGCAGTACTCCTGCAGCCCCGCCATGCAGAAATCCGCCATCTGCTGGCTAGTGAGCGCGGCGATTGCGCCCGTCACCTCGATGTCGAAATAGTCGAGCGAGAGCTGCAGCCCCTGATCCGGATCGAGCCAGGCCAGGCCCAGCGTCCGTGTGCTCGCGACTTCCGGTTTCAGATCCGGGTTGCCGCCGGTAAGCGCCTCCACGGGCGGCTGCGCGTTCCGGAAGCGAACATTCGTCACCGTACTGACCGGCGGTGTCCTGAGCTCGAAGAGATTCGGCGCACGGATGTCCCGAGAGTACGCCGCCCGCAGCAGCAGGCGCGCCGCGGGAGCCCAGGTTGCGCCAACCTTCCACGTGGTGACATCGCCGCTCGTGCTGTAACTCGTGAACCGCGCAGCGCCATTCAGCTCGAGGGCACCCGCGCCGTGCAGGCTGGACGTGAGCGGCACGACGGTTTCGAGATACGCCTCCCGTACCGTGAACGAGCCGGAGAACGACTTTGCGTTCGTGCTTTCATAAAGCGAAAGCTCCGCCTGCGGATCCACCAGGGTGTGCTGGCTCTCCGAGCGCCACTCGACGCCTGTCGCGAGAGATACGCGGCCACCCGGCGTGGCGAAAGGCTCGCCGTTAAGATTCACGTTGACCGCCTGCTGCGTGTAGCGCGTGTCTGACCACAGCGTGTCGGTGACGAACCGCCGTGCCGCTTCCGACGGAGCACCCTCTCCGAGCACGTTGAGCGGCACGCATCCCGCCGCGAACGGGTCGTAATCCGGCGCACCCAGGGGCGCCGCTGGGCGACCTTCCGGGTTCACCGCACCCGGAATCGAGGCGCGGCAGACAATGCGCCCCTCGTGCCACACGGCATCGGTCGCTGCCCTGAAGCGATAGTTGATGCGATCGTTCTCTACCCGTTGGTCGTACCGGTTCTCCCCATACGTGTACGCGGCGTCCCATCGCCATCCGTCGCGCAGCACACCCTCGGTCCCGAGCACGAACCGTGGCGTCTGGTGTGTGACACTGCCACGCTGGAAGCCGATGTCGGCGTGGTCGCGCCCGAGGCTGAACGACGCGATGTCGTTAGCGATCATGTATTCGCGCAGCGACTCCGGCAGGAACGCGTTGTCCACGTAGATGCGGATGTCCGTGTCGCGCGCGGGCAGCGTCTGGATCACGCCCCGGGAGTAGGAGTAGGACGCCTCGACGTAGGCATCGATACCTTCCGCCACCGGGTAGCTCAGGCGCGAATAGAGCGCCTTGCGCGTGCCGGCGGGCACGAGATCGACGTTGGTATTGATATTGAGGCCGGCATTGCTGCCGCCCCCATGCATGTTCTGCGAACCGACGTAGCTGCCGTACTGGAACGGCAGCACCTCGCCTCCGGGACCGAACTGCACGCCACGCAGCAGCGTGCTGGGCGCAAACGTGCCGTCGTCCCGCGCGACCGTCGATCCGTTGATCAGCCCGCCACGCGTGGCTGTCGAATACCGGACATCGGGCAGGATGAGATTTGCCGGCAATCCATTGCCGCCTTCGGGGCAGACCGGGCTCACGGGGGCATCGAGCGCGCAGGGATTCGCGATCACCTGCCAGGCCTTGCGCCCCCAGTCGCGCGTGTAGACGTCGCGCACTCCGCCGTTTTCCACGAAGTCCGCTGCGATCTGCACATGACCGCGCTCATTGCCGAATCGCGTGCCGGCGAGCAGCCCGAAGCGCACTTCGCGGTGATCCCACAGCTCCGAGCTGCCCGCCTGCGCTTCGACGTGCACGCCTTCCACGTTCTTCTTGAGGATGAGGTTCACCACGCCGGCCACTGCATCCGAGCCCCATTGCGCGGAAGCACCACCCGTCACGATCTCCGCCCGCTCGACCAGCCCCGACGGAATCTGATTGAGATCGACCTGGTAGCCCGGAAGGCCGGTCGTGATTTGCGGCACGAAACGTTTGCCATCCACCAGCACCAGCGTGCGCGACGCGCCGAGACCGCGCAGGTCGGCATACCGCGAGCCCGGAAAGATGGCACGCACGCCATTCGTCTGCGGCGTCGTGGTGGCGCGGAAGACAGGAATCTCGTCCAGCACCTGCCCGATGTTCGTCGCCCCGCGCTGCTCGAGCTGAGCAGAGCTGACGACCGTAGTGGGTGTGGGTGCGTTGAATCCGCTGCGCAGGACACGCGAAGCCGTTACGCGAACTTCCGCAAGTTCTTCGGTCTCGGCGGCTTCCGCGCGTACCTCGAGCACTGCAGGCGTCTCGCCACGCTTCTGAGTGACCACGTATCCGTTGCCGCGCCGCTTGATCGTGAGGCCGGTACCACTCAGCAGCTTGCGTAGCGCTTCGCTCGGCTCGTACACACCGCGGACGCCCTGGGTGCGCTGCGCACCGATGATCTCCGAGCGAAACGCAATCTGTTCCCCGCTCTGCAGGCCGAACTCCCGCAGGGCCGAGAGCAGCTCCTGCGGCTCGATCTCGAACGGCCGCGGAGCCGCATGGGATACGCTTGCCACGAAGGCCATCACGAGCGGCCATACGCGGTTGTCGCAGCGGCGGTGGCGCATCGACTCACCCAATGCGCTCAGGGCTCCACGAGCTCGATCCTGTGCGCGTCCGTCGCTCCCGCCCTGGCCAGGCCGAGCGTCTCCGCCGCCTGGATGAATGTCTCGATATCCCCCGCCATGAGCACGGCGCTCAGTCGCCGGCCCGCGACCTGCGGATCGGGAATGACGATCTTGCGAGCCGAGTACCGGTTGAGGGCAGCAGCGATGTTCCCCAGCGTCTCCTCGTCGAACACGAGACGCCCCTTCAGCCAGCCTGTATCGACTTCGAGGCTCGCCTCGCGCACGGTCCATGGGCCGCGCTCGGGGGCAATGAGCCGCTGACCGGCATTCATCTCCACCGACTTTCCGCCCGCATCCCCCGGGCCGGTGACGCCGAGCACGCGCAGCCTGCCGCTGAGCAGCGTCACGGCCATCGCCGCGTCGGTCAGCTCCACGTCGAATTCCGTGCCGAGCGCGGTCACGGTATTGCTCCCGGCACTCACCGAGAACGGGCGCGAGGGATCATGCGCCACGTCGAAGAAGGCGCGGCCCCGCACGAGGCGCACGCGCCGGGCCTGCGGCGCCGACCAGACCTGGATGACCGTATCCGTATCGAGCACGACCAGGGTGCCATCCGGAAGGGTCACGGTCGATTTCTGGCCGACGCGGGTCTCGTACTGCACAGCGTGTTCCTTGACGACGGAGGGCGCCTTCTGGCGTGCGCCCTGCACGACGGCGAGCGCCGCCAGCCCCACAGCGCACACCGCGGCCGCCGCAACGAGCGCGCGCTGCCAACGGGCCTTCGACCGCATGCGTGCACGCGCCCGGACCTCCGATCGCATGGCGAGCACAGCGGGCTCCGAGCGCACAGCTTCCATGTCGTTCCAGATCCGGAACAGGCAATCCAGCTCTTCGGCATTGCGCTCATCCTGTTCGAGCCAGCGCTGCAGCGCCTCCTGCGCGGCAGGCGGAAGCGGACCCGCACGCATGCGCGCAAACCAGCTTTCCGCGCTGTCCGGACGCGCTTCCTCGTCCTGCGGCCCGGTGTGCTCGTGGCTCATCGGCCCTTCTCCAGTTCGCCTTTCAGCAGCCGCAACGCGTTCATCATCTGCTTTTCGACCGCGCTCACCGAGATGTTGAGGTGACGCGCTATGTCGGGATAAGTCGACTCCTCGAAGCGATGCAGGATGAAGACATCCCGCGTCCGCTGTGGCATGCACTCCAGCGCGGCGACGAGCCGCTGCAGCTCCTGACGGCTCGCGAGCACGCGCTCCGGGGAAGGGTCGGAAGACGGGTAATGATTATCTTCGCGAAGCTTCTCTACGACGGCGCGCTGTGTCTGCAGGCGATAGTGAAGAAGCACGCGCGCGGCCACCGCGAACAGGTAGCCTCCCATGTTCTCGATGGGCGTCTGCGCCTGGCGCGACTGGAGATTGAGGAACACCTCCTGCACCAGGTCATCGACCTCGGCGGCCGGCACGCGCTTGCGGAAATAGCGACGCAGCGCCGCGGCGTGGGTTTGCAGATACGAATCGAGTCGCAACGCGCGCGCCACGTCAGACTGCCCCCCGAGCAGCGAACTCTTCTGTCAATGCACTCACGTCGCTTTCCCCCTCGAGCGCCCAGAGCCGGCGTGCAAGTCTCCGGGCTGCCTCTGCTGTGAGCATTGTGCCGACATTGGCCACAAACTTCTCGGTCAGCTCGGCATCCGACAGCGCGGCGCCGCGAGCTGCTGTGCCCCGCGGCCACGATACGGTTTTCACGTATGTCCTTCCCCTGGCCACGACTTCCACGCGGGCCGCGTGCGCCAGTGCCGGGTCCGGATTGCGCGGCATGGTGTCCCACGTGATGCGTTTCATCATCGCGCGCACGTCCGGGTTTCCGAGCAGCTCGCGACTCTGGCAGTTGGCATCGAGCGCAATGCCGTTCGCGACCAGCGCGAGCATGTAGGGCGTGCTGAACTGCGCGTCTTCCTGAGTACGCACGTTCAGTGGGTCTGGATTCGCGTTGAACGGTGGCCCGGACGAGCGGATGTGCTCGATCTCGTGCGGCTTCAGACCATGCTCGCGAACCAGCGCGCTCAGGCAGTCGAGCTGGCTGTGGATGTAGCGACAGCAGGCATATGGCTTGAAGTCCACGGTCTCGATGCGCCAGATGCTGCCGAGGCCCGCCGTCGCCGCCTCCGGTGTCCACTTCTCGTACCGGTAGAAGGCCGGAAATGCAAGCTCGCCGTCGAGCACCGCGGGATTTCCTGTGTATCCACTTCGGGACAGCAGGGCCGCGTTTACCGCACCCTGGCAAATGACCCCGACCGGCGTGTACTTCACGTGGGTCTTCGGCGACACCAGCTCCCAGTCGTGTGCGACCTGCGGTGGGCAGTAGTACGCTCCCAGACCCATCGCGGATGCGATCGCCTCCGGAGTGCCTCCCGCCAGCGACGCGGCAACGCCGGCGGAGGCAATGATCGCTTCGTTGTTGATACCGAAGATCTCGGGCGTCCGGCCGGTGGCGAGAATCGAGGCGCTCATCTGGCTGCTCGCCGAACTCAACCGCGCCGCCAGCTCGTGCGCCGCCAGCGTGGCGACGATAACCGCCTTGCCCGATGCGCGCATCATCTCTGCGATCGCCCACACGGCCGGCAACGTCACCGGCGGGGTGTGCGGAATCGCGTCGTAGTCGAGCGCGTTCATCAGCTCCGCATTGGCGAACGCGGCGTTTGCGGCACCGACACGCACATTCGTGCCTAGGATGTGCGCGTCTGCACGCCCGCCGGCAGACTGCATCAGCGTCGCGGCGAGCCTTCCCTTCTCGCTCTTCCAGCCGGCCACCGCGCACCCGAGTGAATCGAGCACGAAACGTTTCGTGGCGTGCACTACCGATTCCGGCAGCGTCTCGAAACGCAACGTGCTGATGAAGTGAACGTACTGGCGCGTGATGCCGGCGCCTTCCCTCGCACCGGCGTTCTTTCCCTGCCCACTGGCTGACGTCCCGGAGGGTGGCGCGTCCGCGCCACCCCTCGCGGCGGCCGATGCGAGCGCCGCACCGGCCAGTCCACTCATCACGTCCCGACGACTGAAGCTCATACACGCCCCCTTCCGTGATCAGAGCCCTTTTGCACGAGGCCGGCCGCTCGCGGATCAGAACTGATACCGGAAGCCGAGCCTGTAGCTGCGACCCACCGTATCGAAATACACGGCCGTGGTCGGCAATCCGAAGCTGTTAGGCACGATCGCAGGGTCGCGGTCGAGGGCGTTGTTCACCACAGCGAAGAGCTGCAACTGATCGCCGAAGTTATACGAGCCCGACAGGTTCAGATACGTCACGCTGCCGACCGTGTTGTCGTCGATGTCGACGCCTTCCACGTAGGTGTTGTCGAAGTTGCCCTTGCCCACGTAGCGCAGCTGCGCGGTCACCGAGGCGGAGGCCAGCTCGTACGTGAACGAGCTCGTGGCCAGCACCTTGGGCGACACGTTCGTCTGCCCCGCCCGCTCGATGAAACCGTTGCCGGCATTCTCCCGGTTGTGGATGAGATACATGCCGGAAAGGTTCATCGTCAGAGCACCCGGGAGCCGCTCGGAAAGGCTCGCAAGGGGCAAGCGCCAGGAGATGGCCGTATCCACGCCCGCGCGCTGCACTTCGTTGAAGTTCATGTACGGCGAGAGCACGGAGTACACCGCGATCGGATTCGTGGACGGCTGGATCAGGTCGCACAGCGCCTGATCCCCGCGCGTGCAGAAGTCCGCAATCTGCTGGCTGGAGAGAGCCGCGATGGCGCCTTCGATGTTGATGTCGAAGTAGTCCACCGACCACTGCAGCGATGCGAAGGAGGGCGACCACGAGAACCCAAAGGTCTTCGTCGTGGACTTCTCGGGCTTCAGATTGATGTTGCCGCCCGTCAGGGTTTCCACCGCCGGCTGGGCATTCTGATAGCGGATGTTGACGACCGTGCTGACCGGCGGCGTGTACAGCTCATACAGGTTCGGCGCGCGGATGTCCCGCGAATAGGCGCCGCGCAGCAGCAGCTGCCCGACGGGACGCCAGGTTGCACCCACCTTCCATGTGGTCACTTCGCCGCTCGTGCTGTAGTCCGTGAAACGCACGGCGCCGTTCAGGTCGAGCGCCTCCGCGAACGGCTTGTCCGCGGCAAGCGGCAGCAACGTCTCGAAATACGCCTCCTTGACGTTGAACTTTCCCCGGAACGACTTGGCGTTCGTGCTCTCGTAGAGCGAGAGATTCGCCTGCGGATCGACGTTCGTGACCTGCTCTTCCTCGCGCCACTCCAGACCGGTGGCGATCGACACCGGACCGGCCCAGGTCTCGAACGGCTCGCCGCTGAGGTTCAGCGTTGCGGCGTGCTGGGTGTACCGCGTGTTCGACCATAGCGTGTCAGTCACGTAGTCGATCGCCTCCGGCGAGGGCGCGCCTTCACCGAACACGTTGAGCGGCACACAGCCTTCGGCCATCGGGTCGTAGGCCGGCGCACCGGCCGGCGCCGCACTCCCGCCTTCCGGATTGGTCGCGCCGGGAATCGAGGAACGGCACACCGCCTTGCCATCCACGAGCACCGCGTCCGTCGCCGCGCGGAACTTGTAGATCACGCGGTCGTTGTGCACCTCCTGCTCGTACTTGTTGCGACCGACGATGTAGGCGCCGTCCCAGCGCCAGTCGTCGTTGATCCGGTTCTCGAAGCCGATCACGAAGCGCGGCGTCGAGCTCTTCACGTGACCTTCCTGCAGGCCCACGTCGCGGCTGTTGCGGCCCAGATTGAACGAGGTGATGTTGTTCGCGACCATGTAGTCGCGCAGCTGCGCGGGCAGGAAGGCGTTGTCGGAATAGATCTTGATCGCCGTGTCGCGCGGCGGCAGCGTGGTGTTGATACCCTCGGAGACCGAGTAGGACGCCTCGACGAACGCCTCGGTGTCCTCGCTCAGGGCGTAGCTGGCCCGCGAGTAGAACGACTTGCGCTCGCTCTTCGGGATCATGCTGACGTCCGTATTGAAATTGAGGCCCTGATTGCTGCCTCCGCCCTGCATGTTCTGCGTTCCGACGTAGTCGCCGTAGTAGAAGGGAGCGGTCTGACCGCCGGGTCCGAACTGCGTGCCGCGCAAAAGCGTGCTCGGAACGAGATTTCCGCCGACGAGCTGCGTGGAGCCGTTGATGAGGCCGCCATTGGTCGCCGTGGAATAGCGCACGTCCGGAAGGATGAGGTTGCGCGGCTGGCCATTGCCACCGCTCGGGCAGGTGGCCGAGACCGGCGCATTGAGCGGACAGGGGTTCGCGATCACCTGCCAGGCCTTGCGTCCCCATTCGCGCGTGTACGTGTCGCCGACACCGTCGTTCTTCACCGCATCCAGTGCGGCCTGGACATGAATGCGATCGTTCGCGAGCGCCCAGCCACCCACGACGCCCGCGCGCCACTCCTCGTTGTCCCCGAGCTCCGAGCGACCGATCTGGAACTCGGAATTGAAACCGACGAAGTCCTTCTTGAGGATGAGGTTCACGACGCCTGCGACCGCATCCGAGCCCCACTGCGCCGAGGCGCCACCCGTCACCACTTCCGCGCGCTCCACGAGCAGCGAAGGAATCTGGTTCAGGTCGACCTGATATCCGGGCAGGCCCGTCGTGATCTGCGGAACGAAGCGCCGGCCGTCCACCAGCACGAGCGTGCGGGTCTGGCCGAGACCTCGCAGGTCCGCGTAGTTCGAGCCCGGGAAAATGGCGCGAACGCCGTTCGTCGCCGAGGTGGTGGTGCCGCGGAAGGCCGGAAGCTCGTTGAGCACCTGCGCGATGTTGGTCGCGCCGCGCTGTGCGATGAGATCCTCGCCCACCATCGTGGTCGGCGTGGGTGCATCGAATCCGGAACGCTGGATACGCGTGGAGGTGATGCGTACTTCCTGCACTTCTTCCGCGTCCGCGGCTGCATTTTCCTGTGCGTGCAGCGGCCCACTCTGAACAACTGCGCAGAGTGCCACGCCTGCGACACCCATGCGGCCGCGACCGAGCGTGGCGCCGCGAGCTTTCGACATCTTCATCCGGAACCTCCCCCTCGAAGGTCTACTGAATGCTGGGACGAGAGCCGTCCTGTGCCTTGATCGAGCCCGCGAGCCTGCGGGCCTCCTCCGCCACGTAGGCGCGAATCGCCTCGGCGCCCTCTGGCGAAATAAACTTGCTCCAGCTCACCATGCCCTGCCGCTCGAGCACGCCATCGATCACGATGGCACGCCACGCCTCCTTGTCAGCGAGCGCGGCGGAACGACGCAGATCCGGGATGATGTTTGCGGAGCGCATATTGAGGCCGTGGCACCTGCCGCACAGGCGCGCGTAGTGCGCCTTGCCGTCATCGACGACGGCAGTGGGCCAGGTTTCCTCCGGCGGTGCCGGTGGCGGCGCAAGCGGCGGGTCCTCGGGAAGCGTGGCGGCGCCATCCAGCTTGAAGGCGATGACACGTCCGGGTTGGCGCGCGTAGGCGGGCTCGCCGCCAGAGAGAATCCCCGCGCCGCCCGCGCCCGATGTCACGGCGATGTACTGCTCACCGTCGACGCTGTACGTGACCGGCGCTTGCATGATGGCGTTCGGCGTTTTGTAGCTCCACACCTCCTCGCCCGTGTCCGCGCGGAACGCAGCGAGCTCCCCGAGCACACCATTGCGGCTACGACCCTGAAACAGGAGCTCGCCCGCAGTAGCGAGCACGCCGCCTCCGCCGCGCACGTCCGTGCGCCACGCCGCCTTGCGCGCAACCGGATCCCAGCCGAGCAGGTAGGATCGGGAGCGCGTACTGACGCCGACCGGCACTCTTTGTGGCGCCGCCGATTCTGCTCCGTGCGCCGGTGCGCCGTGGAAATAGAAACCGGGACTGTCTATGCCTTCGACGTACTCGTAGTCCGGCGTCGAGATGTAGTGCGTGGAGTTCTCCGCCGCGGGGAAGTAGACGAGCCCCGTCTTTGGACTGAACGCGGGCGGTTGCCATCCGTGCGCGCCGCCGGCACCGGGGCTCGAGGTGAACGGCGCATCCATGTAGTACGCCTCGGGCACCACAGTCATGCGGCCCGTCACCGGATCGACGCCTTTCGACCAGGTGATGTTCGGCACGTACGGCGTCGCGGAGATCAACTCACCGGACGCACGATCGAACACGTAGAAGAATCCGTTCTTCGGTGCGTGCAGCAGCACCTTGCGGCGCACGCCGTCGATCCGCAGCTCCGTGAGGATCATGTCCTGCACGGAGTCGTAGTCCCAGCTCTCACCGGGGACTTCCTGGTAATGCCAGGCGTATGCGCCGGTGTCGGCATCGAGCGCGACGATCGAGGCAATGAAGAGATTGTCGCCCTTGCCGTCCGAGCGATACTTGCGATTGAGCGGAAAGCCGTTGCCCGTCGCGATGTAGAGGCGGTTGAAGTCCGGGTCGTAGACGATTGCGTTCCACGCATGGCCGCCGCCGATGTAGTCGCGCCACGGCCCGTGCCACGTTGGCCGCGCGATCCGCTCGAGCACCTCGTCGGAGGCCGCGCCGTCGCCGGGCCTGGAAGGGTCTCCGGGCACCGTGTAGAAGCGCCACACGAGCTTGCCCGTCTCGGTGTCGTAGGCACTCACGTATCCGCGGCCGCCGAACTCGCCGCCGCCATTGCCGATGAACACCTTGCCGCGTGCGACACGCGGCGCACCGGTGATGGAATGCATACGCTTCGGATCGACGGTGAGCGTGCTCCACACCGGTTTGCCGGTGCGCGCGTCGATCGCGATGAGCCGGCCATCGATCGTGCCGACGAAGACCTTGCCCTTGTAGACCGCCGCGCCGCGGTTCACCACGTCGCAGCAGGGCTTTGGTCCTGCCGATCCGGGCACTTCCGGATCATAGGACCAGAGCATTGCGCCCGTGCGTGCATCGAGTGCGTAGACCTTGCTCCATGCACTCGTCACGTACATCACGCCGTCCACGACGAGTGGCGTGGACTCCTGGCCCCGGTATGTATCGAAATCGAACGACCACGCCGGAGCCAGGCGGGACACTGTCCCGATGTTGATCTGCGCAAGCTGCGAGTAGCGCTGCTCGGAGTACCCCCCGCCGTAGCTCAGCCAGTTTTCCGGCTCCTCTTCCGCGTTTCTCAGGCGCTCGTCATCGACGTAAGCGACCTTCGTGCTGCACGCAGTGACGAGCCACGCAAGAAACGCAACGAGCAAAGGCTGTGCGGGTATGCCGGGCGCGCGGGCCATTGGTCAGATCCGATAGGCGCAGCGGTAGAGATCGATCTGACCGAGCTCGGCGATCGGCTGCCCCGAGCGCAGTCCGCTGGGTGGCACGTACGGCGTGCAGCGTCCGCTGAAGTCCAGGAACGGCTGATCGAGATGGAACGATACGACCGGTTCCGGTGCGACGGCGGCGCCGGACGAGGCGGCGGCCGTAGCGCGCGGCGCCACCTCGCCGCCGAACGACATGGTCGGTACCGCCGAGATCACCACACCTGCCGATGCGAAGTACGTGATGAACTCCCTGCGGGAGACCGGCAGGGAAACCACCTGCCGCGTCGCTTCCGCGGACATATCCAGAGGCAACGTGTTCGACTTGCTCATGCCAGCTCCGATGCATCGGCCCAGATGCCGTGGACCTGCGCGGTCGAGCGGAACGGAAGAATCACGCGCGCAACGTCGCCTGCCTCGAGGTTCTGCGCGTCCGCGATGACGAGCTCCGAGCGCATCTCGGCGTAGTTGGACGCCACGCCGATCAGGTAGCCGTCACCTTCCTCGCGACTGCCCGGGCGCGGCACGAAGCAGCACTCCTGCAGACTGTGGGTCGGCCCGACGAAGTACCTGTTGAGCTTTCCGGTCTCGAAATCGAAGCGACCGTAGGTGTTGGAGACGCGCCCGCGGAGGTTGCCGGCGCGCGCTTCATCAAACGGACGGTCCGGATCGTTGAAGCTCGTGTAGCCGTAGCGCTGCCGCAGCGTCATGAAGCGCGTGTCGATGCGCCCCAGGTCGCCGACGTTGAACGGCCAGAGGATCTCTTCCGTCCAGGTGTCCTTCTTCGAGCGCAGATCGATCGTGATACGCCGCACGTACGCCTTCGCCTTCTGCGGGTTCCACGGTGTGCCGTCGATCGGCGGGAAGAACGGGAAGAAGTTCGAGTCGTAGAACGGCGCGTACAGGATGATCTTGCTGCCTTCCGTGTACGCGTTGAACGTATGCATCATGCAGCGCTCGGGGCCCTTGAACCAGCGGATGTCCTTGCCGTCGCCGTCGCGCGCGAGCACGCCGATGTAGCTCGGCTTGGTCGCGTCCCAGCCCCAGTGGATCTTGCCGGCCTTGAGCCGCTCCATGCTCGTGACGTAGCCGCCGAAAGGCAGCAGGATGTGCTTCTGCGTAACCGCGCAGTCGTGCACGACGCTGACGTACGGCACCTTGATGCGCTGCTCGTGCTTGACCTTGCCGTCACGGCCGATGGTGTAGATGAAGAGGTCGTCGGTCACCAGGCCCGTGGCCTGGTAGCCGAAGGCGATCATCTCGCCGGTGACGGGATCGATCTTGGGATGCGCGGTGAACGTCTGGCTCTTCCACGCACCCTCGAAGTCCCACGGCCCGACCGTGTCGAGCGTGACGGGATCGATCCGGTGCGGCAGGCCGTCTTCCTTGAGCGCAAAGAGCTTTCCGGCATGCACGAGCGGCGAGGTGTTCGCCACCGTGCGCAGGTAGGGCCGTTCCGGGTCGCGCACGCTCGGGTCGTCCGTGAAAGGATTGCGGTAGTAGCCGAAGAGCTGGCGGTTGGCCGCCTTCTGCAGCTCGTAGCGCCGCGTGCGGACGTAACGGCCCTTGTAGCTCACGATGCCGTCCTTGAAGCGGAACGCGCTGATGTAGCCGTCCGCGTTGAGCACGGCGTCATCGGGGAACAACGGCGGATAGAACCAGTCCCCACCAACACGGAAGAACGTGCCGTTCAGGTCTTTCGGCACCTTGCCGATGACTTCGCAGTCGTGGATGTCTGCCTCGAAACGCTCAGGTGCAAAGAACCCGACCCTCGTCGGGACTTTCGTGAAGTCGACCATCTCCCCTCCTCAACATCGTGCCCGTGCGCGCGATCTGCCGACGCGACGGCGCGGACGACCTTCGATACAGGATGAGTACGAAAATCTCAGCGCTTCTCGCGTGGGTCTTTCTCGCCGAGATTCGGGTAGAACAGCGCACGGTTGTGCAGCGACTCGTTCATCACCTTGCGCTTCTTGAAGAGCCAGCGCCCGTTGACCTTCACGAGCTCGTCCTCGTAATGCCCGAAGTAGAGGAGCTGGACGTTCTTCTGCGGCGTGTTGTTGGTGAGCGCGAACCAGTACGCGATAGTCTTCGCGGTGTCGCCGTTCACTTCGATGACGTGATTGATGATCTGGTGGCGCGTGCGCGGCCGCGCGGTCGCCCCTTCCGGGATGTTGACCTTGCGCCCGCCGCCGAAATTGGACATCGCCTTGCGAATCGCCTCCTTGCCCTTTTCCACCCCGCCGACCCAGTCGAGCACGCCATCCTCGGCCCAGGTGGCCATGACGGTCTCGATGTCACCCGCATCCACCGCGATCATGTAGCGATTCGACAGATTCTCGATTTCGGCGCGGTCGTCCGCATAGCTGGCGAACGAAACGGCCGGCAGGCCGCACAGGAGAACGGCGGCCACCTTCGCAAGCGCGTGTCTCATGATCCCCCTCGATGTCGTTGGCGTGCACCGATTTCGCTGCACGCCGTGCAAGGGAGAAAGAGGCGACCCGAACCGAACCCCTCAGTGCGGCGATCTTTTTGTTCGCATGTCGGTCAGAGCCGCGCGGTGCCCGATGGCGTGCCCGACGGACCGCGTTCCAGTCCGTCCGGTATTGCACCGCTCTGCATCGTCCCCTGATGACCGTGGCATGAAGTGCCTTGCCGCGACGCCCTCAGCACCTTAAGCCGAAGCGGAGCGGCCGGCGGACGCCTTCGCGACGACGCTGCTCGAGAAGGCGATGATGCGGCCTCCGGCACGCACGTGACGAGCCGCCTGCGCGAGCACGAGAAACGTCCCGCGCAGGTTCGTGGCAATCACTTTGTCGAAGACATCGGTGTCGCTTTCTTCGATAGGGCGGAGCGGCATGATGCCTGCGCAGTTCACCACGACGTCGAGATCGCCGAAGGTGTCCACGGCTGTTTTGAAGAGCTGCTCAACGTCGCCCGCGTCGGCGACGTCGCCGTGAGCCGGCCTGGCACGACCACCCGCCTGGATCGCGGCGACGGTCTCTTCGGCTCTGGTGGCGTTACCGGCGTAGCTCACGACCACGGCGAATCCGTCGCGCGCAAGCCGCTGTGCGACGGCCCGACCGATTCCGCCAGACACGCATGCGACAATTGCTGCTCCTGCCATGTTCATGACTCCTTGCGCCTGCTGGTCGCGCCGGCTACGACCCCAGAATGCGGTGGTGCGTGCGATACGTCCGATGCATACTGCCGATATCGAATATGCGCATTACGCAACTGCGTCAGGCGGATCTGAACTGACCTCACGATCTGCCGAATCGAGCGACCTTGCCGTTCCAGAATCCGAATCTCCACCGCTTGCTCCTGGGTCAACATCTCGACGGCTCAAAAAGCCGCCATCCTCCCCCAGGTGGGTCAGTTTTACTTCGGCGATGGGGGGGGGGCATTTTTACTTCGGCGCTAACAACTACGCGCACGGCGCGCAAGCCGGACATCGCAATGGCTATCGCACTGGACGGCTGAAGAGCGCCGAGGGTGCTATCGAGTACGCGGTACCGCAGGTGCGTGGCACGGCTGCCCCGTACCGCTCGCAGATTCGCCGGGCGCTGGCGAGCGGGCGCAGCGAAGAGCTGGAGCGCTTGGCGATCGAGATGTATGCGCGCGGGCTGTCGGTGCGCGACATCGAGCGCACCTTCACGGACCGGCGCGGGGAGTGCTTGCTGTCGAAGTCGGCGGTCTCGGAGCTTACCGAGCGGCTGTGGGCGGATTACCAGGCCTTTGCGGGGCGTGATCTCAGTGAGCATCGTGTGGTGTATCTGTTCGTCGATGGCTTGGCGCAGCGGCTGCACTTGGGCCAGCCGCGCGAGGCGGTGTTGGCGGCTTGGGGCATCACCCGCAGCGGGCAGAAGGTGCTACTCGGGCTGGCGCCGGGCGCGAAGGAAGATACCGCGAGCTGCCGCGATTTCCTGCGCGACCTGAAGGCCAGGGGACTGAATGATCCGCTGCTCATCGCGACCGACGGCGCGCCGGGGTTGATCCGTGCGGTGGAGGAAGTCTTCCCGAAGAGCCTGCGGCAGCGGTGCCTTGCGCACAAGATCCGCAACCTCGAGAGCAAGGTGCCTCAGGAGTGCTGGCGCGAGGTCAAGGCGCGTGCGCTGGCTGCCTACCAGGCCGCAAGTCCCATGCTCGCGGAGCTCGCTCGCGAGGAGTTCGTGAAGCGCTTCGAGCGCGAGTTGCCCTCGGCGACGGCGTGCTTCCTGGATGACTTCGCGGCGTGCATCGCGCATCTGCGCATACCGATCGCGCACCGCCGCGCCGTGCGCACCACGAATCTGCTCGAGCGGCTCTTTGGCGAGGAGCGGCGGCGGACCAAGATCATCCCGCACGCGTTCGGCGAGCGCGCCGTGCTGAAGCTGATGTACGCGGCACTGATCCGTGCGAGCCAGACCTGGCGTCGTGTCGTGATCAGCGAGTTCGAGTTGCAGCAGATCGATGACATCGAGCGCGAGCTCGATCAGCAGTTCAAACAGCGCACGGCTTCAACCGTGCAGTCCGCATCCCGTCCGAGAATTTACAGCAGAGAGAAGACTTGACCGAAGAGCAAAAGCCCCGTCTGTGATAGAAACGGCTTTAGCACAAGCACTTCCATCACATCAGAGGCTTTTGCGTGCGCGACGATACCACAGGACAGTCTGTTCTGTTTCCGGAGCTGTTTGGCAAGAAGCTGGTGGCGAAGTTTGACCAGCGGCAAGGCAGCTCGGACGGTGGAGCGATTCTGCTGAAGGCGGCCGATGAGCGGTTGGGGTTGAGCGCAGCTCTGGCGGGGAGCCTGAGGGACCGGCGCCAGCCGGGCAAGATCGAGCACACCGTTCATGAGCTGTTGAGTCAGCGGCTGTATGCGATCGCCTGCGGGTATGAGGACTGCAACGATGCGGCGCGCCTGGCGAGCGATCCGGTGCATCGGCTGCTCGCGCGTGGCGAGGCTTCGGCGCAGGCACTGCTGGCTTCGCAGTCGACACTCTCTAGATTTGAGAACGCGGCAGATCGAGCCTCTTTGTATCCGATGAGCGTGGCGCTCGCGGCGTGTGTGATCGAGCGACATCGCCGGCGTCTGGGCAAGCGCCAGGTCCGGCACGTGCGGATTGATCTGGACCCCACCGACGACCCGACCCACGGCGCCCAGCAGCTCCGCTTCTTCAACGGACACGACGACAGCTGGTGCTATCTGCCGATGGCCGGGTTTGTCACCTTCAATGACGAGCCCGATCAGTATCTGTTCTGCTACGTGCTGCGCCCGGGCAATGCCCCGGCCCGGGCCGGGGCGATCGGGATTCTCTCGCGCATCATCGAGCGCGTGCGCGAGGCGTTTCCCAAGGCGCGCATCCTGGTGCGCCTGGATGGAGGCTTTGCCGGTCCGGCGTTGTTGAATTTCCTGGACGACAGCGACGTCGATTACCTGGTCGGGATGGCTGAAAACAAGGTGCTGGCGCGCCGCGCCCGGCGGCGGATGGGTCGCGCGCGGCGCCTCTCCAGAAGAAGAAACAAGACAGCGAACGTCTTCGGCGAGACCCGCTATGCCGCCCGCAGCTGGAAGAAGCGCACGCGGCGTGTGCTGATCAAGGCCGAGGTGGTGCGCGCGCCGGGCAAATCACCCACGGACAACGCCCGCTTTGTCGTGACCAACCTCAGGCAATCGCCGCGATATCTGTACAAGCGCGTCTACTGCGGCCGCGGCGACATCGAGAACAGAATAAAGGAACTGCACCACGGACTGCAGATCGACCGCACCAGTTGCACGAGCTTTCTGGCCAACCAGCTGCGCGTACTGATCACGGCCGCTGCGTACCTGTTGATGCAGGAAGTCAGGCTCGCCGCCAAAGGCACCTCCTGCGAGCGCGCGCAGGTGAGCACGCTGCGCGATCGGCTGATCAAACTGGGTGCCTGGATCGAGACGTCCGTACGACGCATCGTGCTGCATTTGCCGAAAAACACACCGCATCGCTGCGAGTGGCAGCGTATCGCCCGCTCGCTGGGCGCAGTTCCCGCCTGACAGCGCTCTGTGCGACGCCACGCGCGCATCGGAGCCGCTCTCCGAGGCCCGCGCTCGCCCGCGCGAGATCCTCTTTGGATATTCCCCTCGTCTGCCGCCTCCGCTGCCCCTCTCAGGCGTCACATCCGCAGGATATAGTCATCCGCCTCCCGATCTCGGACCTTTGGGGCTCTTCAAGCCGCCTGGTAACGTCGAGCTTCATGCATAAAGCAGGCTAGTGGACGCTGAGACGGCCGAGCCCGAGCTCGTTGCGACCGCGCTCGGCTACATCCGTGCGCTGTACGCCGAGGAAGAGAAGATCCGCGAAGCGAAGCTCAGCGGCAAGCAGAAGCTCGCGCGCCGCGTCGAGCGCTGCAAGCCGATCGTGGAGGCGTTCTTCCTGTGGTGCGAGCAGCGGCTGCTCGATCAGGGGTTGCTGCCGACGAATCCCTTCACACAGGCGCTCGCCTATTGTCGCGAACGAAAGACGGGTCTGAGCGTGTTCCTCGCCGATCCCGAAGTGCCGATCGACACGAATCATCTCGAACGGGCGCTGCGGCCGATCCCGCTCGGGCGGCGAAATTGGCTCTTCTGCTGGACCGAGGTCGGCGCGAAGTACGTCGGAATCATCCAGAGTCTGATCGTGACCTGTCGTCTGCACGGAGTGCCGCCGTACGACTACCTGGTCGACGTGCTCCAGCGCATTGACCGCCATCCCGCCTCGGATGTCGCCGCTCTTACGCCGCGGCTGTGGAAGGAGCGCTTCGCGGCGAATCCCCTACGCTCGCCACTCGACCGCCGTCAATAACGCCGCAGAATCACCGCTTACCTTCAGGTGACCGGCTTACTGCATTGCTGTCATGTGGTCGACAGCTCGAAGCGGATCGTCGGGGATCGATAGACCACTCAGCACATGCTCGGCATGTAGTGACGCCGCTGTGATGTTGCTGCTCAGCGTGGCGTCCACTGCATGGATCTGGCTCACCGGCCTGCCTTCAGGTTCCCAGCATCCGCCTCTATGCCCGGTGATCCGTTATTGCTCGGCAGTCCTGCCAGCGCGCAAGCCAGCCAGCATAGCCCCGTTCTTGCGCGATGCGGACGGCTTCACGCATGGCTCGCGTGGCCTCTTCGACGCGTCCTGCTCCGGCGAGTGCGGCGGCATGAAGCCGATGAAGATCGGGCAGGCAGTACTGATGTTCGGTTTGGCGGGCGACCGCCAGAGTGCGTTCGAGTAAGGAGAGCGCCTGATCCCAGCGCCGCGCCGCCACCCAGGCCTCCGCGATGAGCCAACGCGCGGTATTGATGCCGGCCGGGTAGGCCGCGAGCTTCGCAGCTTCGAGGGCGTCGCACACAGCGGGATCGGGGGCACGTCCGGCGCGAGCTTGCACGATCTGCACGAGCATTGTCGCACTTGCCTCCCACATGGCGAAAGCCTCCGCTTGGGCGATTTCCAGGGCCTGTTCGGCATGCCGGGCGAACACCTCGTGTTCGCCGGCACAGAGGTAAGTCGCGGCGGCGAAGACGCGAGCGATGCATTCATTCTGGCGCGAGGAGCCGTCCTGCGTTTGCGCGAGGTAGGAGACGATCGTCTCGCGCCAGCCTGAGATGCCCATGAACCAGCACAACCAGGCATTCTGCAGGGTGTAGAACGGCTGGGCATCAGAAGGAAAGTAGCGCACACGATTCCTCGCATCGAGCCGGCTCGCGAGCAAGGCTTCGAGATCAGGCCGTGCCTGGGCAAAATCACCCAGGAAGAAGCGGGTGTTCGCCCGCGCCCAGGTGGCGGCGAAGCGCCTCGACTCGCTATCTGCTCTCGTGACCAAGTGGAGGGCGAGGTCGAGTCCGCTGGCGGGCGATTCGCCACATCGCCACAGGTACATGAGCGCGTTGGCGGCGAAATAGAGCTCACGGCCTTCCGCGTCGGCCGCGTCGCGATGGGCGGCCGCCACCGGCTCGCACAGCGCGGCGATTTCGCGGATGCCGTAGCCGTAGCGCATGATCAGCGCGCGCGTGTGACCAAGGCGCGCCCAGTCGCCTTCGCGTCCTTGCGGATAGCCCAGCCGCGCGAGTTCGCCGAAGAGCGTGCAGGCGGCGACGGCGTCTTCCTCGGCAAGCGCTGCTTGCGCGGCGGCAAGCCAGGCCGCACGTGCCTGGGGTAAGTCCTCGGCCTTCTCGAAGAGCTCGGCGGCGCGTGCGTTCTCGCCGCGGTCGAGGAAACGTCGCGCCGCGCGCGCGGCGAGCCGCCGCGTATCGTCGAGATCCAATCGGATGAGGCAAGTCTCGCGCAGCAGCGGATGGAAGAAGCTCCATTCGCCGGACCGGTAGGACAGCACGACCCCCCGCTGCAGGGCGGCCTCGAGCGCCGCATCGCACGCCTGCGCGCCGACGAGGGCGGCGAGGTCCTCATGGCGGAAGCGCTGGCCCAGAAGCGCCGCGGCATCCAGCGCGGCGTTCAGTTGACCGGGCAGGTTGCACAGCCCGGCCACCGCGTCGGCAAGCGAAGCGTTATCGGCCTGCGCCCCTGCGATCAGGAACAGCGGAATGCCGCGCCCGTTGGCCACGGCGCCGCGCACGCGCTGGCGGGCGAGTGTGCCGCCGGCCAGATGATCGACCAGCGCTAGTGCCGCAGCGTCGTCGAGCGGCGCGAGCTCGTGGATGATGGCATGAGTAGGAAGCCAGCCGCCTTCCTCTGGCCGGCGCGCAAGCAGCCAGCGCGCTCGGCTCGTGCGCGTGAGCTCGTCCAACAGGCCCCAGGTGGCCTCGTCCAGCCACTGGGCATCATCGACTACCACGAGCGCTTGCCCGAACAGCGCATCGAGACCGCGCAGGACCGCGCCACGCGCGCTCATCGCCACATGACGGGACGCGATTACGTCGCGCAGCGCCTCGGCCGCGCGCACCGGCAACGCATCGAGGGGCGTGCGCGCAAGCAGTTCGAGGAGTGGCGCCCAGGCCTCATACCGCATCTCGGCGCGGCAGACGAGCCAGAACACCCCGCATGCGCGCATCCGTTCCGCCACTGCCTGGGCCAGCCTCGTCTTGCCGATGCCAGGCCGTCCGCAGACGATCACCTTTACCCCTCGCTCCAGGGCTTCGAGCACTCGCGCAAGATCCTCGTCGCGTCCAAACATCGGCAAGGTGCCGGTCATCGGCAGCAGAAGGGCCTGCCCCAGCGCCTTGGCGTCGAGGTGATGGACCGTGATTTCCCCGGCGCGGCCGCGAAAGGCACACTGCTTGCTGCGTGGGTTCAGTGGCGCGATGATTTCCATCATGCTGTCGTCGCAGGCAAGCGAGCCTGCCTCCGCGCACAGCGCGAGCCGGCCGGCGTCGGCTAGCCGCCGGCCCTGAAAGAAGCGGCCGGCCACATCGGTGAAGACATGGCCCGCGCACAGGCCCAGCCGGGCTTTGGGTGCGATCGACAGGCACGCTTGTGCGGCCACCAGTGCCTGGCGGCAGAAGCTGCCATCGGCGGCGGCGTGGCCGAAGACGAAGCTGGCACCTTCGGCGTCCTCATTAGCCAGCTGCCCCCCGTAGGGACGCAACGTCTCGTCCAGGCGCGCAATCCAGGCTCGTCGCGCGGTGAGGGCGACCCGCTCGTCCGCGTGCTCGTCGTTCTCCAGCATCACGCGCAGGATCGCCAGGCGGCGCCAATGCACGGTCGAGCCGACCGAGAGGACGGAAGCCGCGCGGACCTCGCCACCGGCATGGCCTTGTCCTGCCGTCGAAAAAGCTTGAAGGTGGCTCTCGAGCCATGCGCGCCGCCCGCGCAGCCAGTCGCCGAAATCTTCCAGCGCCTCCAGCTTGCCGATCTCGAACCAAGGTTGCGCCGTGCGCCGCGCGAAAAGGCTGCCGAAGCGCTCCGCTATCGCCGGGTCGCAGACCATCACCTCGTCAGTGACGATCCGCCCGTTAGGACGCAGGACCAGCCATTCGCGATCGACTTGCAGGGTGTCGGCAAGCCCCAGGGCCGACCAACGCGCGACGAGATCGTTGAGCGCCACACGCAGATTGGCGCTAGCCGAAGATTGGTCCAACTCCGGCCACAACAGATCGGCCAGGGTGTGGCGACGTTGAGGATGGTCCAGATGCGCGGAAAGCCAGGCCAGGAGTGCAAGGCTTTTGCGGTAGCGGAAGGTGAGCGGCGTCTCGCCGCCATCCGGCGATATCAGAGCAGGCCGGCCAAAGAAGCTGATCCAGAGCGGAGACGACAGGGGCGTTGGCAGACGTGTCGATGAATGCGCAGCGAACGATAGCATATCGGAAATCGCCTGCGAACGGTTTGCTAACGGTGCTTCGGTATCGTCACGGCGAGCGCCATGAAGCGGCTCTTCGGCATGGATTCGACCGCCGAAAGGCCGCGAGGAAGAGGATGATGAACCACACCTACCGTCTCGTCTGGAGCGACGCGGCGCAAGCCTTCGTCGCCGTCTCTGAGCTCGCCCGCGCGCGCGGCAAGCGTGCCTCGTCCGGCATCGTCTCCGCCCTCATCGCGGCGGGGCTCTTTGCGGTCCCGCCAGCACCAAGCTTCGCGGCCAGTCTCCCCGAAGGCGGGCAGATCGCCGCCGGAGCCGGCGCGATCGCTCAATCCGGCAACACCATGACCATCACCCAGACGAGCGACAAGCTTGCCGTCGACTGGCAAAGCTTCTCCATCGGCCCGGGCCATGCAGTTCGCTTCCTCCAGCCCTCATCCGCCGCAATCGCCCTGAACCGCGTGCTGGGCGCGGATGTCTCCCTGATCCAGGGGAGTCTTTCGGCCAACGGCCAGGTCTTCCTCATCAACCCCAACGGCGTGCTCTTCACCCCCACGGCTCGAGTCGATGTGGGCGGCTTGGTTGCCTCCACGCGCAACCTCACCAACGAAGACTTTCTTGCCGGGCGGTATCGCTTCAGCGGCGCAAGCGAGGCCGCCATCGGCAACGAAGGTGAGATCAAGGCCGGCGCGGGCGGCACGGTGGCTCTCATTGCCGCCAGAATCGAAAACACCGGCACCATCGCCGCCCCGCAAGGCAACGTTCTCATGGGTGCGGGCAACACCGTCAGGCTCGATCTGGGCGGGCCGGTGAAGATCGAAGTCGAAGAAGGCGCCCTGAATGCGCTGATCGAGCAAGGCGGCGCGATCCGCGCCGATGGGGGGCTTGTGTATCTCACCGCCCAGGCGGCCGGGGATCTTGGTTCGGCTGCCATCAACCACCGCGGCATCACCGAAGCCAGAAGCATCGCCACCGGCGAAGACGGCCAAATCTATCTAATGGCGGACATGGCGCGGGGGCAGGTGAATGTGGCCGGCACGCTAGATGCTGGGGGCGGCTTCGTCGAGACCAGCGCGGCCAAGGTCAAAGTCGCGGATGGCACGCGGGTCAGCGCCGGGCACTGGCTGATCGACCCGACGGACTACACCATCGCGGCGACGGGGGGCGACATCAGCGGCGCGACGCTCTCTTCGAATCTTGCCAGCAGCAACATCACCATCCAAACCTCGGCGACGGGCAGCGGCAATGGCGACATCTTCGTCAGAGACAACGTCACCTGGAATTCGGGCAGGACGCTGACCCTTTCGGCCCACCGCAACATCGAGATCCTTGCCACCCTTGATGCCAGCGGCGCCTCGGGCGGCAAGGTGGCGCTGGAATACGGACAGGGGGCGCTGGCTGCCGGCAACACTGCTAGTTACTCCTTTGGCCTCACCGGTGCGGGCTTTACCGGCAGAATCAACCTGCAAGCGGGCAACAACTTCACCACCAAGCTTGGTTCGGATGGCACGCCCATCAACTGGACGGTGATTACCGCGCTCGGCAGTGCAGGGGATGAAAGCAATGCTTCGGCCACCAACAGCCTGCAAGGCCTTGCCCACAGCTCCAGGCTCTCCGGCAACTACGTTCTCGGCGCCGACATCAATGCCAGCGCCACGAGCGGCTGGAACGTGGTCAGCGGCTTTCCTCAAGGCTTCATGCCCATCGGGACTAACACCACCCCCTTCACCGGCCGCTTCGATGGGCTGGGGCATACCATTAGCAACCTCTTTATCAGTCGCTACCTCAGTGAGCACTACCAAGGTCTGTTCGGCCGTACTGCAAGCAGTGCCCAAATCAGCCACGTAGAGCTTCTCGATCCGTCGATTAGTGGAACGACAAACGTGGGCGCTTTGGTTGGAAGGAACGATGGCGCCATCAACCAGAGTTTTGCCAGGAAACCCAGCACGACCAGCGCCATGGTGTTGGGCACGAACCAGGTCGGCGGTTTGGTGGGAGCCAATGGCGGGTCAATTCAGCAGAGCTACGCGACAGGCACGGTGTCCGGTCCGTTCGCGACTGCGTCATCGATCGGCGGTTTGGTAGGAGAAAGCAGCGGCACCATCATCCAAAGCTATGCCACTGGCCAGGTGTCGAGTTCCAACGATGAGGTCGGCGGGCTGGTGGGCAAACAGGCCGGCGGCAGCATCACGCAAAGCTATGCCACGGGCGCTGTGTCGGGCGATGTCTTGGTCGGTGGGCTGGTGGGCAACAAGACGGGCGGCACCATCACCCAAAGCTACGCCACGGGCGCTGTGTCGGGTAGCTCAGACCTCGGTGGGCTGGTAGGGCGTAATACCAGCGGCGCCATCACGGCGAGCTTCTACGCCACCACCGACGCGAGTGGCAATACCATCAACAACGGCGGCGCTTCGGGCAGCACCTGGAGCGGCAACGGCAACGGCACGGCGAAGACCAGTGCCGAATTGAAGCAACTGGCCACCTTCACCGGCGCGGGCTGGGACATCGACGATGCCGGCGGCACGGGCAAGGTCTGGCGCATCTATGAGGGGGACACCACACCGCTGTTGCGCAGCTTCCTCACGCCGCTGACCATCGATTCCGCTAGCCCCGGCAGCAAGACTTACGATGGCGTAGCAGTGACGACCGTACCCGCCGGGCTGTTCACCATCACGGCGTCGCACGATAGCAGCAAAGTGCTTTTTGGCGGCACGCTGCGTGGGCAAAAGAACGCCAGCAACTACACCGCCGCGCTTTATTCGACGCAGGACGGCTACGACCTCATCGGCACGCGCAGCGTGGACTATCACATCACGCCCAAGTCGCTCACGGCCAGCTACGCGGCGGCGAACAAGGTCTACGACGGCACCACGGCCGCCACGGTGACAGGCACGAGCGGCGACATCATCGCGGGCGATAGTGTCACCATCAGCGCCACGGGCAGCTTCGCCGACAAGAACGCCGGCACGGGCAAGACCGTCAGCATCGCGGGCGGGGCGCTCTCTGGCGCGGATGCAGGCAACTACAGTCTCGCCAACGCCACCGGATCGGCCACGGCGAACATCACGCCCAAGTCGCTCACGGCCAGCTACGCGGCGGCGAACAAGGTCTACGACGGCACCACGGCCGCCACGGTGACAGGCACGAGCGGCGACATCATCGCGGGCGATAGTGTCACCATCAGCGCCACGGGCAGCTTCGCCGACAAGAACGCCGGCACGGGCAAGACCGTCAGCATCGCGGGCGGGGCGCTCTCTGGCGCGGATGCAGGCAACTACAGTCTCGCCAACGCCACCGGATCGGCCACGGCGAACATCACGCCCCGCCCCATCACTGTTACTGCAGATGCCAAAAGCAAGACAGCAGGCCACGCGGATCCACCGCTCACCTATACAACTGGCTGCGGCAACGCTTCGGCTCCATGTGGGCTGGTTGCGGGCGAAACGCTCACCGGTAGCCTCTCGCGCGCGGCTGGCGAAGACGTGGGCATCTACGCCATCCAGCAAGGTACGGTGACCGGCGCAAGCAACCCCAACTATGCGATCACTTATGTGGGTGCCAACCTGACCATTGCGGCTGCCCCGGGTCCGGGCGAGTCGGTTCCCGGTGACGCATCTGCAGGCAAGAGCGCCTTGCTAGCTGCTCTGGCCGGCTTCTATCGGAGCACTGCGCAACCGACGATCTCCACAGATCGCGCCGACGTCACTACTCAAGTCGAAGGCACCGGCATCCGACTGCCCAAGGATGTTTTGTCCGACGACGAAGAACAAGAAGCTTCGAAAGGAAGTCTGTAAATGACCTACCGCATAACCGTGCTTGCGGCTGCCCTGATCGCCGCACATCCCGCGTGGACGCAGCAACAACCTGATGCTGGGCAAGTACTGCAGCAAACACGCCCGCCGACGCTTCCCGCACCGCGCCCGACACCGGAGGTGAGCGTTCAGGCGCCTCCCGAAACGACTGCGCTGCATGACGGAGCGAGCGTGACCCTGACCCGAGTGAAGTTCTCTGGGAACACAGTCTTTTCGGAGGCGGAGCTTCGGTCTGTGCTCGGCGAGGTCAAAGACAGCCATTACGATCTTGCTGGTCTGCAGGGACTCGCGCGGCGCATCACCGAGCACTACCGTGCTGCGGGCTACCCGTTTGCTCGTGCCGTGATCCCAGCGCAACGCGTTGCCGACGGCGTGCTTTTAATCGAAATCATCGAGGGCCGCTACGGCAAGGTGGCTGCACGGGGAGATCTGGCAGAGGCAGCGGACGGGTATCTCGCGCATCTCGCGCCAGGGGCGGTCATTGAATCCTCCTCCCTGGATCGTGCCCTTTTGATTCTGGCTGACCAGCCTGGGGTGAAGGTGGCTCCCATCCTGCGTCCCGGGCGGGATGCCGGTACGGGCGATCTGGTGGTTGAGGTCTCACGCGAGCGGATGGTCAAAGGAGAAGCGGGCGCAGACAACTACGGCAACCGATACACCGGCCAATACCGCACCAAAGCTGTCATTCAGAGCGACAGCCCTTTCATGCTGGGCGACCAATTCAGGCTCCAGCTCCTTTACACCGACGAAGACTTGTGGCTGGGCAGCTTAAGTTATGGCATGCCGCTTAAAAAAAGCGGCCTGCGGGCGAGACTCGATTACAGCCACACCTATTACGAACTAGGCAAGGATTTTGCCGACCTGAAAGCCCACGGGACGGCGAAAGTCGCAAGTCTCGGCTTGTCCTATCCGCTGATTCGCTCGCGGAATATCAACTTGGTCGTGGGACTCGCTTATCAAACCAAGGACCTGGCAGACCGCCAGGATGCGGTGAGCGTGCGCAACACCAAGCGAAGCGACCTGATTCCCGTGACGCTGCAGTTTGACCGACGCGATACCTGGGGGATGACCTATGGCCAGGCGGTCTACACAGTCGGGCGGCTGAAGCTGGACGCCGCGCTCACTGCTGCCGATATTGCATCGAATACCGGCACCCGGGGCAACTTCGGCAAGTGGAACTTCGACATTGCGCGGCTCAACTCAACCCCGATCGCCAATCTGACGCTCTTCGGGCGGGCTTCCTTGCAGTGGGCTGGCGGGAACCTAGATTCATCCGAGAGCTTCATTCTCGGCGGCGCGAGGGGCGTACGGGCCTATCCTGAAGGCGAAGGCAACGGTGACGAAGGCTGGTTTGTTCAGATCGAGGGACGCTACCGCGTGGGCTCCGCCGAGCCCTACCTCTTCTTTGATGCGGGAAGCGTGAAGATCAACGCAGACCCGGCTCGGATCATCCCGGCGATCACCGACAACACCCGCTCCATCGCCGGGGCGGGTTTGGGTCTGCGATATGCGGACCGTGGGTGGAACGTCGACGCGGCGCTCGCCTGGCGCACCAAAGGCGGCGCTCCCGAGTCTGATACGCGCGATGACAAGCCCTGGCTATCCGTGAGTGGGGGATACAGGTTCTGACCGTAAGCTTCCCCGTCAAGTAGACAGCTGATAACTAACGAGGCTTCGCCTCAGACCGACGAGTTGTAGGGTGGTGTGCTGAAGGTCGTCGGAATGAGCGGGCTCCGGTCGAGCACGGGTGGCGATAAACTCGCTCCCAAATATTTAATCGCCGAGGCGATTGGTGGTCCCGAGGGACCGATGACGACCGGAGCCCGGAATGACAATACCGCATTCGGTAGCCGAAGTCCTTCAGTCGCACGTGCAGCTGGAGCTGGAGTGTGTTGACCGGATGTATCTGAACGCCTATGTGCCGCAGCTCCAGCATGACAAAGGGGTGGTGGGGTTCTTCCGCTTCCATCGTGGACATACCTTTGCCTCCTCGGCCCTGATGAAACCGATCAGCGAGGATTTCGTCGCCCGGCTGGAGTGTTTTGCCAAGGAGCAGGGCATCCCGCTCATTCGCTTCGAGAAAGGCCAGCGCAAGGATGATGTGGCCCAGGAGTATCTCGCCCGTTTCAAGGGCCGCGAGGGACTGCTGTTCATCGGCAAGGCGCAGGAGAAAACTCCGGTGTTTCGCACCGAGCGACGGCGCCATCCGAAGAGCGGGCAATCCTATGCGTGGATCGTGCCCTCCACCGGGATGGTGAACCACTACAACACCCTCACGCATCAATTTGGCTCAAGTGGGTGTCCAGTGGAAGCCTATACCGGGGGACATCCCACACCCGGACCGCGAATCGCGATTTCATCGTCGGCTCAGCTTGCGCAAAATACGATCAACTTGACGCCTTAAGGATTGCGGAATAGAAAGGCGCCCTGCCCGACACCCATCGATGCAGATCCGCAGCACGGCCAGGAAGTCGCTTTGCAAGGTATGTCTTGTGTGGAGTTGATACAGCTGCAAAAGGGCTGTCCCGTGACAGCCTCGGACCCTGAGGCCACTGCCGCACGGACAGTCATGATGACCACGATAGCCGTGCATCAAGAGGAAACTGAGAACGGCAAGCACAGCGACTTTATCGCGGAGCTGTAAAGTATCGAGGTAGTATCGAAGAACTCCTGCGTCGCCGTGGTCTTGCTCACCGAACGGGTGCTGTCCGTGCTTCTTCCAGTATGAGTACCCGTAAAGGAATGGGATAACCAATCGGTTGACGAACTCCAGAAACGTAGGTTGCTCGCGCAACACTCGCCGTTGCTCAACCGGAAGGGCAAGACAAAGCGTTCCGTCCGGATTTAGATGGGGATAACTTGACTCGATTTGCCTCCCTGTCTCCCTGACCCGGGGTAGTGACTCAGGGAAGGACCTGGGGATTGTCAGCTCAATGTCGAAGGACCCCCTAATGGTTTCCAGCCCATCCGCAAACGCCTCAAACGGCAGGGAACCAGAGACAACTATCTCGTGCTGACGTTCGGTAATGTTGGTGAGCTGCCTGTGTACGCTGGTGAGTTCGGCGAGCTGTTCTTGAAAGTCCGCTGTCACCTCTCTTTCCACGGCTTCGGTGCGTTGACGATATGGATACGAGGTGGTCCGTCGTTGACCGATCCAACCGGAATCAAGCTTTCGAAGGCTCTTGTGACGACCGCGGAACCCAAGGTCCGACCCAGATGCTCCTTGACGAATCGCGGATCCGGGTTGTTCACAACATCGAGAAGATCCTCCTGGAGCTGGGTTACCCACGAGAAGAAGGCGCGAGCACGCGCATGGTTATTCTCGTGCCAGCGGTCTGCAAAATTCTCCTCTGGCCTCACCGGATTCCCGATGTACCAAGTGCCGTCCGGCCGACGCCTGATCAGGCCCATCGTGGCTAGTGCGGGATCTATCGACTTACCTTCAAGAAGCCCCGTGTGTGCCTGAAGCTTGCGTAGGATCGCGGACAGGGCCGAATACACGTCGGCTTCGCCGCCATACAAATGTGCCGCGAGCGTTGTGATGATGATCGAGATCGGCGCGTACTCAACGCGGTCGGGATGGTTAAATCGCAGATCTCTGTGACGTTTCATCAGCTGGATTGAACGCTGAAGCGGAGTGCGCACCAGCAGATCTGGAACCTTGTCAATGCTCTCGAAGATCAGCGCGGCACGGCGCTGAAGCCTTCTCTTTTCTTCGATGGCAACCCGGGCAAATGCAAACGCGTTCTTGCTATCGAACCATTCGCCATAGCCACGAGGATCGCTCGGGGACCATGAGTACGCAGAACCGTTCTTGTTCGTGATCGCGATTGCGGTATCCGGCAGACCGCGTCCGTCAGGAACCGCGGGAAGAACATCGATATGAAAGCCTACGCCGTCCTGTTCTGCGTACTGGAGCGTCCAGCATCGTCGACCTTCGGGTTGGAGTAGTCTCCTGTAGGTGCCATGCTCTCGGAGGCGATTGCCGACCATCGATTTGACCGCCTGCGGCGACGTCCTTTCCTTAGTTATCTGGAGCTCACACACCAGATCGATGTCGTAGGATGCCTCGACTCCGTTCCGGATTGGTCTGACAATCGTGCCGAGTCGAAACGATCCCTGGACATAGATATCTGGTTCATGGGTAGAAGCGGGATACGCACCCTCCTGAAGCCAGCGCCCGATGGTCTGATAGCGATTAACAGCTTCCTGATACTTCTCAGGCGAGATGTCCAGCTCGCTTGCGACACTCTCCAGAAGGTCTGAATATCTTCGAACATCGATAGTCATGCTGATGCCGTCTCCTTCTCGGCCACAGACGAGTTCTCCTCAAGCGTATAGAACGGGACAAATGGCTTCGCGGGAGTCCTGAAGAACACGGGCTCCAGTTCCGGCTGCCGACTTCTGGCGAGCGTGTATCCGAGCCCCTTGAGGTCCTGGATGACTGTTGGGTCATCCATGCGATAGGTACTTTGCGGGACCGTCTGATTGACGCGATAGATCGCCGTCCGTTCATGCCCGTCGCCGGTCAGAAGCTTTGCGATTCCCAACGCGCCGTGAGACTGGCCGTCCATGAAGAGATTGATGACTTTTTGACCGAGCGTGCTGAGCCCTGCCCATTTGCGAATGGTGTAGGTTTCTTCCAAGCACCCAAGGCTGAGGACGTGAAGAGAGTCACGCGGCCACCCCAGCAGGGCAATCGCCTCGACAACCGCGAGCGCTATGGGGTTATTCGCCCACGTGCCTCCATCGGTCAACCCGACGGCGTGCCGTGTGACGTGTTGACGAAAGTAGGTTGGAGCAGCCGCAGTCGCCAGCGCAGCATCCACGGCCAGAGCTTTGTAGTCGTGCTTTAGTCTCGGATGGTGCGCCGTCTTGTAGATGTAGACCGAGCGGACCACCGGGTTCCAGGCGGGAATAAGCAGACGGGTCTTCGCATCCCCAATTCGCTTTTCGCCGAGCACGTCTTCGAGGACACACTGCAGCGCGCTGGAATCGTGCTTGTTTGCTACGATCCAGCGCCCCAATCGCACCGCGCCGGAAATGAAGTTGAGGATCGGTCCACGTCCCTGACCAAAGATTTCGGGGCCACGCCTTTCATACAAGCTGAGAAGCTCCGCTGCGCTCAGCCCCATCGCCAGGCCGATGGCAATAATCCCTCCGGTCGAGGTCCCTGCGATGAGATCGAAATAGGAGCCGATTGGCTTCGCGAGATGCTGCTCAAGAGCAGCGAGGAATGCGGCGGGGAAAGCACCTAGTATCCCGCCACCGTCGATAGACAGGATTCGGCGCCCGGGTAGTTGAGTATCGCCTTCCATGTGTGCTCTCAGCAGGAGCGCAGAACTCCTTGCCTTGTTATTGGTTCTGGTTGCCGACAGAAGGCCCGCCCCATAAGGAGCGGGCCTGTTGAACTAAGGGCGTGCAAAGTTCCCTGCAATTGAACTCACGACCCCCGTTTGCAATTCGAAGTCTCATCTTATGGGGTCCACAATCTTGTAACGCTTTGATTTCAAAGGTGCCCAAGTCTCACTTTATGGGGTCCGAAGTCTCACCTTATGGGGTCCAAGTCTCAGCTTTTGGGGTCTCCCACAAGCTCGTCAGCTTCTAGTCGTCGACACTCCTCAGCCGCATTTCGAGTCGCCGCAGTTCAGGCAGGTCATGCACCCATCCATCATCACGACGGCCGCGGTGCTGCACTTCGAGCAGAGCTGGGCGCCTTCGGGGAACAGCGAATTCGAGAACGCGTCCGTCTGCTTCGTGCGCGCCTCGAACTCCGCCCGCTTCTGCTCGACGAGCTTCTTCTGATGCGGATCCAGCTCGGGCTTCTTCAGCAGCCCGATCGTCTGCAGGTGCCGCTCGATCACGTACCCCAGCTCCGCGATGATCGAGGGCATGAACTTCCCGCCGGGCTGCCAGTAGCCGCCGCGCGGATCGAACACGGCTTTCAGCTCGTCCACGAGAAAGGTGACGTCGCCGCCCTTGCGGAACACCGCCGAGATGATGCGCGTCAGCGCCACGATCCACTGGAAGTGATCGAGGTTCTTCGAGTTGATGAAGATCTCGAACGGCCGCCGCTGCTCGTGCTCCGTGCCCTCGTTCAGCACGATGTCGTTGATCGTGACGTACATGGCGTGATCCGACACGGGCGTCTTGATCTTGTACGTCGAGCCGATGAGCACTTCAGGGCGCTGCACCTCCTCGGTCATGCGGATGACCTTGGCGGTGCGGCCGTTCTTGTCCTTCACGCTCGTTTCGGACGCGGAGGACGGCGCGTCATCCGCCGGCGTGTCCGCCGGCTTCTGCACGCGGTACTTGACGATTTTCTTGTCGATCTTGATGGCGCTCACGATGGGTTCCTTGGGTGTCGGGGGCTGTGACGGTGCCGGCGGGCCGGAAGGCGCCGCTCAGAACTTGCCGTAGTACCCCTCCTTCAGCGCATCGAACAAATTCGCCGCCGTGTGGATCTCGCCGTCGTACTCGATTTCCTCGTCGCCGCGCGCCTCGATCTCCGTACCGTCCTCGAGCGTGAAGACGTACTTCGTGTTCTTGAGATCCTCTTCCTTCACGAGCACGCCCTGGAACGCCTCGGGGTTGAAGCGGAAGGTGGTGCAGCCCTTCAAGCCCCGCTCGTAGGCGTAGAGGTAGATGTCCTTGAAGTCCTCGTACTTGTAGTCCGTGGGGACGTTGGCCGTCTTGGAGATGGACGAATCCACCCACTTCTGCGCGGCGGCCTGGATATCCACGTGCTGCTTCGGCGTGACCTCATCCGCGGCCGTGAAGTAGTCCGGCAGCTTCTCGGCCGGGTTCGTCGAGCCCGGCATGGCGCGCGGATTCACGAGCTCGCGATACGCCAGCAGCTCGAAGGAGAACACGTCGACCTTCTCCTTCGTCTTCTTGCCCGGGCGGATCACGTTGCGGAAATAGTGATGCGCGAAGGTGGGCTCGATGCCATTCGACGCGTTGTTCGCGAGCGAAAGCGAAATGGTGCCCGTGGGCGCGATGGACGTGTGGTGCGTGAAGCGCGCGCCGACTTCCGCCAGCTCGTGCACGAGCTGCGGATTCACTTCGGCGATGCGCTGCATGTAGCGGCTGTAGCGCGCGTGGAGCAGGCGGCCGGGAATCTTCGCGCCGGGCTTCCAGCCATCCCGCGCCATCTCGGGACGCTTGCGGAGCATCTCCTGGGTGACGGTGAACTCCTCGTTCATGATGGGCGCCGGGCCCTTCTCGCGCGCAAGCTCGAGACCGGCCTCCCAGCCCGCCAGCGCCATCTCGCGCGAGACATCCTCGGTGAAGCGCACGGATTCCGGCGAGCCGTATTTCATGCCAAGGCAGGTGATGGCGCTGCCGAGGCCGAGGAAGCCCATGCCGTGACGACGCTTGCGCAGGATTTCCTCGCGCTGCTTCTCGAGCGGCAGGCCGTTGATCTCGACCACGTTGTCGAGCATGCGCGTGAAGACGCGCACCACCTCGCGATACTCCGCCCAGTCGAACTCCGCGAATTCCGTGAAGGGATGCCGCACGAACCGCGTGAGATTCACCGAGCCGAGCAGGCACGACCCGTACGGCGGCAGCGGCTGCTCGCCACACGGATTGGTGGCGCGGATGTTCTCGCACCACCAGTTGTTGTTCATCTCGTTGACGCGGTCAATGAGAATGAAGCCGGGCTCCGCGAAATCGTACGTGGAGCTCATGATGACGTCCCACATGCGGCGCGCCGGCAGCGTCTTGTACACCTTGCACGCGACCAGGCCGTCGTCCTGCACGACGTAGCCTTCGTGCACGGGCCACTCGCGCCAGATGAACTTGCTGCTGTCGGTGAGATCCGGCTTTTCGGCTTCGTATTCCTTCAGGGAGAGCGGGAAGGCGAGCTTCCACTCGCGGTCCTCGCGCACCGCCTGCATGAACTCATCGGTGATCAGCAGCGACAGATTGAACTGACGCAGCCGCCCGTTCTCGCGCTTGGCGCGGATGAACTCCATGACATCCGGATGGCCGACATCGAACGTGCCCATCTGCGCCCCGCGCCGACCGCCGGCGGAGGACACGGTGAAGCACATCTTGTCGAAGATATCCATGAACGACAGCGGCCCGGACGTATACGCGCCCGCGCCGGAGACATAGGCGCCGCGCGGTCGAAGCGTGGAGTGCTCGTAGCCGATGCCGCAGCCTGCCTTCAGCGTGAGGCCGGCCTCGTGCACCTTGCGCAGGATGTCGTCCATGGAATCGAGGATCGTGCCGGACACCGTGCAGTTGATGGTCGAGGTGGCCGGCTTGTGCTCCTGCGCGCCCGCATTCGAGGTGATGCGGCCGGCCGGGATGGCGCCCCGACGCAGCGCCCAGAGAAAGCGGTCGTACCAGTGCTCGCGCACCTCTTCACGCTCGACATCTGCAAGCGCGCGAGCCACGCGCTTGTAGGTGTCGTCCATGGTCTTGTCGATCGGCGTGCCGTCCTTGGCGGTGAGCCGGTATTTCTTGTCCCAGATATCCAGGGATGCTTCCTGAAAGGCGATGGAATCGATCTCTTTGGGTTCGATCTTCACGACGGTGTTCATGGACCCGCAGCGCTCCGGTTTTTCTTGCGGCCGTCTGTACAAATCCAAAGAGGCGCCGCACGCTTCCCAGCACAGGCATGCACACGTGCAGCAAGGCGCGGTGAGATGGGGCCTGCTGCCCGACGCGACTTCCCCTTCGGAAACTCCCCGATACGCCCGCTTGTTCGCTCTGTTCGAGAGAGCTGAGCGATACAAGATGTTGTGTCGGGGAACAGAGCCTAATGACGTGCAATAGAGCCGTCAAGATTCACTCAGCTCTGAATTCGGTTCGAAATTATTATTCCGGATCAGTCGCTTACGAGACAACGTGCGGCGCGAATCGATGCGAAAAATGCGCTCGCACCGCGCATCGGCCCGCAGCGCCTCACCCCAAGATATTGTGCCCAGCTATTGCACAGGTTCTGCACACGATGTTCACAGGCGACGCTCGCGGCTGCGCTCTCGTGACGCGCATCGCGCGCCAGGTACTTGGGCTTGAAAGCGGCAGTGCAGTCCGCAAATCGCCGTCAGCCGCGCGTGTGGCGCGAAACTTCTGGAGAGCCTGACATGACCATCGTTCGTTACGAGCCTTTCCGGCTGCTGAGCCACTTTCATCGCGATCTGAGCCGTTTCTTCGATGAGGAGCTGACGCCTGCCGCGAATACGGTGACCTGGCTGCCATCGGTGGACGTGCGTGAGGAAGACACTCGCTACGTCGTGCAAGCCGATCTGCCTGGCGTCGACAAGAAAGATATCGAGATCACCGCCGAAAACGGCGTGCTCACGCTGCGCGGCGAGCGTCGCAGCGAGCACCGTGAGAATGCGAAGGGCTACGAGCGCATCGAGCGCGTCTCCGGCCGCTTCCTTCGCCGCTTCACACTTCCGGAGACGGCGGACGTGTCTGCGATCACGGCCAGGCACGAAAACGGTGTGCTCGAAGTGAGCATTCCGAAACTTGCAGCGGTCCAGCCGAAGCGCATCGAGATCAAGGCGGCCTGAGCCGCTTCGCGCTTCACGCCGCTTTCGCGGGCGGGCTGCGCAGAAATCTCCGGCAGCCCGCTCGCAGATTGTCGCAAGCCACTCTTTCCGGCGGTCTGACACGGACCGCCGGGGCATTTAGAATCCATCGGTTCGCAGTTGCGTTCGACCCTGGAAACACCATGTCACGCGCTTCCCTGTCGCTCATAGCGCTGCTGTTCCTGAGCGCGGTCGCCCCGGCGCAGTCGGGCTCGGGCCTGCCCTCTGCGGTAGGGGAAACCCCGCTGCCGTCGCTCTCGCCGATGATCAAGCGCGTGTCGCCCGCAGTGGTGAACATCTCCACGAAGGGCACGATCAAGGAGAGCGGGCCCGGCAACCCGTTTCTTGAAGATCCCTTTTTCCGCCGCTTCTTTGACGTGCCGCCCGGCAGCGGCCCGCGTTCTCGTCCGTTCCAGAGCGCAGGGTCCGGCGTCATCTTCGACGCGAAGAACGGCTACATCGTCACCAACGCTCACGTCGTCGAGAACGCGAGCGAGATCACCGTAACGCTGCAGGATGGGCACGACCTCAAGGCAGAGCTCGTGGGGAGCGATGCGCCCTCGGACGTTGCAGTGCTCAAGGTGAAGTCCGACAACCTCACACAGATCGGTCTCGGCGATTCCTCCAAGGTCGAGGTCGGCGACTTCGTCGTGGCCATCGGCAACCCGTTCGGCCTGCAGCACACGGTCACGTCCGGCATCATCAGCGGGCTGTCCCGCTCCGGCATCAATCCGGACGGCTACGAGGACTTCATTCAGACCGATGCGTCCATCAATCCCGGCAACTCCGGCGGCGCGCTCGTCAATCTGCGCGGCGAGCTGATCGGCATCAACACCGCGATCCTCTCGCGCACCGGCGGCAACATCGGCATCGGGTTCGCCATTCCGGTGAACATGGCGCGCAGCGTGATGGACCAGCTCATCAAGTTCGGCTCGGTGAAGCGCGGGCTGCTCGGCGTGAGCATCTACAACCTGACGCCGGACATCGCAAAGCTGTACGGGCTGTCGGACACGCAGGGCGCGCTGGTGTCGCAGGTCGTGGCAGGTTCCGCGGCCGACAAGGCGGGTGTGCGCATCGGGGATGTGATCACGTCCGTGAACGGTCACACGGTGAAGTCGAACTCGGAGCTGCGTAACGCCATCGGCATGCTGCGCGTCGGGGACAAGGTGGACATCGGCGTGCTGCGGGATGGCAAGCCGCAGAAGCTCACCGCCGTGATCGCGGATTCGGCGGAAGCGCCCGCCAGGGAAACGACGCCGCAGGAGTCGAACGCCATTCACGGCGGCCTCGAGGGCGCAAGTCTTGCGGATGCACCCGAGGGCGCCGGTGCGCTCGTGCGTTCGGTGGAGCCTGGCAGCGCCGCTGCGCAGGGCGGGCTGCGGAACAACGACGTGATCATCGGCGTGAATCGCGGCAAGGTCACGAACCTGCAGCAGCTGCGCGAGCGAGCCAAGGGTGCGTCGACCCTCGTGCTCGAAGTGCGGCGCGGGAAAACGGTTCTGCTGATCCCGGTTCGATAGGTATTCTGGAAGAATCGACCGCTGCGATTGTTGGGGACGAGGCCACGGCCTTCGTCCGACTCCGGTTCCGGTGTCCTGGTTCATGGCGCCCAAAGCTCTGAACGTCTGCGTGCTCGGCGGCACGGGGTTCGTCGGCACGGAACTCGTCACACGCCTTGCGGAAGCGGGGCACAGCGTGCGCGTGCCCACGCGGCACGTCGCGCGCGGAAATCACCTCAAGGTGCTGCCCACCCTCGAGCTCGTCGTGGCGAACGTGCATGAGCCGCGCGTGCTCGGCTCGCTCTTCGATGGCATGGACGTGGTGATCAACCTCATCGGCACGCTCAACGAGCACGGCCGTGCCACCTTTCGTTCCGTGCACGCAGACCTTGCCGCGAAGGTGGTCGCGGCCATGCGCAATGCGCGTGTTCCACGGCTGCTGCACATGAGCTCGCTGGGCGCGGCACCCGATGCGCCCAGCGAGTACCTCAGGAGCAAGGCGGAGGCCGAACGGCACGTGCGCTCGACAGAGGGGCTTCAGGCCACGATCTTCCGTCCGTCCGTGATCTTTGGCCCGGACGACACGCTCACCAATCGCTTCGCTCGCCTGCTGAAGATGAGCGCCGGCTTTCTGCCGCTTGCGCGCCCCCACGCGCGGTTCGCTCCCATCTACCTGCATGACGTGGCAAAAGCCTTTGTGCGCGCGCTGGAGGATGCTCGCACGATCGGCAACACCTACGAGCTTTGCGGGCCAGACGTCATGACGCTTGCGGAGCTTGTGCGGCAGACGGCGTCCGCAGGAGGGCTGCCCTGTCACGTGATCCCGTTGCCGGATGCGCTCGCACGCATTCAGGCGCTCGTGATGGGGCTGTTGCCTGGCAAGCCCTTTACGATGGACAACTTCAGGTCACTCACGATCGACAGCGTGTGCCGCGAGAACGGATGCGCGCGTCTCGGCATCAATCCGGTGAGCCTGCATGCCGTTGCAGGCACATGGCTGTCCGGGCGCTTCGCGGGGCGTCATCTCGAGGCGTATCGGCACAAATCCTGACGCCAGCGCCCTGCGGCTGCTGAAAAGCGCCTTCTGACGGTTTTACGTTTGAGGAAAGCACGACTTCGCGGCACCTGACCCCGGCCGTCGGTGGTCCGCGCGCGAACTGCTTTTCAACAGCCTGCTAAGGGGTGCTCGCAGTGGACGTGACCGTCGGATTCGCCGCTGGCGGGGTGGGCTTGCTGCAAAGCTGGGCGTGGCGTTCGGCGCGAGGTTTTCGTGCCAACTCCCGCACGGCTTCGTAGAACGCAGGCAAGTTGCCGTTGTGGAGATCCAGCAGGCGCTGGAACCCAGGCACGCAGTCGTAATACGTGGCCACGGACGCAAGGTGGGCGTTGTTCAGTCCTTCCTTCATCCAGCGCCGGTAGCCAGACGTGATGCCCAGCTTCTTCTCGAGTGTGCGGATGTCGTCCTCGAGCTCTGCAAAGATGGCGCGCTTACGTTTTCGCATGACCTCTGCGGGCATTTCCTTTGCGTACAGATCTGCCAATCGGTTTCGCGTACTCGTGAATAGCGCGATGAAGAGTTGCTCGCGCTGGCGCCGCGTCTGATAACGCTGGTACAGGTCCGCGCGTCCGCGGAGCTCGAGCCACCGCTCGATGCCGGCCTGCTCCACGGTGGTGGCGAATGCCTCGTTGAACTCCGAATCACCCGCCACGTACACCACCTGATGCGACAGCTCGTGAAAAATGATGGCGGCCAGCTCGGTGTCCCCATAGCCGAGCATCGTGTTCAGCACGGGATCCGAAAACCGGCCGAGCGTGGAATACGCCGGCACGCCGCCGACCATGACGTCGAGCCCACGATTGCGGAGCGTGTTTGCGAAGGACTCCGCGCGGCTTTCACTGAAATAGCCGCGATACGCCACACACCCGGCGATGGGGAAGCACCACCGCTGCGGCTCCACGGAGAATTCCGGCGTCGCAACGACGTTCCACACCACAAAAGGGCGCTTGAGATCCGCGTAGGTGCGATAGCTGCCATTGTCCGGCAGGCCCAGCTCGCGCGTGGCGAACGCTCTCGCGGCCTGCACTTCCACGAGCCGCGCGCGCAGATCCTCGGGCGTGTCCTTGCGGGCGAGGACGACGTCGATCGGCTCGCGCGCATGCATCACCTGCCACTGGCCCCGCGCGGCCTGCGCCAGATACATCGTGCCGCACGCTTGCAGCGAGGAGAGCACGGCAACAATGGTCAAGGCCCTGACGAGCCTTCGAGCAGTTAACATTCGGGCATGCAAGTCTACTTGGTTGGTGGCGCCGTACGAGACCGTCTGCTCGGCCTGCCGGTTCACGAGCGCGACTGGGTAGTGGTCGGCGCACGTCCGGAAGAGCTCGAGCGACAGGGTTATCTGCCCGTCGGCAAGGAATTCCCCGTGTTCCTGCACCCGGAAACGCGGGAGGAATACGCGCTCGCGCGCGTCGAGCGCAAGGTGGGGCCGGGATATCGCGGCTTCACCACGCAGTTCTCGCCCGACGTCACGCTGGAGGAAGACCTCAAGCGGCGCGACCTCACCATCAACGCCATGGCGGAGGACATGGACGGCACGCTCATCGACCCCTATGGCGGCCGGCGCGATCTCGAGGCGCGCGTGCTGCGACACGTGTCCGAAGCCTTCGTCGAAGATCCGGTGCGCGTCCTGCGTGTGGCGCGCTTCGCCGCGCGCTTTGCAGAGCTCGGCTTCAGCGTGGCCGAGGACACCCGTGAGCTGATGAAGCGGATCGTGGCCGCCGGCGAAGTGGACGCGCTCGTCCCCGAGCGGGTATGGCAGGAAACCTTCCGTGCGCTCGGCGAACGGCGGCCGGACGTCTTTTTCGAGACGCTGCGCGAGTGCGGCGCGCTGCAGGTGATCTTTCCGGAGCTGGCCGCCCTCTACGGCGTGCCGCAACCTGCCCAGTGGCATCCGGAAATCGACACGGGTGTGCACGTGATGATGGCGTTGCGGCTCGCGGCGAAACTGGGCGTGCCCTCTGCCATCCGGTTCGCGGTGCTCGTTCACGATCTGGGCAAGGCCCGCACGCCGCGGTCGAAATGGCCGAAACATCACGGGCATGAGGAGCTCGGGGTCGAGCCCATCGAAGCGCTCTGCGCGCGACTCAAGGTGCCGCGCCATCTGCGGGATCTCGGCATCATCGTGTCGCGCTACCACACGCTCGTTCATCGCGCGCTGGAGCTGCGGCCCTCCACGGTGCTGGAGCTGTTGGAGAACACCGACGCTTTCCGCAGGCCGGACCGCTTTCGCGAATTCCTCGCGGCCTGCGAGTGCGACGCGCGCGGCCGCCTCGGGCTGGAGGATCGGCCGTACCCTCAGGCCGACTATCTGCGCGAAGCGCTGAATGCCGCGCTCACCGTGACCCTGTCCGAAGAGGAACGGCAGAACCTTGCCGGGCCGGCCATTGGCGAAAAGCTTCGCGACAAGCGCCTCGCCGTGCTGAAATCCGTGAAGCAGACTGCAAAGCCCGCTTGATCCAGGGAGTTCCATTGAAGAAGAAAGTCCGCCGCGCATGAGCTGGCTCGATGCGCTGATCCTCGGCCTCGTCGAGGGCATTACCGAGTTCCTGCCGATTTCGAGCACCGGTCACCTGATCCTCACGCGCTCCCTGCTCGGGCTGCAGGGGGATGAGGTGACGCGAGCGCTCATCATCATTCAGGGCGCGGCGATCCTGGCCGTGTGCTGGGAATATCGCGTGCGCCTGTGGAAGACGGGCGTCTCGATGTTTCACGAGGCCGGCGCCCGGCGGTTCCTCGTCAACCTGCTGATCGCATTCGTCATCTTCGCCATCCCGGCGTGGTTGTTCGGCGAGCGCATCGAGCAGCTGCTGTTCTCGCCGGTGCCCGTCGCACTCGCGCTCGTGGTGGGTGGCGTGCTCATTCTGTGGGCGGAGCAACGCAAGCACTCGGAACACATCAAGGCGGTGGATGAGATCCGCGCCGCCGATGCCGCCAAGATCGGCCTGTTTCAGATGCTGGCGCTGTTTCCGGGCACGAGCCGCTCGGGCGCCACCATTCTCGGCGGCCTGCTCATCGGCATGAACCGGAGAACGGCGACCGAGTTTTCGTTCTTCATCGCCATTCCGACGTTGCTTGCGGCGACCGTGTATTCGCTCTGGAAGGCGCGGCATGAGCTCACTCTCGAGGAAGGCGGGCCGCTTGCGCTGAGTTGCATGGCCTCGTTCATCAGCGCGCTGCTGAGCATCCGCTTCCTGCTGCGCTTCGTGAGCCGGCACTCGTTCGCGTCGTTCGCCTGGTATCGCATCATCTTCGGCGGCGTGGTGCTGGCGTTCTGGGCGTTCGGAGCCGTGACGACGGAGTAACGGCCCGCCGCGCGAAACCCTGCCCCGCGGGTGACGGGGCATCTCGCACGGGCCGTCGCGCAAGGCTCAGAGCAGGTGGCGCAGGTCCTGTACCGAGAATCCCCGCAGACGCGCATCGAAGCCGCGGGTCAGCGCCATGACCTTGAAGGCTTCCCCCATCTCGCCGGGCATGAGCAACTGGCGCGCTTCGCTCGCGAGCCGCGGATGAGTCACGAGGCCCTCGATGCCGAGACCGAGCAGAAACGCGGCCTGCGTGGCGAAACCGTGCACGCCGAGCTGCGCGCTATCCGCCGCTTCGGCCACGCGCGTGAAATCCACCCACGCCGTGATGTCCTGCACGCCGACATTGATCAACGGGTTGTCATGCGCGCGCTGCTTGAAGTGGCAGCGGAGCGTCCCTTCCGCCCGCTGCGGGTGGTAGTAGTGCGAGCGCGGTAGCCCGTAATCGAACAGCAGCATCACACCGCGCTCGAGCGTGTCTGCCAGGCTGGCGATCCATGGCGCCACGCGCAGACACATTTCCGTTCGATAGTCTTCCGGCAACTCGTACGGCAGGTCTCGCGTCACCCGAACCCATTCCGCGGCGAGCTCGGCGCTCGCCGGCCGCTCACGTTCCACCAGAGCAGACGCTTCGCCCGCACTCACGCCCGAAACGAGCAGCGTGCCGTCGACGACTGCCAGCCTGTGGCACGGCAGCGCATCCAGCACTTCGTTCGCGAGGATCACGCCGCGCATGGGCTGCATGGGCAGCGTGTCGAACCAGACGACACGTCGCTGCAGCGATTCCGGCAGCTGCTCGATGCGCATGCGCTGCCGATCCCGCAGGTCCGCGCTCACTTCGAGGATGGCATAGCGCTCCGGGAGTGCGTCGAGCGACGCGAGATGCTCCAGTACGGTCGCAGCCATGCGGCCGGTGCCAGCCCCCAGCTCCAGAATCGAGCCCCCAGTCTGCGCCAACACCTCCGCGCACTGGCGCGCGACGCAGACGCTGAACAGATCCGATACTTCGGGTGCCGTGGTGAAATCACCACCCGCGCCGATCTTGCGCGCGCCGGCACTGTAGTAGCCGAGCCCCGGCGCGTAGAGCGCAAGCTCCATGAACGCCTCGAAGGGCAGCCATCCTCCCGCGTCCGCAATCCGTTCGCGGATCATCCGGATCACCGCGAGCGAGTGAGCCTCCTCTTCGGGCAACAGCGGCGGCAACGTTGAGGGTGACGCGGATGCCGTCATAATCGCTCCCCATGCCAGCAAAACGACCGATCACACGGAAAACGAGCCGTCCCGTACGCGCGAGCGACCGGGGACGCGCGACGGCGAAGGCGCAAGACCCTGCGAGCGAAGCGAGCGTGCACTCCCCGGCACCCCTCGCAGGCAAGACGGTCCTGATCACCGGCGGCGCTCGTCGCATCGGTGCCGCGCTGACACGCGCGCTGCATCGCGCGGGCGCGAACGTCGTTCTGCACTATCGCCGCTCCGCCGACGAAGCGAAGGCCCTTGCGCAGGAGTTGAATGCGGCACGCTCCAAATCCGTGTCCCTGCTGCAGGCGGACCTGCTGGACACCCGCCTCTTCGGCGACCTGGTCGCCGCGGCCGTGAAGGCGTTCGGGCAACTCGATGTGCTGATCAACAACGCCTCGTCCTTCTATCCCACCGAGATCGGGGAGATCACCGAGCAGCACTGGGACGACCTGCTCGGCACGAACCTGAAGGCGCCCCTGTTCCTGTCGCAGGCGGCGGCGCCGGCCCTGCGCCTGACGCAGGGGCTGATTCTCAATCTGGCGGACATTCACGGCATGCGCCCCCTGCGCCGCTACACCACGTACTGCGTGGCGAAGGCCGGGCTCATCATGCTCACCCGGTCGCTGGCGCGCGAGCTCGGGCCTCACGTTCGCGTGAACGCCATCGCGCCGGGCCCGGTCATGTGGCCGGAGGACGCGACGGACAAGGCGCTGCGCAAGAAGATCATCGATCGCACACTGCTCAAGCGCACCGGCTCACCGGAGGACGTGGCCCGCGCCGCGCTCTTCTTCTGCACGCAGGCGCCCTTCGTCACCGGCCAGATCCTGGCGGTGGACGGTGGCCGGAGTGTGAGTTGGTAGTGCCCGGCACGCGCGTCATCGGATGCGCGGCCTGATCGAACCGCTCCCACAGCTCGCGGATCGTGGCGTGCGCCGTGGGATGCCTGACTTCCGGCGCGATATCGGCCAGCGGGCCGAGCATGAAGGCACGCTTCAGCAGATCCGGCCGGGGGAGCTTCAGGCCCGGCTCGTCACACACGAGGTCGCCGTACAGGAGGATGTCCAGATCCATGCTGCGCGGCGCCCATTTCGGGGCATCCCGCGGCCGGCCGCATTGCTCTTCGATCGCCCGCAGCCGCGCCACCACTTCATGCACCGGCAGCTCCGTCGTGAAGCCGACCACCAGGTTGATGAAGTCCGCGCCTTCGAACCCCACCGCGCGATTGCGATACCAGGGCGAGAACTGCACATCCGGAAACACGCGCGCCAGCGCGGCAGTGGCGGCGGCGAGATTCTTTTCCGGCTCGACATTGCTGCCGGCAGCAACGAAAACGCGAGGCATGGTCGTCGATCAGCGCGCGGTGTCGCGCGCGAGGTCGGCCCGGGTGCGCTCGAGCGAAACGCCCACATCACGCGATCCGCGGATGGCGCCGGGCTTGTTGACGGAGAGCCGCACCCATTCGACGCCGAACTCCTCCAGCACGAGCATCGCGATCCGATGCGCAAGGGTTTCCACGAGCTTGAACTGCGAGCTCTCCACGAACGCGATGATGCGCTTGGCGACCTTCTTGTAGTCGACGGTGTGCTCCACCTCGTCCGTCTCGGCGGCGCGGCGGCAATCGACGGGCAGCTCCAGATCGATGACGACGGTCTGCTTGATGCGGCGTTCCCACTCGATGAAGCCGATGATGCAGTCGATCTCGAGGCCGCGAAGGAAAATTCGGTCTTGCTGGGTCATGCGAAGGTCATGGTGATGCGCCGCGGGGCGCATTATGCGGAAGGCGAGGAATGCGCGCTCGGCAGAACGTCGCCGGGCACGGCACTGAGCGAGGCGAGAGGCCAGCGCGCGCGCGCCTGAATGCCCAAGCCTTCGTGTTCGCCGGCTTCGAGCCGGGCGAGCCCGGCAACCGCGACCATGGCCGCGTTGTCGGTGCAGAACTCCAGGCGCGGGTAGTAAACGCGCGCACCCAGCGTGGCCGCCGCCGCGCTCATGCGTTCTCGCAGCGCGCGGTTGGCACTCACCCCGCCCGAAACGACAAGTGCGTCGAGACCGGTGGCTTCCAGCGCCCGCAGAGACTTGGCCGTGAGCGTCTCCACGATGGCGGTCTGCACTGCGCGAGCGATGTCTGCACGCCGCTGATCTGTGAGCGGCTGTTCACGCGTGGCGTGCAGCACGGCGGTCTTGAGGCCCGAGAAGCTGAACTCCAGCCCGGCCCGGTCGAGCATGGGCCGCGGCAGGCGGACGACATCCGGGCGGCCGGACTCAGCGAGCCGCGCCAGCTCCGGCCCACCGGGGTAAGGCAGGCCGAGAAGCTTTGCAGCCTTGTCGAAGGCTTCACCGGCCGCATCGTCCCGCGTTTCCCCGAGCAACTGATATTGGCCGATGCCCTGCACCTCGATGAGCAGCGTGTGCCCGCCGGACACGAGCAGCGCCACATGGGGGAACGGCGGCGGATCCGGCTCCAGCAGCGGAGCGAGCAGATGGCCTTCGAGATGATGCACCCCGATGGCAGGCTTCCGCCACGCGTACGCAAGACTCCGGGCGAGCGCCGCGCCGGTGAGCAACGCGCCGATGAGGCCCGGCCCGGCGGTGTAGGCCACGCCGTCGAGATCCACCGGCCCCGTGCCCGCCTTCTCCAGTGCGGTGCGCAGCAGCGGCAGCAGGCGACGCACGTGGTCCCGCGAAGCCAGCTCCGGCACCACGCCCCCGAATACCCGGTGCAGGTCGATCTGGCTGAACAACTCGTGCGCCAGCAAGCCCTTGCGGCGGTCCAGAACCGCTACGGCGCTTTCGTCACAGGAGGATTCAATTGCCAGGATGCGCATGAGTCGGGATGAGCGGGGCGGCACTGCGAAGCGCGATGAGCGCCGCGCTTTCGCGAGAGCCTTTGCGTTTTGGGGCGCGGGTCCTTTAGAATCCCCGCCCCCGCATACTGCGGGCCACGCGTTATTTAAGCCAAATCAAGGGTTTGAGGTTCGGATGCCGAGCGTTCGTGTTCGCGAGAACGAGTATTTCGATGCCGCCTTGCGGCGTTTCAAGCGCGCCTGTGAGAAGGCGGGCATCCTCACCGAGCTGCGCCGGCGCGAATTCTACGAGAAGCCCACGCAGGAGCGGAAACGCAAGAAGGCGGCCGCCATCAAGCGGCACATGAAGCGCGTTTCCCGCGAGGGAATGCGTCCGGGCCGCTGATCCCACCCGCGGTCCTCGAAGCCATGACGCTGAAGGAACGCATTTCCGATGACATGAAGGCCGCCATGCGCGCCGGCGAGAAGGACCGGCTCGCGACGGTGCGTCTCATCCTGGCCGCCATCAAGCAGCGCGAAGTGGACGAGCGCGTGACGCTCGACGATGCGCAGGTGCTCGCCGTGCTCGAGAAGATGGCGAAGCAGTGCAAGGAATCCATCGCGCAGTTCGAAAGCGGCGGTCGCAGCGATCTCGTCGCGAAGGAAGCGGCGGAGCTCGCTGTCATCCAGTCCTACCTGCCCGAGCAGCTGAGCGAGGCCGAGCTCGACGCCCTCATTGCCGAAGCCATCGCCACCACGGGCGCCACCTCCGTGAAGGACATGGGCAAGGTCATGGGGGTCGTGAAGAGCAAGGCGGCCGGCCGCGCCGACATGGCGGCGGTGGGTGCGCGCGTCAAGCAGAAGCTCGGTTGACGTGGCGCTGCACGCGCCCATCGCGCCCGTCACACTCTCCTCTCACCTTCATCGTGTTGCTGCCTCTCGTGTCATCGAGAGGCCTTGACCATGTTCGGCGGACGCGGCTTCGCAACGGCGGTCATCTTCATTCTGATTGCGCTCACGTGCGTGGCGATCGCCAAGCGGCTCGAAGGCGAGCGCCGTCTGTTGCGCAAGCTTCGCGAGAGCGGCACGGTGCGGCTCGACTCGCTCTCCGCGGCCGAGCGGGACGTGGCGGAGTCCCTGCGCGCAGCCGGCGTGCTCCGCGTGGACCGTCAACGCGGATATGTCCAGTCGGAAGCGCTGAAGACGTTTCGGCGCAAGCGCGTGCGCTTCGCCCTGTCCGGTGCGCTCGTCGCCTTGTTTCTGGCCCTGACGGTGGCCGTGGTGTTGCTTCGCTGAGCGCTGTACGGCTCGCGCCGCGCGCGACGCTGACCGGGAGCTGCTCGTTGGGAAACTGCCGTACTCCGGCGCATAGTAGTCAGCACTGATCAAACAGGTTTGCTCAGCGCGCTCATGGGCCGCATTCCCCAGACCTTCATCGACGAGCTGATCGCACGCGCCGACATCGTGGAGCTCATCGGCGCGCGCGTGCCGCTCAAGAAGGCCGGGCGCGAGTACAAGGCCTGCTGCCCGTTCCACGGCGAGAAGACGCCGTCCTTCTGGGTGAGCCCGGAAAAGCAGTTCTATCACTGCTTCGGCTGCGGCGCGCACGGCACGGCGATCGGCTTTCTCATGAACTACGATCGCCTCTCGTTCCCCGAGGCGGTGGAGGACCTTGCCGCCCGGCTGGGCCTCGAAGTGCCACGCGAGGGCGGCGATGCCGGCGCCGCGAAGCGCGTGGACGACGAGGCCTGCGAGCTCATGGGGCGCGTTGCGCGCTTCTACATGGAACAGCTCGCACGCGACGAACGTGCGCGGCAGTACGTGGCCAGCCGCGGGCTCACGAACGAGACACTCGAACGCTTCGCCATCGGCTACGCGCCCCCGTCGTGGAACGAGGTGCTGCGCCGGTTCGGCGGCTCGGAGACGGCGCGCCGCCAGCTTGCGGAAGCCGGCCTCATCATCGAGCGCGAGCGCGGTCAGGTCCGCGACGGAGAACGTCATTACGACCGCTTTCGCGACCGGGTGATGTTTCCGATCCGCGATGCGCGCGGCCGCGTGATCGCCTTCGGCGGGCGCATCATCGACCAGGGCGAGCCGAAGTACCTGAATTCCCCCGAGACGGCCCTCTTCCACAAGGGTCGCGAGCTCTACGGGCTCTTCGAGACACGCCAGTCGCGCACGAGCTTGAGACGGCTCCTCATCGTCGAGGGCTACATGGACGTGGTCCGGCTGCATCAGTCGGGCATCCCGTATGCGGTGGCAACGCTCGGCACCTCCACCACGCCGGAGCATCTCAAGCGCGTGTTCAGGCTCGTGAGCGAAGTCGTATTCGCATTCGATGGCGATCGCGCGGGTCGCGCCGCTGCCTGGCGCGCGCTTCAGCATGCGTTGCCCGAAGCCCGCGAAGGGCGCGAGATGCGTTTCCTGTTCCTCCCCGAAGGCCATGACCCGGATTCACTCGTGGGCGAGGAAGGACGAGAGGCATTCGAAGCGCGCCTCGCGGGCGCGCTCCCGCTATCGGAATACTTCGTGCGCGAGCTGTCCGCGCAGGTGGATCTCTCACACGCTGACGGGCGCGCCCGTTTCGCGGAAAGCGCGCGCCCGCTCGTCGCGAAGCTGCCGCCCGGCGTGTACCGCGAGCTGCTCATCGAACGGGTGGCCGAAGCCATCCGGTTGCCGGCGGCGCGTCTGACGGCGCTCTGGAGCGCAGGCGCGAAACCTGCGTCTGCTGCATCGGGCACATCGGGGGATACGCCCCCGTCGCAGCCGGCGCGAGCCGCTGCGCGACCCCGCTCGCGCACGCCGATGAGCGCGGGGCGGGGCAGCCTCGTGAGACAGGCTGTGGACCGCTTGCTGAGATATCCGGCGATTGCGAGCAGTGTGACTCCCGAGGAACGGGCGGGGCTCGACCGTGTCGAAGAGCCCGGCATCGAGCTGCTGCGTGAACTGCTGGACAACCTGCGGACACAACCTGCCCAGTCCTCCGGTCAAGTCATCCAGCGATGGGCCGATAGACCGGAACAGGAGTCACTTGTCAGGCTTCTTCAGAAGGACGACCTCATTACAGATGCCGGCGCCGCCGCGAACGAGCTTCGGGCGGCCCTGCGGAAGCTTCAGGAACTGGCCGATGCGCGGCGCTTCGAAGCGCTGAACGCCAAGGTGAGTCGACGGGGGCTCGAAGCCTTGGATGAAAGTGAACTGATTGAATTTAAACGCCTTATTGCTCGAAAACCCGGCGCGGACGGCCCCCGGTGAGGGTGCCGCCCGCCGGCCTTGCCGAACGACGGATTTTGCAAGTTGGCGCATCTCCCATAGAATTGCGCGCTTTTCTTCGGCGCCCCTTGAGTTGGTCTTCGCCGAGGCTCACATAGGGGGATCGAATGCGAACCGGCCCTGCTCGTCATGACACGTAAGCCAAAGCCTCAAGTCCCCGCCAGCAAAAAACGCTCGACTTCCGATCGCAAGCCGTCGAAGGCCGCCGCGGCCCGCAAGGCCGCGCCTGCGCGGGAAGGGGGCAAGTCCGTGGCTGCCGCGGCGAAGAAGCCGGTTTCCGGCTCGCATTCCGCCGCCCACGCAGCGAAGCCCGCAGCGGAAGTGCGTGAAGCGGCGAAGTCCGCTGCTGCGAGTGCCGCGCCTGCCGAGGCCAAGGCGGCGGCGAAGAATGCCGCACCTGTTGAAAAGAAAGGCGCCATCGGCCTCTCGCGCCTGCCAGCCATGACCGAAGACCGACAGTCACAGCTCAAGCTCCTCATTGCCCGGGGCAAGGAACAGGGCTATCTCACGTACGCGCAGGTGAACGACCACCTGCCCTCGGAGATCGTCGACCCCGAGCAGATCGAAGATATCGTCAACACCATCAACGACATGGGCATTCCGGTGTACGAAAAGGCGCCGGATACCGAGTCGTTGCTCTCGGCCGAGCCGTCCGCTCCCGCGGATGAGGAAGCCATCGAGGAAGCCGCCGCAGCGCTTGCCGCGCTCGATGCGGAGCTGGGCCGCACCACCGATCCCGTGCGCATGTACATGCGCGAGATGGGCACGGTGGAGCTGCTCACGCGCGAAGGCGAGATCCGCATCGCGAAGCGCATCGAGGAAGGCCTCGATGCCGTGCGCGTGGCGCTCTCGAACTATCCGCCGACCTACGATTTCCTGCTGAAGGCGTATGAGCCGGTGAAGGCCGGCCAGGCACGCCTGGTGGATCTGATCGTCGGGTTCATCGACCCGAATGCGCCGGACGTCATCGCCCAGCCGCAGAACCCCACCAAGATGGATCTCGCCGAGCCGGAGGAGGACGCCGACGACAGCGAGGACGAGGAAGCCGCCGAGGACGGCGAGGAAGCCGTGGACACGGGTCCGGATCCGGAAGAGGCCGCGCGTCGCTTCGCCTCGCTCTCGAAGCTTTACCAGCAGGTGCTCGCCTCCATCGAGAAGGCGGGCCCGAAGGACCCGAAGACGGTCAAGCTGCGCAAGAAGCTTTCGGCGGAGTTCATGGAGCTGAAGCTCTCGCCGCGCATGTTCGATGCGCTCATCCTCAACCTGCGCACGCACGTGGCGGAAATCCGTCAGCTCGAGAAGGAGATCATGATCATCTGCGTGCGCGATGCGGGCATGCCGCGCAAGGACTTCATCGCCACGTTCCCGAAGAACGAGACGAGCCCGAAGTGGCTCGCCCGGCACACCAAGGGCAAGAAGTACTCCGCCGCGCTCCTGAAGTTCAAGGATGAGATCGAGCGCCGGCAGAAGAAGCTCGAGCAGATCGAGCAGACGTATCACCTGTCGATCAACGACATCAAGGATGTGAATCGCGAGGTGTCGATCGGCGAGGCCAAGGCGCGGCGCGCGAAGAAGGAGATGGTGGAGGCGAACCTGCGCCTCGTGATCTCCATCGCGAAGAAGTACACCAACCGCGGCCTGCAGTTCCTCGACCTGATCCAGGAAGGCAACATCGGCCTCATGAAGGCGGTGGACAAGTTCGAATACCGCCGCGGGTACAAGTTCAGCACGTACGCAACGTGGTGGATTCGTCAAGCCATCACGCGCTCGATCGCGGACCAGGCGCGCACCATTCGCATCCCGGTCCACATGATCGAGACCATCAACAAGCTGAACCGCATCTCCCGGCAGATGCTGCAGGAGATGGGGCGCGAGCCGACGCCCGAAGAGCTCGCCGTGCGCATGGAGATGCCCGAGGACAAGGTGCGCAAGGTCCTGAAGATCGCGAAGGAGCCGATCTCGATGGAAACCCCCATCGGGGACGACGAGGATTCGCATCTCGGGGACTTCATCGAGGACACCTCGGTGGCCTCGCCCATCGATCAGGCCACGATGGAGTCGCTGCGCGAGACCACGCACGCCGTGCTGGCCCAGCTCACTCCGCGGGAAGCCAAGGTGCTGCGCATGCGCTTCGGCATCGACATGAACACGGATCACACGCTCGAGGAGGTCGGCAAGCAGTTCGACGTCACGCGCGAGCGCATCCGGCAGATCGAAGCGAAGGCGCTGCGCAAGCTCCGGCATCCGAGCCGCAGCGAGCAGCTCCGCAGCTTCCTGATGGACGACTGAGCGCCGCGCTCGGCGCCGGCTTCGCCGCCGGCATCAACGGATGAAAGGCCCCGAATGGCACGCGCCGTTCGGGGCCTTCTCGTTTCCGGAGTCTGAGCTCGAAGCGCTGTACGCGATTGAACGGCGCGAATGTGCGGCTCGCGTGCAGTTCAAGCCGGAGAGAGAAGGCTCGCGGCTTGCGGCCACAGATGTTGTCGGTCGCTCTCCGTAGGGACGAGTTTTGCGGAACGGGCCGCCGCTCGCGTTTACGGCGCAGAGCGGGTGAGTGTTTCAGGCAGGCCCTTGGCGCCCGTGGTGGTCGCGCTGTCGAGCCCCTGCACACCACGGAACGTCGCGCCGGTGAAGTCCACGTTCGTGAGGTTCGCGCGAGTGAAGTCCGTGTCGATCAGCTGGGCCTCGCGCAGGTCCGAGCCGGTGAGGTCGGCCCCGATGAGGCGCGCGCCACTGAAGTCCGCGCGATAGAGCTTCGTGCGCAGCAACCGGGCATCGGTCAGGTCCGAAAAGCTGAAATCTGCGCGTGAGAAATCCGAGTCCGAGAGGTCCGCCCCGGTGAGGGTGGCGTACGGCAGATTGGCGCGCATGAGTCCCATGGACTGGTTGCGCATGTCCGCGGCGGCATTCATGTGCGTGAGTGTGGCGTTGGAGAGGTTCGCCTTGCGCAGGTCGCCGATGAGGCGCGCGCCTGACAGGTTCGCGTTGCTCAGGTTGCTGCCGGCGAGCTGAATCGAAAACATCACCGCCCCGCGGAGCGAGGCTTCCGGAAGCTCCGCGCCTTCCATGAAGCTCACGGTGAGATTGCACTGATCCAGCTTCGCGTTAGCGAGCTTCGCACCGTTGAAGACGGACGCGGAGACATTCGCCCCGCGGAAATCCACCCCGCTGAGATCCACATTCGAGAGATTCTTCGCGTACAGATTGGCCGGCGCCTTCGGGCTCGACTGCTCCACGGCAGCCACCACCTGCTCACGCGTGAGCTTTTCGTAACCTTCCCATTCTGCTGCCGCGGGCATTGCGACCAGCGTACCGAACATGAACGCCCGCAGGGTTGAACCTCGCGTGAGCAGCATGACGTGTCTCCTTGCTGCCGGCTGGCGGCGTCTCAAAGCAGATTCGCGTACTGCGCAAGCTCTCCCGTGAAATGCGATGCGTAACCCGGCAGGCTGGATACGAAGGCAAAATCCGCGAACTCGAAACCGGGCCCGACACAGCAGCCCACGAGCGAGTAGTCACCCTCGCTTCGCGCAGCTTGCCACGTGCCTGCGGGGATGACGCCGATCGGCTCGTGCAACTCACCCGGACACGCCAGCACCCGTCGGGTCAGCACTCGCGCAGACGGATCGTACGCCAGCAGCTCGAGCGGCGCTCCACCGTAGAAGTGCCACACCTCGTCGGAGCTCACGACGTGCCAGCGACTCAGTTGGCCGCGCTCCAGCAGGTAGTAGATGGTTGTAAGCGCGTCGCGCGAGCCGCGCGGCGTCTCAACGCGCCCGTGCGCCCGGTGAACCTCACGATACCACCCGCCCTCCGGGTGAGGCTTCAGCCCGAGGCGCTGGATGAGATTTGATGCAGGCTCCACGGCTTCCCCAGCTGCGAATGTTCCGCTTTACAGCGACGCGAGATGCGCGACCACTTCATCGGGCCGCGAAAAGAACGGCGAATGGTCCGTATCGATCGAGAGCACCTTCTCGCAGGGCATGGCGCTGCACATCAACTGCTGAAGTGCGGGCGTGATGGTGCGATCCCGCTCACAGCCGATGTACACGCGTCTCACGCGCCCGAAGCACTCGTCCGTGAGCTTGACGGGCGTTGCGAGCGGCAGTGTCGGCTCCGGCTGCAGCAGCCGCCGGGCCAGCGCCACGTCTTCGTCCGAACAGCAGCCGTAGAACGCGTCCCGAACGACCTCTTCGCGAAGCACGGATGATGTCTTGTCGCTGGACATCACCATGTTGGGCGGAACGAGCGAATCGGTCGCCTGCGCCGCCAGATCGAACACGCACTCTCCGTTGCGCGGCAGGTACGCCGTCAGATACACGAGCGTCCGCACCTTGTCCGGCCGATGCTCGGCCACTTCGCTGATGACGATGCCAGCGCGACTGTGTCCGACCAGAATCACCGGCTCGGGCTGCGCGTCGATGATCGCGCAGACGAAGTCGCGCCAGCGGGCGAGCGATACGCGGTTCAACGGTGTGCGGTCGCGGCCGAGCCCCGGCAGATCCGGTGTGACGACAGTGTGACCCAGTGCTTCCAATCTTGGCGCCACCTTGTACCAGCACCAGGCGCCGTGCCATGCGCCGTGAATGAGCAGATAGGTACTCACGAAGATTCACGTTCCGGGTTCATCCGCGCGCATTGAACCATGCGCCGGCACACCGTTCACGCTTCAGCCTTCGCCGGAAAAGGAGATTGAGCATGCGTCGATTGCTCGGGCTTTCCGGATTTGCGGCACGAGCGAACATTGCGGCTGTCTCAACAAGCTGGCTACCGCGAATCGGGCACGTGGCGGGTGTTGAAACCTTTTTGCGCCAATCAAGGGAACCACCGCCAGTTGCTGCCCATTCAGCCAACGCGTAGGCTCCGGAAAGGTTGGCGCGCGGACTCAAGGTCATGACGACGATCACGTGTCGCAACAGCAGGCGAGAAGCTCAAATGGCCGCGCGGCTCCGCGTGCCGGGAATTCTCCTCGCGGTTTTGACGTGTGCCCTGGCTCTGTCTCCGCGGGCCATGGCGCAACGCGTAGCAGCGCCGGCGTCCGGGAACAGCGCAGCAGCGGCGGGCGTGTCGGCGGAACAGCCCAGTGCGTCCAGCGCGGCCAACGCCAGTGCGCAGTCCGCGTCAGCCAGCGGCAATGCAAGCTCGACAACTCACGTGGTCTGCTTCCGGAATTCGATTCAGTGCTTCGCCGCCAAGGCACCGGCGTCAGGGCCGGCCGCGTCCATGAATCTGCAGGCGCCCTCTGTGCATCAGGTATTCGCGCCGGAAGATCTGCAGCAGAAGTTGCCGGACCCGGATGAACAGTACGTGTATCAGGAAACGGTGGAAGTCGAAGGCACGCGCCAGGCGCCGGACGTGCCACCCGGCATCATGGCCCTGCCGTGGGCGGTGATGCATCCCACGCAGGCCTGGCGCATTCTCCTGCCCGTTCCTTCGGCAAAATAGGCTCGATGACCACTGAGTCCCCGGCGGCGCCTGCGAAGCCGCGCAGGCCGCGTTATCGCGCCACCGTCAAATCCGTCCAGCGGCTCACGCCACGCATGGTGCGCGTCACGTTCACGAGCCCGGAGCTGGAAGCGTTCGGCTGGAACGGGCCGGCCGCGCACATCAAGCTGATCTTCGATGATTCCGGCGCGACGGGGGCACCGGCACCCGGCGCGGAAGCGCCCCGCCCCACCATGCGCACGTACACACCGCGCCGGTTCGACCGCGACGCTCGCGAGCTGGTGGTGGATTTCGTGCTGCATGGTGAGGGCCCGGCCTCAACGTGGGCCTCGCAGGCGCAGGTCGGACAGACGCTCACGATTGCGGGGCCGGGCCGCAACTACGTTGTGGACCCCACCGCCGAGTGGTTCCTGCTGGCGGGCGATGACACCGCGATTCCAGCCATCTCGACGATCCTGGAAGCGCTGCCCGCCGGCGCGCGGGCAAGCGTGTATCTCGAAGTCGTGGACGCCGGTGAGGAGCACTGCATCCCCGGCGGCCCGAACACCACCATTCGCTGGCTGCATCGGGGTGAGGACGCCGCGCGCGCCGGCGAGAAGCTCGAAGCCGCCGTGCGTGCACACGCCTTCCCGCCCACGCGAGGCCGTGTCTACGTGGCCTGTGAAGCCGGTGCGATGAGGCGCATTCGCCGATTCCTGCTCACGGAGCGCGGATTGCCCGCTGACCACCTCGTGACCCGCGGGTACTGGAAGCTGGGCGCGACGGATCATCCGGACGGAGACTACGGGCAGGACGTCTGAGCCCGTACGAATTCCGACCATGCATCCGAAGATCCTGGCGCTGGCCGTCGCGGCCAGCCTGCTTCCTGCCGCCCTCACCGTCGCGCAGAGCACGATTCACAGCGTGCCGCTGCCTGCAGCGACCCCACCGGCTGCGCCGCAGGCACCGAGCGCGGCCGCACTCCAGTGGGTGCAGTCGAACATTGCGAAGTGGCCGGAGGGAACGCGCCGACTGGCCGCGCAGCTCATCACGAAATACGGGCCGCCCGCAGAGCACTCCGCGCGCCGGCTCGCCTGGTATGACAACGCGCCATGGAAGCGCACCACGTTGTACCGCGAAGGGCCGCGCCACAACTTCGCCAACACTCACCAGGATATCCTCGAGCAGACGGTGAGCTACAAGGTGCCGCCCGAGAAGTTCACCGAACTCGCGCAATTCAACGGCAGTGTCATTGCCGACCGCACGCGCGGCGAGCTCACCGCCATCTCCGATGCGGAGGACACGAACTTCCTCGCGCTGAATGTCGCGTACGACATCATTCGCGGGGATCGCACGGTCGAGCAGGCACGCACGTATTTCGCGCAGATGGTCCGCGCGAAGATGATCGGGGAGCCCGAGCGCGCCCTGCAGGCCTTGAAGTTCACGCCCGCGAAGGCCACGGACGCCGCCGATCCGGATGAGCTGGCGCCCCTCATCCGGCACATGAACGACTCGGAGTAACCCCTACCTCTTTCGAGGGACCGGGTTAATCGCCTGCAAGCGGTTTCCCTGCGGACAGTTTTTATCGATAATTCCGGATCCCGAAGGATCCGTTGTCTGGTCCGAGGCTGCCTCCAATCCGCGAACTGTCCCGGGGCCGCACGCGTGCGTTGGCGGGCGGGCCCACCCCCTTCAGTCCGTGTCGTCAGGGCAGCCGTGCAGGGGGTGGCGGCGGAAGGGCTCAATCGCCGCCGCCCCAGCTGCACCTTGCGGCAGGTCCGCATGGACACACGCAATTTCCGCGGCTGGCCAGGCGCGAACCCAACGGCCAACATCACGCTTCGGTCAGCTGCGGCTCCGCAAGATCGCAATGTGTGCCGGTGCTGCGTCCACGGCGTGATCGGCATACCATGCAAGGTGACGCTACGCCGCGGCGTGGCGGCTTATCCAGAGGTTTCCAGCACAAAGACTCCCGTTCCGCAGATCCGGCCCCTGCTCCCGTGAAGCGCATTGCGCCGGGCCGGGATTCCTGCGATCACACCGTCCGGTGCGCGCCGGAGGCGTGATCCCCGGGCGCCACAACGATGAAGGTGCTGCGATGAACGAGTCAGCGACCAGGAACGTCATGGCGGAGCCGGCACTCAAGCGCACCTGCATGCGGGATCGCATTCGCGACGTTTTGGTCTCCCGCATTCTCGACGGCACTTATCCGGCCGGCACCCAACTGAAGGAACTGACCCTCGCCCGCGAATTCAATGTGAGCCAGGCGCCGATACGCGAAGCGCTGCGCGAGCTCGAAGGCTCGGGGCTCGTCACGTCGGAACGCTACCGCGGCACCCGTGTGCGCGGCGCGGATCTCGCGGAGATGCGCGAATCCTACGAGCTGCGCGCCACGCTCGAAGTGCGCGCGGTACAGCTCGCCATTCCGTGCCCGCCCGAGGTGATCGAGCATCTCGAGCAGCGCATGGCGGGGATGATCTCGGCGGTCGAGCAGAACGATCCCGAGCAGTACATCGACGAAGCGCTGCGCTTCCACCGAAGACTCATCGAGGCAAGCGGCAACCGCGTGTTCGTGGATGTGTGGGACTCGCTGCAGTTCGACGTGCGCGGCCGCATCGCCCTGCGCCGCATCGCCGAGCGCGGCGACACGCTCGGGCCGCTCATCGAGATGCACCAGCGTCTCATCGAGCGCCTTCTCGTCGGCGACGAGCCGGCGGCCGCGCAATGCATCCGCGCCATTTTCGAGCACGTGTGCTCGGTATTCAGCGCCGAGTGACGCGAACGGCTGCCGAAGGGCAGCCTGCTGATACAATCCGGCCCCGGTTGGGCCTGTAGCACAACGGTCAGTGCAGGGGACTCATCTGCGCAAAAGGTGCCTTCGCGGTGAAAGCCGCGAAGTGGACGGGATGAATTCAGGGAACCCTCACCAGGGCGGCTGAGCGGAACACGGCTCCCCGCGCTGCTGGCAACCCTGAGCCAAGCCGCCGGTGCACCGGCGGAAGGTGCAGAGACTACCTGAGGGCTTCAAGTGCCCTTGATCACAGGCAACGAGCGTCCCGCACCCGCGGCGCCCGGCTTCGCAGCCAGACGCACAGGGTGAAGAGATAGTCCACTCCCGCCGGAAACGGTGGGGCTTCGAGTGAATCCCTTGGTTGCAGGTTCGAATCCTGCCGGGCCCACCACACTCGATCCGTTCGACTGTGTCGGCGATCATGGCCACGCGCTGGCCAACGCCATACGTGACGCAGTGTCGCATAAGAATCACGAACAGCTCTTTGTTGGCATCGATGTTGGCGGCCAGAAGAAGGGCTTCCACGCAGTCGCCGTGCGTGACTTCGCGATCCTGGGCAAGACCTCCTCCTGTGACCCGACCGAGATCGCGACCTGGTGCGAGGAAATCGAAGCGACGGTAGTCGCCGTCGATGCACCCATCAGCTGGAGCAGCACCGGGCGCGCGCGCTCTGCCGAGCGCGCCCTGATGCAAGCAGGTATCTCGTGCTTTTCGACGCCCACGGAGAAGGCAGCGAGAGAACACCCAACAAATCACTTCGGCTGGATGCTTCAGGGTGCGAAGCTCTACGACGCCCTGGACAGGTCATTCGCACGCTTTGACGGAAACAACGAGCACACTCGGCCGATCTGTTTCGAAACGTTCCCACACGCCATCGCGTGCGCTCTGAACGGCGCACCCGTGTCCGCCCGAAACAAGAGCAAGGTGAGGCGCGCACTGCTTGAGAAGGCCGGCGTCTCCTGCGAGTTATTGCAGAACATCGATTTCGTCGACGCGGGCTTGTGCGCGCTGACGGCCCACTGCTTCGCGCGCCGCCTGATCGAAATGTTCGGAGATCCACTCGAGGGACTTATTGTTGTCCCAAGCATGGTGGCCACGTTCGAAGCGCATCAGGCCGCTTCGTGCTGAAACAAACAGCGTTTCTGCGCCGCGTTCGCGTCGCATCCGGAGTCGCCTGACGTGGGCGTAAGGTCACGGCGCTCGGTGCTGATCGCGGGGAATGGCGAGGCTGGCATCGCGAATCGCGCCGAACACACCTTTCAGGCGGTCCGTCTGATACGTGCGATCGCTGAGCGGTAACTCGATGAGGTCGAGCAGCGCGGCGCCCGGGCGCGCGAGATAGCGTCGTTCATAAATGGAAACGGCTGCGGGGAACGCCGTGTCGATCCTCGCTCAGCACGAACCGTCCGGCCGTGCCGAGCGGATGCGCGCCCGGCAACGCGATGTGAACAGAGGATTCAGAAGTCATTGTCCAGCGCACGCTTGCCCGTCGGATACGCGTGCGAGCGCGCGCGCACCGCGCGCATCACTGCCTCATCCCGAGCGGGATCCGCGAGCTCGTTCATCTGCGGAAGCAAGCCGTAGGTCCACATAAGGCCCACATAGACGCCCGCTGCTGTGCCGGGCTTCCCGGCCTCCGCCGCGGCGACGACGCGGCGCCCCACACCGAGCTTGGCGGCTACGGCGTCCATCGACAGATTGCGCGCGAGGCGTGCTGTGCGAAGGTCTGCGCCCAGACGCTTCAGGGCGGATTCCACCTCGAACGGCGGGGCCTGAAAGACCGCGTTGCGCTTCGCCATATGCGTTAAAGAGAACGAATTCGCGAGATTTGTACGTTTTAAAGCCTATCCATTCTGACCCGGACGGTCCACGAGAGGCTAGTTGACCCGCACGCATGAAGGTCTTTTTTGCGACTTGCCGCGATCCGTGACCGTGGCAGCCGCCAACGGCGCCAGGTGGCACGCGGGCCAGGCCAGCCTCGGCCCGGCGCGGCGCTCCAGAGCTCGCCTCCCCGCGACCGATGACCCGGACCCGGAAATGGGCAGAAAAGAGGGATCACGCGCGGGCGACTTGACGCCGCAGGCACCGAAAGTGAATTGTGCCGCGCGCAATCCAAAGACCCGTCGCACGGTCCCACGCACAAACCCGAAAAATCACAGCGAGTGTTCCCGATGCGTCATTCGGCCCGGTTCTTGCCGCTGCTCGCGGCCCTGTTCTGCATCTTTGGAGGATCCACGGTGGAAGCCCAGACGACACAGAAGCAATGGCAGCTCACCCGCGCAGGGACGGAGGGCTACAAGCTCACGCTCACCCAGGCGCCCGTGCGGCAGCCCGGGGCGAACGAGGTGCTCGTGAAGATGCATGCCGCGTCCCTGAACCGCCGGGACATCTACGTCATGCGCGGGCGATACCCGATGCCGCCGCGCGGACGCCTCGTGCCGCTGTCCGATGGCGCGGGCGAGGTCGTCGCGGTCGGGCCGGGTGTCACGCGGTTCAAGGTCGGCAGCCGCGTCATGCCGATCTTCTTCCAGAGCTGGATCGAGGGCAGGCCGACGCCCGATGTGACGGCCTCCAGCCTCGGCGGCGGCTTGGATGGCGTGCTCACGGAGTACGTCACGCTCAACGAGCAGGGGCTCGTCGCCATTCCCGACAATCTGTCCTACGAAGAGGCGGCGACCCTGCCGTGCGCCGCGCTCACCGCGTGGAACGGGCTGTTCACGCGAGGCCACATCCAGGCCGGGGACAACGTGCTGCTGCTCGGTACGGGTGGCGTGGCGATGTTCGGCCTGCGCTTTGCGGTCGCCGCCGGCGCAAAGCCCATCGTCACGAGCTCCAGTGACGAGAAGCTCGCGCGCGCCAAGGCGCTGGGCGCAGTCGGCGGGATCAACTACAAGACGCATCCGGATTGGGAAAAGGAGGTCCGCGCGCTCACGAACGGCCTCGGCGTGCACCACGTGCTGGAGGTGGGAGGCAAGGACACACTGCCCCACACGCTTGCGAGCCTTGCCCCCGGCGCACATGTGGCGCTCATCGGCGGTCTCGGCGGATTCGGCGGTGACATCCCCGTCATGGCACTCATGAACTCCAACGCGACCGCGAGCGGCATCTACGTGGGCTCGCGCGAGCAGTTCGAGGCCATGAACGCCTTCATCGCCAAGCACGGTGTGAAGCCGGTGATCGACAAGGTCTTCGAGTTCAAGGATGCCGAGGCTGCGTACCAGCTCATGGAGTCCGGTAGCTTCTTCGGCAAGATCGTCATCCGAATCTGAGCGTGCTGGCGCCCGGGCACGCGCGCGTTGCGCGCGTGCTGCGCGGCGCTAGCATTGCCGCTCTCGTGCGTAATTGCTGGAGAAGCCCATGAAGCTCTACTACCTGAAAGGCGCGTGCTCGCTCGCCTCCTACATCGCCCTGATCGAAACGGGAGTGAAGTTCGACGCTGTCTCGGTCGATCGGCAGACCCGCAAGACGTCCGAAGGCGAGGACTACAACCAGGTCAATCCGAAGGGCTACGTTCCGGCGTTGCGCCTCGACAATGGCGAAGTGCTGACCGAGAACGTCGTGGTGCTCCAGTACATCGCGGACCTCGCTCCGGAAAAGAAGCTCGCTCCGCCGGCCGGCACGCTCGAACGCTATCGGCTCGTCGAGTGGCTCGCGTTCATCAACTCCGAAGTGCACAAGTCCGTGTCGCCCATCTTCGTTCCCACGGCGACGGACGATGTGAAGAACTTCGCGCGCGCCAATGTCACCCGGCGGCTGGACTGGCTCGAGAAGCAGCTCGGCACGAAATCTTTCCTCATGGGTGAGCAGTTCACGGTGGCCGATTGTTATCTGTTCGTCGTTCTCGGGTGGTTGCCACACATCGGCTTCGACATGTCGAAGTGGCCCACGCTGAAGGCGTACCACGCTCGCATCGCTGGCCGGCCCGCGACCCAGCGCGCGCTCGAGGCCGAAGGCCTCAAGTAAGTCCAGGTCCCGCGAAAGGAGCCCGGCGATCGCGCCGGGCATCCCGTTGCACCTGCGGGTGGCCGCGCAGGCTCCCGCAGGCCGCAATCACCTTTGTTTCACCTCGAGCTCGTTGTCCACGCGCTTCACGCCCGCGACACGCTGGGCAACCTTGCCCGCCTGGGCCTTCTCCTCGCTGCTGTTCACGAAGCCTGCGAGCTGCACAACGCCATCACGCGTTTCAACGTTCACGTTGTGAGCGGCAACCGCGGGGTCCGTGGACAACGCCGTTTTCACTTTCGCGGTGATGGTGGTGTCGTCCACCGTCGTGCCCGCCGTGCGCGAGCCTTCCCGCACGGTGAGGTTGTTCTCGACGCTCTTCACACCCTCGACCGAGCGGGCCACGCGGGACGCGGCCGACTTCATCTCGGCGCTCTCCACGAAACCGTTCAACTGCACGGTACCGCGGAACGTCTCGACATCGACCTGGAACGCACTCGTGTCAGGGTCACTTGCGAGTGCGGTTTTCACCTTCGCGGTGAGCGTTGCATCGTCGATGGTCTCGCCCGCGCTCTTCGTGGTGCGCGTGGGCGTGCAGGCGGTCATGGTGCTCATCGCACCCACGGCCAGAATGGCAGCGGCCATCATCAGAATTCGGGTATTCATCCAGGCGTCCTCCGGAACTGTTTCAGGTCCTGGCCGCATAAACGTCCGGGACGCCGAAAAGCTCCGCCGCCGCCACTCAGGTACCCGCGAAAGGGTGAGCAGAACCGAAGTCGGTGCGCCAGGCGGTCACGGGAGGGTTCGCCGACCTTTCCGGCCGGCCGCGCGATCACTGTGCCGGCACTGCGCGGCGCCGCTCGATCAGGAACAGCGAGATGACCACGATGAACAATGCCGTGGCACTCAACGCCATCGAATGATGGATTCCGATGAGCGCGCCCATCATGCCGACGTTGATGCCGCTGAAGGTGCGCATCCCCAGCGCAGACATGGCAAACACGCCGATCACCCTGCCTCGAATGGGAGCCGGCGCGTTCAGCTGCACGAGCGTCTGCGCCATCGAATTGAAGGACAGCTCCACGAAACCGGCGACGAGCAGCAACGCCACCGCGATCGGATATGCGGTGGACATCGCGAACCCCGCGAGCGCCCCGCACCAGATCATCGCGAGCACGAAAGCCGTGCGCGGCACAGGCGGCAGCAGTCCACGGGACTCCAGAACCACCGCGGCCGTCAGGGCGCCGAGTGCATCCGCCCCGAGCAGCAGGCTGTAAGTGGCGTCCGGATGCCCGTGACCCAGGTCGTGCGCCAGCTCCGGCATGGCGGCCTGATACGCATTGCCGATGAAGAATGAAGCCCCGCCGGCCAGCAGAGTCATCGACAGGAGCACGGGGCTGGCACGCACCACGCGCAGCGTATCCAGAATGTCCCGAATTCCGCGCAGGGGGCGCACGGGCACCGGCGCGCCCTTGCGAAACTTCGGTCCGTACGGCGCTTTCCAGAGCCACAGAATCATTGGCAGATAGATCAGCGCGTTGATGAAGATGCCCGTCGCCGGGCCGAGGGCGAGCAGCGCCGCGCCGAGCGCGGGCCCCGCGAGCATGCCGAGGTTGCGAGCCGTTGCAGTGAGCCGCACAGCACTTTGCAGCTGCACCGGACCGACCATGTCGTGCAGTAGCAGTTGCACTGCCGGGTTCCACAACACACCTGCCAGACCGTGAATCACGAGCAGCACGCCCGCATGCCACATCTGCAGTTTGTCTGTGTAGAACAGCACGCCCCACGCGACGGAGACGGACATGAAGATGGCCATGCCGATCTGGATGATCCGCCGCGTATCGAAGCGGTCGCTCAGCGCGCCGGACGGCATGGAGAGCAGCAGGAACGGTAGCCAGTGCGACACGACCGCGAAGCCCGAAAGCCAGGTCGATTCGAACTTGCGGAAGACCACCCAGTAGCTGATGACGTGCTCGACGAAGTCCGCCGTCATGACCAGCGCCACGAGCACGAAGAACGTGCGGAAGCCGGAATGCGTGAGCGCGGTGGTGTGGAAAAAGCCTCGGGGCTGCGCGGAGGCTTCAGCGTGTCTGGTGTGATCCGTCAATGCTCGACCCGGCGCCGGTGGCAAGGGCGGGTCATGATAGCCGACCGGCGTACCGATTCTGGCCCCTCAAACGAGCAGGGGCCGCTCCCCCAAACGAGCAGGGGCCGCGGTGAGGCGGCCCCTTTGTAGAACGCCCGGCTGTGTTGGGCAGTCGCTCGATCTACGGTTCGAAGCATGCGCGGTCACCAAATGGAGCGGGATCGGACGAACGCGTGAGTGGCTGTCGGCCGCGTCCTACGCAGCCCGGCAGTTGCGCTCGACTGCGCACGGGGGCGGGCGGTCTAACGGCGCTCGGTTGCCACGCCTGAGGCGCAATTTACGGTCTTCGACGCACGCCGCGTGTCGGCTCCGCCTCGAGCGGGTTCTCGGGCCAGTAGTGCTTGGGGTAGCGCCCGCGCATGTCCTTGCGGACCTCGGCATACGAGCCGCGCCAGAAGCCCCCGAGATCTCGCGTCACTTGCACCGGCCGCTGTGCTGGAGAGAGCAGCTTGAATGTGATGGGAACGCGCCCGCCGCCGATGCGCGGGCTCTCTTCGAGCCCGAACACCTCCTGCAAGCGCACCGACACCACGGGGGCGCTCTCGTCCAGATAGTCGATGCGGATGCGGGAACCGGTGGGCACTTCCAGATGTGTGGGAGCCAGCTCGTCCAGACGGCGCTGCTGGTCCCACGTCAGATGCGAGCGAAGGGCATCGCCCAGCGGCACGCGTGCCAGATGCTCTCGGCGCGTGACGCCATCGAGCCAGGGAGCAAGCCACTCCTCGAGGGAGCTCAGCAGCGCGGCATCATTCACAGCGGGCCAGTCCTGGCACTCTGGCACGGTGTCGCGCACGAACTCCATGCGGGCCTGCACGTCGCGCGCATCGCGCGTCCACGGGAGCGCCTCGATGCCAAGCTCCCGGATGCCTTTGAGCATCGCCTCACGCGCCGCGTCGGCCGGCCATTCGGTGAGCGGCTTCTCATCGAGCAGAATGCTGTCGAGGCGCACGATACGCCGGCCGATCACCGCCTGCTCGCGGCTGCTCCATTCGACCGATTCCAGTCGCTCGATGGGATCGCTGAAATGCTCGAGGATGTCCTCTCGCGCGAGCGGTGCCGCCAGCAGAATGCGTGCGTCGCGCTCGCGGTCGTCCAGATCCACCGCGACGATGAACTCCTGACGGGCGAGACTTTCCACGTCTGCGAAGTGCGCGCCGCGCCCGTTCGCGAGCGTGTAGCGCGGCTCTTCCCCGGCACGGCGGCGGCCGATGCGGTCCGGGTATGCGAACGCAAGCAGCAACCCCACATCTGCGGCATCTGCGTGAGCGCCCGACGCGCGTGGCGCACGATCACCTTCGGCGCGGCGCGCGTTCGCGGATTCGCCTGGGCCCATCCCGGGCGGCTCACGATCGATTCGCTGCACCAGATCGCGTGACATTCGCCGGGCGCGCTCCAGCACTCCTCGATCGACGCCTTGTGGCGCTCGGTCGCTTCGGAGCACGTCCAGGCGTGTGCGCACATCCGCGTCGCGAGAGCCCTCGGCTCGACGAAGCAAGTCGCGCTCGCTCAGCATGGCGGCCAGATCGGCGGCAAGTGGCAGCTGCCCGATACCACGCGCCTTGAGCAGCATGTGAGCGAGGCGCGGGTGAACGGAGAGCTGAGCCATCTCTCTGCCATGTGCGGTAATGCGACCTTCCGCGTCCAGCGCACCGAGCCTCGCGAGCAGGTCCCGCGCGCTTGCAAGGAGTGCGGAAGGAGGCGGATCGAGCCACCGAAGGTCCGTGGCATCGCGTGTACCCCAGTTCGCCAGATCCAGCGCCAGCGGCACGAGATCGGCGTCCGCGATCTCCGGCGCGGTGAACGGCGCAAGGCTGCGCTGCGCGCCTTCGCTCCATGCGCGATAACACACACCGGGCTCGACGCGCCCTGCTCGCCCCTGCCGTTGCTCGGCGGACGCACGCGAGATGCGTTGCGTTTCGAGCCGGCTCATTCCCGTGGCGGGATCGAAAACGGAGCGCCGCACGAGGCCGGAGTCCACAACGATGCGCACTCCGGGGATCGTGAGACTCGTCTCGGCAATATTCGTCGCCAGTACGACCTTGCGCTGACCGGCGGGAGCCGGTGCAAGTGCTGCATCCTGCTCTCCCGCGGAGAGATCGCCGAACAAGGGCAGGATGAGCGCGCCCGTGAGCCTGTCCTGCAGAAGCGCATGTACCCGGCGGATCTCTCGCGCGCCCGGCAGGAATACGAGCACGTCGCCGCGCTCTTCGGAAACCGCGGCACACACGATTTGCGAAACGAGCCGCTCCGGCGTGTCCTGCAATCCCCGCGAAGCGGAACTGTCAGGCAACAACGGCGCGCTCTTTCCCGCATAGCGCGTTTCAACGGGAAAAGCTCGACCTTCGGCCGTTACCATCGGCGCGTTGCCAAGCAATGACGCAACCCGCTCGCCGTCCAGTGTTGCGGACATGACGAGCAGCTTGAGATCCGGCGCGAGGTTCTCGCGTGCATCGAGTGTGAGCGCCAACCCGAGATCTGCCTGCAGGCTGCGCTCGTGAAACTCGTCGAAGATCACCGCGGCGACGCCTTCGAGAGACGGGTCGCTCTGAAGCATGCGAGTGAGCACGCCTTCAGTGACCACTTCGATGCGGGTCGCCCTGGATACGCGCGTGTCCAACCGCATGCGATAGCCAACCGTCTGGCCGATGTCTTCGCGCAGCGTGCGGGCCATCCGCTGCGCTACCGCTCGCGCCGCGAGTCGCCGGGGCTCGAGCATGATGAGACGCTTGCCACGCGCCCAAGGCTCCTCCAGCAGCGCCAGGGGAACTACGGTGCTCTTGCCCGCTCCCGGCGGAGCCTGCAGCACCACACTGGAATGGTTGGCGAGGGCCGAGCGCAGCTCGGGCAGAATGTCGTCGATCGGCAAACCGGACTTTTGCATCGGGCGCGCAGCATGCGCAAAGCCGTACCGGCCTCGCAAGGGAACCTGAGGCGCAGCCCTGCCGTTAAGTCGTAACGCGACGCGCGCATAGCGAACGTCGCGACTTTCACCCGACCCGCCAAGGGATCAGGATGGCGTCTTCGGCAATCCGCAATGACCGCCCACATCGAGTCGGAGAACCGTCATGCGCTGGCAAGGCAGTCGCCGCAGCACCAATGTGCAGGACTATCGCGGAAGCCGCTTCGGCGGTCCCGGTCTGAAGCTCGGCGTGGGCGGTACGCTCCTGGCGCTGGTTGCCGCGTATCTTCTCGGTGTCGATCCGCGTCTTCTCATGGGCCTCACGGAGTCCGTTCCGTCCGGCCCCGCGCCCACGCCGCAGACCGGCGTGCCTCAGGATGAGCAGGGGCAGTTCATCTCAGCCGTGCTCGGCGAAACGGAGGACACGTGGGGCACCCTGTTCGCGGAACACGGTGCCCGATACTCGCCGCCCACGCTTGTCCTGTTCACGGATCAGGTGCGATCCGCCTGTGGTTTCGCGAGCGCGGCGGTTGGACCGTTCTACTGTCCGGGGGATGAGAAGATCTACCTCGATCTCGGGTTCTACGAAGAGCTCGAGTCGCGCTTCCAGGCGCCGGGCGACTTCGCGCAGGCCTACGTGCTCGCCCATGAAGTGGGGCATCACGTGCAAACGCTCATCGGCACGTCCGACCGTGTGCGCGCCGCTCAGCGGGGCGCGTCGGAGCAGGAGGCAAACGCCCTGCAAGTGAGGATGGAACTTCAGGCAGATTGCTATGCCGGAGTGTGGGCCCACCATGCCGACCAGTCCCGGCAGATTCTGGAAAGCGGCGATGTGGAGGAAGCGTTGAAGGCGGCCTCCGCGGTCGGGGACGACACCATCCAGAAGCGCACGCAGGGTTACGTGGTTCCTGACTCATTCACCCACGGCAGTGCCGAGCAGCGCATGGCGTGGTTCACGCGCGGGCTGGAGAGCGGGTCCGTGGAGGCGTGCGACACGTTCGCCGGACATTAAGCGCCGGCGGCCGGACTCACCGTGCACGATGGGCGCGCGGCCACGGGGCGCCACTTGGGCTGTTGGCCACGGGCCGAACACGCCGCGCCCGTCGAGATCCTTGCGCCCCCGCAGAGTGGGATGGGTGCAATCGAGCGCCGGCAGAGCCTGCCCGTGCTCGCAAACCCGCTGCTCTCTGCTTGTCCGCAACATCGCGGCCTGCGAATGCGTCCAGTGATGTCACGCGATCGCCGGGGCGATGGCCGGTGACCGTCTGGCGTTCTTACAGAGGTCGCATCCGAAACGGGGGACGATTCGCCGTGCTCCGGATCGGTGATCGCTCATGCACGGACTGCCGCGCACACTCCATGTCTGAGGTTTGAGCCATCTGTCGCGAGGAATTTGCAGTGCGCTGCCGGGCGCACAGACGCGCCACGTGCGCGCGCGCACGGAACTTGCTCCGCGTGCACGCGCCGCTCCCCAGGAAGGCGGGTATCGAGGGAGAGAGAAGAATGGCTACCGTGCTGACAAGCGCCTCCGCATCGATCTCACCCGCCCGCCCGACGAGCGGCCTGATTCCGGACCGCAAGACGGACGTCCTGGCGTCCATCATTCGCTCCCGCATCGCGCGGCCCATCACCCGAGCGCTCGTTGTGGGCTGTGGTTCCGGACGTGAAGCCGCGGCGCTTGGAATCGCGCTCGGCACGCGCGTGGTGGGCATCGACGTCCGCGACCAGTTCGACCCGGACGCTGCCCGGCTCGTGGAGCTGCGGCGGGGTGACGCAACGCAGCTCGAATTCGAGGATGGCGCTTTCGATCTCGTCTACTCGTTTCATGTGCTCGAGCACATTCCCCGATACCGGCAGGCGCTCAGCGAGATGCGACGCGTGCTGGCGCCGGGTGGGCACTACTGCATCGGAACACCCAACCGCACGCGCCTGCTCGGGTACCTGGGGAGCCGGACCGCCACACTGCGGGAGAAGATCGCCTGGAACCTCGCGGATTGGCGTGCCCGCCTGCGGGGGCGGTTTCGCAACGAGCACGGGGCGCACGCCGGATTCACGCGCCGCGAGCTTTCGAGCGCGCTGCTCGAAACATTCAGCGCCTGTGACGACATCACGCTTGCGTACTACGCGGATCTGTACCGGAGACGATCCGGAGTGATCAGGCTGCTCGAGCACTCCGGACTGTCCCGCCTCGTGTTCCCGGCGATCTACTTCATGGGTTCGCGGTAAGCGAGCTCTCCACGGCCACGCCTTCCGGCGGCAGCGGACGCCGGGTTGTTGCGACCTCACCACCCGGCGCGACATCCGCGTAGGTGGCGTCCGGCCCCGACGCGACGCGGATCTCGTCGTGATACACCGTGCGCACGCCGACCTTGCCCGGCGGCTCGTACCGGTCGTCCCAGCCCTTGTAGATGCCGAGCTTGAAATAGGGGCCGCGCTTGTCGTTGAACCCGATGGGCCCGGCCGTATCGACGACCTTCTTGCCGTTCTGCCACACCTGCAGCAGACCGTCGGAGTACGGCGACCAGCGAATGTGGAACACCCAGTCGGTCCACTTGCCGCGCTGATACGCGCCGAGGTTGTAGCTGCGCTTGCCTTCGTAGTTCTTCTTGTTCGTCACCTGGCGGGAATCCCAGATCGACGAGAGCTTCCACTCGCCATTCTGACTCTGCAGGGACAGCGGCGGATTGAGGTTCTCGTTGCTCTCGCCGAGGTCTTCATCCGGAATGCCGTGCCACTGCGCGAGGATCTCCCAGATGTTGTCGCTGACGAAATCGTCCGGCAGATAGATGCTGAACCCGTACCAGTAGTCCTTGCCGCGCTCGGCACTGATGCCTTTCAGCGACAGCTCGGTGCGATAGGACTTCTCGGATTTCAGCCGGTCCAGGAACGACTTCAGCGCGTATTTCCCCTTGCGGCTCACCTCCGTGGTGAGCGTCGGCGCGTTGCCTGAAATGGTCCACTGGTTCAGGTTGAGGATTCCGTCATCGAAGCTCGAGACCGTGAGCAGCGGCGGCTCCACGGGTGCGATCGCAGCGGCAATGGTCTTGCCTTCGGCATGCGCGCCCACGGGCAGAAGCAGCGCGGCCGTGGCGAGCGAGAGGAAGCTCCCACGGCGGTTCTCGAGGAGTTTTGCAAGCATATTTCTCATCCAATGTCCCCCGTCGTGAACGACCGGTCTGGCAGACACGTCATCGGCGCAAATGTCACCGGATGCTGTGCGTGAGGGCGGTGCGAGCGCCCGCTCCGAGAGGAAGCCCTGCCACCCCGATCACGGCTATCGGTCTTGAAATCGAGACCATGCTCGCTTCCGACCGCTGAATTTTGCGCCTGCGTTGAAGCAGGCCGTGCGAGGCGACGTAAGCTAGCCCGTGAAGGAAGCGAGAACAAGTATGTGCAAATTGCGACAAACACGTACGAGTGCACACTTTCGCGAAACAACTATGGCCACGCTTCAGCAGACGCTTGCGCGATCACTCGACTGCGTGTCGCGGCGAGCGCGCTGACACACCGCGATGACTGTACTGAAGACAGTGCGCGGACATTGCGCGCGACTGAACGCGTGCGCACGTAGCGAATGGCATACCTGCGCGCCGTGTGTGCCGGCATGTCGCTTATTTACGGCAGGCAGGCGCGTGCCGCAGCACTGCGAATTTGAAAAATGATCTGGCGAATGCGCTCGCGCTGTTTGCCAAGCGACGCATTGCGCGTCGTGGAGCCTGAGGTGATGAAGGGAAACGGCTGCGCAAAATAAAGGCGGGCGAAGTGTGACTTCGCCCGCCCGATCAGCACCTGTATCTCACCAGATACTGACGCGTTCCTCCGGCGGCAGGTAGAGCCGGTCGCCCGGCTTCACGTCGAACGCCGCATACCATTCATCCATGTTGCGCACCACGCCGTTCACGCGGAACGGCGGCGGGCTGTGCGGATCGCTCATGACGAGCGTGCGCAACCGCTCGTCGCGCATGAGCGAGCGCCAGGCCTGCGCCCAGGAGAGGAAGAACCGCTGATCGCCCGTGAGCCCGTCGAGCACCGGCGCGGGCTTTCCCTTCAGAGACAGCTTGTACGCTTCGTAGGCGACCTCGAGACCACCGAGGTCTCCGATGTTCTCCCCGAGCGTGAGCCGCCCGTTCAGACGGAGGCCGGGCAGCGCCTCGTAAGCGTCGTATTGAAGCGCCAGACGGTCCACGAGTTTCTTGAAGGCCGCTTCGTCTTCAGGCGCCCACCACGTGCGCAACACGCCGCGCGCATCGGACTTCGCACCCTGATCGTCGAAGCCATGACCCATCTCGTGGCCGATGACGCCCCCGATCGCACCGTAGTTCACCGCCGGGTCGGCGTTCGGGTCGAAGTACGGCGGCTGCAGGATCGCTGCGGGGAACACGATCTCATTGAACGTGGGGTTGTAGTACGCGTTCACCGTCTGCGGCGTCATGCCCCATTCGTCGCGATCGGTGGGCTCGTCGAGTCGCGACACGTCCCGCTGCCAGTCGAATACCGACGCGCGCACGAAATTGCCGAATGCATCGCCGGGGCGAATCTCGAGCGCGGAGTAATCGCGCCACTTGTCGGGATAACCGATCTTCGGGCGGAACGTCGCAAGCTTCTCCAGCGCAGCCTGCTTCGTCGGCTCCGACATCCAGGTCAGGCTCTTCACGCGCTGCGCATAGGCGGCGCGCAGGTTCTCCACGAGCTCCAGCATCTTCGCCTTGGATTCGGGCGGAAAGTGGCGCGCCACATAGAGTTGGCCGAGCGCCTCGCCGAGGCCCGTGTCGAGCGCGTCGATCGCGCGCTTCCAGCGCTCGCGCTGCTGCGGCTGGCCGTTGAGCGTGCGCCCGTAGAAATCGAAGCGTTCGTCGTCGAATGCCTTGGGCAACACTTCCGCGCAGACGGCGAGCAGGTGATACGTCATGTAGCTGCGCCACTGCTCGACGGGCGTTTGCAGGAACAGCTTGCCCAGCCCTTCAATGGCGTCCAGCTCGCGCACCACGTACTCGCGCTGCGTGTCGGTGCCGGCGGGCGCGAGCTGCGCGTGCCACGGATACCCGGGTGCGAGCGTATCCAGATCATCCCGCGTGCGGAGATTGTAGGTGAGCTCGCGTTCGCGGCGTTTGGCGATGGGCCAGTGGCGTCGCGCGATCTGCGTTTCCAGCTCGAGAATGGATTTCGCCTGTGCGGCGGCATCGGGCACGCCGGCGAGCGTGAGCATGCGCTCGATGTGCGCCACGTATTTCTCGCGGATCTGCGCGAGGCTCGGATCGTCCTTCAGGTAGTACTCGCGCTCGGGCAGACCGAGCCCGCCCTGGGTGAGCGCGACGATGTAGCGGTCGGGATTCTTCTGGTCGATGGTGACGACCTGCCGGATGGGCGAACGCACCGGCATGTCCGGCCGGCCGAAGAGGCGCGCAATGTCTTCGTGCGTGCGCGCTGCGGCGATGGCGTCGAGCAGCGGCTGAACCGGCGTGAGCCCCAGACGCTCGATCGTTTCGGTGTCGAGGTACGCTCGGTAGAGATCCCGCACCTTCTGCGCGTTGCTGCCCGGGGGCGCATCCGCAGGAAGACTCTCGACGATCTCCTTCAGCTGCTGCTCCGCTTGATTCGCGAGTACCGCGAAGGTGCTCCACGACGTGCGATCCGGCGGAATCTCGTTGGTATCGAGCCAGTTGCCAATGGCGTAGCGGTAGAAATCGTCACCGGGCTTCACGCGCATATCGCGCTGCGAGAGCTCGATGCCCCACGCGCCGATCTGCGCCGCCCCGGCGGGGGAACGGGGTCTGGTCTGTGCTTCCACTGCACCCTCCGAAAGTCGAGTGGATGGGTTCGACGAGCACGCGCCTGCTGCAAGCGCCACCATGCAGGCGGCGAGAAAACGCTTCGTCATGTCTGGACTGTGCCTTTGTGCGGTTCAAATGAGAAAAAGTTGTCGGGGAGCATTCGGACAACGCATTCGCTGCCACAGTTCGCTGCCGCAGACAGAAGGCGTGAGGACCCGCATTCTCACGACGAACGCGGGTGTGCGGCAAGCACGCATCTCCCGGAAATGGGCTGCTCGCGGGCGAAAGCAAGGCGCGCGCGGAAGCGCGTTCGCTTCGGCGCGCGCAAGCCTCGCCTGATCCTGCTTCAACCGCGCCAGATGGCCACGGCGAACACGATCCATCCCGTGATGAGCGCAACACCGCCGAACGGCGGCAACATGTGAATCGGCCGCGGCGCGCCGAGCGATGCGAGATACAGCGCGCCGGAGAAGAGCACGATGCCCGTCAGAACGAGCCCCGCGGCCCAGCGTAGCAGGGCGGTATCCACGGTCAGCGCGACGAGACCCATGCCCAGCAGCCCGAGCGCGTTGTACGCCTGATAGCGAACGGCGGTCTCGAACACGGCGAGCTGGTCCGGCGTGAGTCTCACGCGAAGCGCGTGTGTGCCGACGGCACCGAGTACCGTTGCCAGCGCGAGCAGAATGCCCGCAACCATCAGGATCGACCGGGCTGTTGCCGTCATGAGCGTGAGCTTTCCGGCAGAGCCTGCGACAGAACCGCGGCGCTCACTCTCATTCCGTGCGCATGTCCAGCAAGGGCTTGATGAGGTCCAGCGGCAGCGGGAACACGATGACGGTCGTCTTCTCGCTGGAGATGTCGGCGAGCGTTTGCAGATAGCGCAGCTGCAGCGCGCGCGGGTCGCGGGCCAGGGCCTGCGCCGCATTGACGAGCGTCTGTGCGGCCTGGCTTTCGCCTTCGGCATGGATGATCTTGGCGCGCCGCGTCCGCTCGGCCTCGGCCTGCTTGGCCATTGCGCGCACCATGCTCTCGTCGAGGTCCACGTGCTTGATCTCGACGTTCGTGACCTTGATGCCCCAGGCCTCGGTGTTCTGATCCAAGATGCGCTGGATGTCAGCGTTGAGCTTTTCGCGCTGGGAAAGCAGGTCGTCCATCTCGTGCTGGCCGAGCACCGAACGAAGCGTGGTTTGCGCCAGCTGGCTGGTGGCCTCGAACGGGCTGGCCACCTGGATGATCGCCTTGCCCGGATCCACGATGCGGAAATACACGACCGCGTTCACCTTCACGGAGACGTTGTCGCGCGAAATGATGTCCTGCTTCGGCACGTCCAGCACGACGACGCGCAGGTCCGTCTTGATCATGCGCTGGATCACCGGCCAGACGAAGATGATTCCCGGCCCCTTGATGCCGGTGAAGCGCCCGAGCGTGAACAGCACGCCACGTTCGTACTCATTCAGCACGCGGATGGCGCTGAAGAGCAGCATGACGATGAGTGCGACGACGACGATGGCAAAGCTCATGAACCTCTCCTGACCCGATTCACGCGAGCGCGGATGCTACCGGTGCCGCGGATGCTACAGGTACACACGCACGGTCTCGAACCCGTGCAGCTGCCCAGCCGGCAAAAGTCGCGCCTTTTGCCGGCGGCAACGAAGGCACGGTCTCGAAAAAATCGCCGCCCGAAACCCGATGCACCGGCCCAGCCGGCAAAAGTCGCGCCTTTTGCCGGCGGCAACGAAGGCGCGGTCTCGAAAAAATCGCCGCCCGAAACCCGATGCACCGAGCCAGCCGGCAAAAGTCACGCCTTTTGCCGGCGGCAACGAAGGCGCGGTCTCGAAAAAATCGCCGCAGGCGATTTTTTCCAATCAACTAAGCAGGCTCGACCCAGACGCGCAATCCTTCCACCCGCGTGATGCGCACGGCCTGCCCCTTGTGCACGGGCACGTTCGCATACGCATTCCACAGCTCGCCGCCGAACCGCACGAGGCCGCGATCAGTGAAATCGTCGACGACTTCGGCCGTGGCGCCCACCATGGCCTGCGTCCCCGTGACGACCGGCGCACCCATGGACCGTTTGGCGAACCACGCGATCGCCACCACGATGGCGCCGCCCACGGTGGCCACGCCGCCGATGATGGGCAGCCCGACGTTCAGGCCCGGTGTATCGGTATCGAGCAGGATGATCGAGCCGACCACGAACGCGACCAGCCCCCCGAGCCCGAGAGCGCCGAAGCTCGGCACGAAGAACTCCGCGATCATCATGGCCACGCCGAGCGCAATGAGCGCAAGCCCTGCATAGTTCACCGACAGAATCTGGAAAGCGAACAGCGCGGTGATGAGCGCAATGGCGCCCACCACCCCGGGCAGGATGGCGCCCGGGTTGTACCCTTCGAACAGCAGCCCATAGATGCCGATGAGCAGCAAGCCGTACGCGATGGTCGGATTCGTGATCACCGAAAGCAGCTTGGTGCGCCAGTCCGGCGCCACGTGCTCGATGGCGAGCCCCTGCGTCGCGAGCGTCACGGTCGCATCGCCCACCTTGACCTCATGGCCATCGATCTGGGTGAGCAGGTCCGGAAGGTCCCGGGCGATGACATCGATCACGCCCTGCTCGTGCGCATCGGTGGCCGACAGACTCGCGGCCTCGCGCACGGCGCGTTCCGCCCAATCCGCGTTCCGCCCGCGCAGCTCCGCAAGGCCACGGATGTACGCAACGGCGTCGTTGATGGCCTTGCGCTCCATGGCGTTCGCAGGCTCCGGCGCCTCGCGCGTGCCTCGCGTATCGCGGCGCTCATCCCGGCTCGTTTCCGAATCCGCGCTGCCCTTCGGCGAGGCGTCCGGCGGCTCGGAGCCGGGGCCCGAATCCGTGCTTTCGCGATCCTGCGCGCTGCCCTTTGGCTGCGAACCCGTTTCGTCACCTGCGCCCGAGCCTTCGTCATCGGCGGGCGAGCTGCCGGGCCGCTCTGGCTCGGCCGGGGGTGGGGAACCTCCGATCGATACGGGCGTGGCAGCGCCGATGTTCGTGGCGGGAGCCATTGCCGCGATGTGACTGGCGTACATGATGTACGCCCCCGCGCTCGCCGCGCGCGAGCCCGAGGGATAGACGTACGTGGCCACCGGCACGGACGAGCCCAGAATCGCCCGGACGATGTCGCGCATGGAGCTGTCCAGCCCGCCCGGCGTATCCATCTGCAGCACGATGAGCTTGCTGCCGCGCGCCTCCGCAGCCTTGATGCCTTTCTCGATATATCGGGAGGTCGCGGGGCCGATCGCCCCATTCACGTCGAGCACCGTCACCGTGCCGGCGCCGGACGCACTCCGGGAAGTGGAGTTGCCTCGCTCTTGCGCGGCAAATCCCGTCGCCACCAGCACGAGCGCGAGAACCAGCGAGCAGATTGAGGTAGCCGTGCGCACAGCGTGACCCTACTCGGTTCTGCGTCGGGGGCCAATACGCCCTTTCCCTTGCCAGACACGCAGTTGGGCCAGCCACCGTGTCACCGGCGGCCCGGACCCCGGCGGGGCCGCCGGAGCGAACCCCGTCCCTCTTCAGGTGCTGTGGAACACGCTGCTGAGCCGCTCATCCCGCGCGGAGAGCAGCACGTTGGCGAGCACGGGCACGTGGAGGTGCGTTGACGAGGGGCGGTTGCGAGGGACTCAACCGCGGCGCGCCTTGGTCCCCCTGACGCGCGGCGTGCGGGGAAGGCCCGTGTGCTGCGTTCGGAACGGGCGATGCGCGCTGCCGCCGCGTCGGCCTTCGGGCGACGTCCCCGTCCCCTGCGGCTGCCAGGCCGGCACGAGCTGATGCTTGCCGTTGCCGATCAGATCCGCGCGACCCATGCGGCGCAACGCCTCCCGCAGCAGCGGCCAGTTGTTCGGATCGTGATACCGGAGAAACGCCTTGTGCAGACGGCGGACCTTGAGCCCCTTCGGGATCAGCACGTCCTCGCTCGTGCGCGTGACGCGCCGGAGCGGGTTCTTGCCGCTGTGGTACATGGCCGTCGCGGTCGCCATGGGCGAGGGCAGGAACGCCTGCACCTGATCGGCGCGAAAGCCGTTCTTCTTGAGCCAGAGCGCCAGCTCCAGCATGTCCTGATCGCTGGTGCCCGGATGGGCAGCGATGAAGTACGGAATGAGGTACTGCTCCTTGCCGGCCTCCTTCGAGTACCGGTCGAACAGCTCCTTGAAGCGGTAGTACGCCGCGACGCCCGGCTTCATCATCTTGGAGAGCGGCCCTTCGGCCAGGGCTTCCGGCGCGATCTTGAGATAGCCACCCACGTGGTGCTGCGTGAGCTCCTTCACGTATTCGGGCGATTCGACGGCGAGGTCATAACGCACGCCGGACGCGATGAGCACCTTCTTGATGCCCGGCAGGGCACGCGCGCGCCGATAGAGCCGGATGAGCGGCGTGTGATCCGTATTCAGATTGGGACAGATGCCCGGATACACGCACGACGGGCGGCGGCACGCGCTCTCGATCTGCCGGCTCCTGCAGGCGAGCCGGTACATGTTGGCCGTGGGGCCGCCGAGATCGGAGATCACGCCGGTGAAACCCGGCACGGTGTCCCGCACGCGCTCGACTTCGCGCAGGATGGACTCCTCCGAGCGGCTCTGGATGATGCGGCCCTCGTGCTCGGTGATCGAGCAGAACGTGCATCCGCCGAAGCACCCGCGCTGGATGGCGACCGAGAACCGGATCATCTTGTACGCGGGGATGTTCGCATCGCCATAAACGGGATGCGGCCGCCGCTGAAACGGCAGCTCGTACACCCAATCCATCTCCTTCGTGGTGAGCGGAATGGGCGGCGGGTTGAGCCACACATCCACGTTTCCGTGCCGTTGCACGAGCGCGCGGGCGTTTCCCGGGTTCGACTCCATGTGCAGGATGCGCGAGGCGTGCGCATACAGCACCGGATCCGCGCTCACCTGCTCGAACGAGGGCATGCGGATCACACTGCGCTCGCGTTGCTCGTTCTTCACGCGCCGGACGAAACGGACCACCTTCTCGTTGGGAGCTGTGCTGGCCGCACTGCTGGCACCGCATGAGGCACCCGCGGGTGCCTGCGCCGCACCTTCCGGCTGCATCGCGTACGGATCGACTGGCGGATTCAGGGGCCCCGGTGCATCGAGATGCGTGGAATCGATTTCGACCCAGCCTTCCGGCGTGCCCTTGCGCACGAACGCGGTGCCGCGCAGGTTCGTGATGTCGCGGATGCTCTCGCCCGCGGCGAGCCGATGCGCGAGCTCGCAGAGCTGCCGCTCGGCATTGCCGTAGATGAGCAGATCCGCCTTTGCATCGAGCAGCACCGAGCGGCGCACCTTCTCCGACCAGTAATCGAAGTGCGCGATCCGGCGCAGCGATGCCTCGATGCCGCCGATCACGATCGGCACATCGCCGTACGCTTCGCGCGCGCGCTGCGCGTACACGATGACCGAGCGATCCGGCCGTTTGCCGCCTACACCGCCAGGCGTGTAGGCGTCATCGGTGCGCACGCGCCGATCCGACGTGTACCGGTTGACCATCGAATCCATGTTCCCGGCGGTGATGCCGAAGAACAGGTTCGGGCGGCCGAGCACCTTGAAGGGCTCGGCACTGTGCCAGTCCGGCTGCGCGATGATGCCCACGCGGAAGCCTTGCGCTTCGAGCACACGGCCGATGATCGCCATGCCGAAGCTCGGGTGATCCACGTACGCATCGCCCGTGACGATGATGACGTCGCAGCTGTCCCAGCCGAGCGCGTCCATTTCCGCGCGGGACATGGGCAGGAACGGGGCGGTGCCGAAACGGTGTGCCCAGTGCCGCCGATAGGTGGTGATGTCGCGTGCCGGTTCCATGAGGGGGCGCGATATTACTCCGCCGGCGCCCGCCGCGACCGCCTACTTTTCCTCGGGTTTCCCCGATTGCGACGCTTCAGACGCGGGCGCGACGGGGTTGTCCTTGCGTGCGCCCTGGGAAGTGCGCTCCCGCATGGCCGCGGCCAGGCCCGGCACGTTGTCCGCCCCCACTGGTACCGTCACGCTCGAGCCATCGAAATCGTTGCCGATCGGCTCGTACCGCCCGCCGAGACACTTGGACAGGAACCCTTCCGCGATGGCGTAGAACGAGAGCCGGTTCTGGGGTCTCGCAAAGCCGTGACCCTCGTCGGGGTACACCACGTACGTGACGGGCAGGTTCTTCGCCTGCAGGGCGGCCACGATCTGGTCGGACTCCGCCTGCTTCACGCGCGGGTCGTTCGCGCCCTGCGCGATGAGCAGCGGCCGCCTGATGCGGTCCGCGTACGTGAGCGGTGAGCGCTCCTCGAGCAGCTTGCGGCCCTCTGGCGTGCGCGGATCGCCGATGCGGCGGACCATGTCCTCGTAAAACGATTTCCAGTACGGCGGAATGGACGCGAGCAGCGTCTGCAGATTCGAAGGCCCGACGATATCCACGCCGCAGGCAAACCGGTCTGGTGTGCGCGTGAGCCCCACGAGCACGGCGTAGCCCCCATACGAGCCCCCGTAGATGGCCACTTTGTCGGGCAGGGCAATGCGTTCGCGCACGGCCCAGTCCACCGCATCGATGAGGTCGTCGTGCATGGCGCGGCCCCACTCGTGATCGCCCGCGTTCACGAAGCTTTTCCCGAAGCCCGTCGAGCCGCGGAAGTTCACGGACAGCACGGCGTAGCCGCGATTGGCGAGCCACTGATGCTCGGCGTCGAACCCGTAGCTGTCGCGCGCCCAGGGGCCGCCGTGCACATTCAGCACGAGCGGCACGGGCTCCGGCGGCCGGCTCGCACGACGGTCTCCCGAGCCTGGCGGCAGCGTGAGGAACGCCACGAGCGTGAGCCCGTCACGCGCCTTGATCTCGCGCGACAGCATCGGTCGCAGCGGCGCATCCGCCAGTTCCGGGCGCTGATCGAAGAGCTTGGTGATCTGGCCGCTCTTGCGGTCGTACAGATAGGTGGTGAGCACGTTCACCGGGTCGTCCACGACAACGGCCCAGTGCTGGTCATCCAGCGTGCGGCTCGTGACGGTGAACTGCGGCCCGAGTGTGCCGCGAAGCCGCTCGATGTCTTTCCCCGCCTCCGGCGTGAGTGGCGTCAGCTCCGTGTGCAGGTAGTTGACGGCGAACGCCTGCGGTTCATGCGTGCGCGGGTCGATCCAGACTTCCGCCACATCTGCCTTGGGGCTTTCGCCAACCACGCTTTGTGCGCCGGTCGTGAGGTCCACGCGCACGAGCGCCGCCTTGTCGCGGCCCACGGCGCTTACCATCAACGCGGTACGTCCGTCCCCTTCGATGACGATGGGGCTGGTGGTGAGGCTGTCTTCCTGCCCGTATTCCAGGAACTGCTCCCAGCCCTTGCCGCTGCGCCGGAAGATCTCGCCTCCGCCGCTCGGCAAGGTCTTCACCGCGAGGCGCGGCCGCAGGTCGAGATCTGCGAGATACGCGGCGAACTGCTGGTCGTTCTTTTCCACGAGCTTGCGCTCGCCCGTGCGGACATCGATCTCATGCAGGTCGTGCCACTCCGGCACGCGATCGTTCAGGCCGACCAGCACCACGTTCGGGCGTCGGTAGGAGAGGCCCACCACCTGCGCCTGCACGCCAGCCATCGGGGTGAGGTCGATTTCCTTGCCGGTTTCAATGTCGACGCTGTGCACGCGCCAGTTCTCGTCACCGGCTTCGTCCTGCAGGTAGAGGATGTGCCGGTTGTCTTCGGCCCAGAAGTGCTCGCGGATGCCTCGTTTGCGATCCGCGGTGATCGGCTTTGCCTCGGCGAGCTTGCCGAAGGGGGCAAGCCACACGTTCAGGAATCCATCGCGCGGCGCAAGAAAGGACAGGTGCCGACCATCCGGGCTCAGGCGCGCCTGCGTGCGAACCGGATTGCCGAAGAGCGCGGACCGGGGAATGAGCGCGGTCTCCGAAGGTCCTGCCGACTGAGCCGCCGCACCGAGCGTGAAGGTCATTGCTGCCAGCACTCCGCAGATCCATTTCATACCTGTGCACCGCCCTTCCCGTCCGCCGGTTCTAAAACGGCTGCGGTCGCGTCAGGTTTCTTTCACTGGTCACGACTCCATGTGAGCACGCCTGCGGCGCACGAACAAACGCAAGCTCGGGGACCGCCGCTCAGGATGAGTAGATGAGGCTCGCCCGGCGCTCGTCTTCCCAGGACCGCTCATCCGGCGCGGCGAGCGCGTCGAGATCCGCAGGCGTGGCCGCGGGATCGTCAATCCATTCCCGCAGCAGCTCGCTGCCATTGATCACGTCGAACGCCAGCTTGCCGCGCTCGTATTCGTAATCGAAGTGACGCCAGATGGGATAGCTGGCGCGCTGATGGCGCAGTGCCTTCAGCGCGAGCGCGACGAGCCGCCACGGCCGGAACACGTCGTGTCGGTAAGCCGGGTCATCGACATGAATCTGCACGCCCGAGCAGAGCTTGCCGACGTGCTTGTGGAACGTGGGCTCGAACCAGCACGGGCGTAGCCGGCAGCCCTGCAGCCAATGCGGCGCCAGCGCATGCATCTGCTGGAGCAGCGCCGTGGCATCGATGTCTGGTGCACCGAACAGCTCGAGCGGCCGGGTGGTGCCACGCCCTTCGGACAGCGTGGTGCCCTCGATCATCACCGTGCCGGCATAGGCTCGCGCCATCCACAGGTTCGACGCGTTCGGGCTCGGATTCACCCAGCTGCGCTCGCCAAGCGGCCAGCCATAGCCGGGTGCGGATTGCGGATTCCACCCTTCCATCTCGATGACGCGATAGTCCACGTTCAAGCGCAGCGTGCGCACGAACCAGTGCGCCAGCTCGCCGAGCGTGAGTCCGTGGCGCATGGGCAAGGGCCCGGCTCCGACGAAGCTTTCCCAGCCCGCGCGCAGGCGCAGGCCTTCGATGGGGCGGCCTGCAGGGTTTGGGCGATCCAGCACCCAGACGCTCTTGCCCTTCGCGGCGGCCTCCTCGAGCACGTAACGCAGAGTCGTGATGAATGTGTAGATGCGACAGCCGACGTCCTGAAGGTCCACGAGCAGCGTATCGAAGGCATCCATCATCGCGGCGGTGGGACGACGCACCGTGCCGTAGAGACTGAATACCGGGATGCCATGCACCGGATCGTTGAAGTCCGGCGATTCGATCATGTTGTCCTGCTTGTCGCCACGCAGCCCGTGCTGCGGGCCGAAGGCCGCGGTGAGCCGCACGTCCCCGATCGCGGCGAGCGCATCGAGTGAGTGCACGAGCGTGCTCGTGACGGATGCCGGATGAGCAAGCAGCGCAACGCGCTTGCCCGCAAGCGGCTTGCGGAGCGACGCATCCGCAAGCAGGCGATCGATACCGAACTTCATAGCTGCAGGGTGAAGCTTTCCGGGTGATGAAAATCGGGCTTGTCAGCGGGGTGATTCAGCGACCAGTACGACAGACGACCGGTGTTCTCTTCAATGATGGCGGCGAGCGCAACGCGCGTCACGGCGGGCAGCGTGGTGAGCGGAAGGTACGCGCGCACTTCGAGGCGACCTTCGGCCTGCTCCACATCGATGCGCGGTGGCTGCGACGGGCTCAGCGGACGCATGCCCCGGCGGTAGTCGTCGAAAGCGTAAAGGGCCCATTGCGTCGAGGGAGATACGTTAAGCTCGAAATACGCGGTGCCGGCGTCGCCGCGCAGAAACGCCTCAAAACAAGTGTGCCTCCACAATTCGTCGGCGTGCGTGCTTTCCGTTTGCGCCGGAATGCGCAGCCGGGTGAGGTCGGCGTCCACGACGTAGTGAAACGTGAGCGCGTTCGGGTGCTCCGTGGACACGTGCACATCCACCGCGGCCACCGCGTCCGTGGGCGCGTAAGCGTGCAGCGGGAGAATGCGATGGAACGGCGGACGCATAGGGGGATTCTAGGTCATGCGCATCGCCCACGTGGCGAATGACATCGCTCCTTCACGCGCGGGTGCGGCACGATCGGTTTTCGGGCCGGAGCACGTACACTTCCGGGGACAGAACGCGTGTGAAGAGGGGCGAATGGCTGCGCAGGATGTGATCGTGATCGGAGCTGGGGCGGCGGGGCTCGCGGCTGCGGCTGCGCTGGCCGAGCGCGGCCGGCGCGTGCTCGTGCTGGAGGCGCGCGATCGCATGGGCGGTCGCATCTGGACGCGGCACGAAGCAGGCGTGGCGGCGCCGGTTGAGCTCGGGGCGGAATTCATTCACGGCCATGCGCCCGCCACCGTTGCGTGGCTGCGCCGCGCGGGGCGCGGCGTGGTCGAGTCGCCCGATTCCCACTGGCGCCTGCGCGATGGCGTGCTTCAGCAGCGCGACAGCTACTTCCTGGAAGTGCAGAAGGCGATGCGCGCGGCGCTCGACCGCATGACGCAGGACATCTCCCTTGCGGAACTGCTGGACACGCATCTCAAGGACGTGCTCTCGCCGGAAGCGCGCAACTACGCTCGCATGATGGCCGAAGGATTCGATGCCGCCGACACCACGCGCGCGAGTGCCAGAGCCATCATCGAGGAATGGACCGGGGACATGCTGAACAACGCCCCACAGGGCCGGCCCGAAGGCGGCTATTCCTCGCTGCTCGAAGCGCTCGCGGGCGCGCTGCCCGCGGACAAGGTGCACGTGCGGCTGCAAACCGTGGTACGCGAGGTGCGCTGGGCGCGCGGTCACGTGGAAATCTTCGGCGAGTCCTTCGGTCGCCCGTATCAGGTACAGGCGCCGCGGGCGATCGTCACGCTGCCGCTCGGCGTCCTCCAGCTTTCACCGCAGGATGACGGCGCCGTGCGCTTCACACCACCTCTCGACATGAAGCAGGAAGCGCTGCGCGGCCTCGGCTTCGGGCCCGTGATCAAGCTCGTGCTGCGCTTCCAGACCGCGTTCTGGGAAACACTGGATGACGGAAGGTACCGGGACGCGGCGTTCCTGCATGCTTCCGAATGTCCTTTCCCCACGTTCTGGACTTCGGTGCCGCTGCGTGCGCCGATCATCAATGCCTGGGCCGGAGGCCCCCGCGCAGCGCAACTCTCTGCGCAGTCACGAGACGGGGTGCCGACGCTTGTGGATCAGGCATTGCAGAGCCTGCAGACCATGTTCGGCTTACGCTGCGATGTGCGAGCGGAGTTGCAGGGCGCCTACATGCAGGACTGGCAACGAGACCCCTACTCGCGCGGCGCCTACAGCTATCAGGCCGTCGGCGGCGAGAACGCGCGCGAGCACCTTGCCGCCCCTCTCGAAGACACTCTTTTCTTCGCGGGCGAAGCCACGGCTTCGGAGGACGACGCCGGCACTGTCGTAGGCGCTCTCCAGTCCGGCGAGCGCGCGGCTGCGGAAGTTCTCCAGACGTTCACACCCCACGCGTAAAGGCTTCGCTCCGAGGGCATTCAACCACCGCGCCATCCGCATGAACGCCACCGCGCCCAACAGGCGGGGCCTCGGGCGAAGAGGGGTTGTGAGGCAGGCTGAAAACACAGGACGTGTTTTCAGCAGCCCCCCAGGGATGGGTCTTACGG
>JADGHX010000179.1 GCA_019683695.1 Steroidobacteraceae bacterium
CCGTTTTCCCGCGGTTCAACATCGTCTTTACCGGAGGCGTCGTTCTGGGCCGTCCGAACCTGCGCCCGCTGCTGGATGCGCTGGGGAGGTTGATAGACCGGCGTGAAGTGGATGCGCAGGATGTCATCGTCGAGTTCTACGGCGCCGGAAACAGCGAGAGGCTGGCTGAGATGTTCGCAGGCCACCCCCACGCTTACCTGGTTGTGGATCATGGCGCGATTCCGCGCGCGCAGGTCGTCGAACGCCAGCGCAGCGCGACCCTTCTGCTTTCGGCGAGTCATCCCGGCATGCGCGGATGGGTCACGAGCAAGATGTTCGAATACATCACTGCCGGACGGCCGATTCTCTCGATTCCGCACGATAACGACTGCATAGATGAGCTCTTGAAACAGACGAATGCTGGCACGAGCTGCACGTCTGTGGAGCAAATCGAACGTCAAGTTCTCGCCTTCTATCGTGAATGGAAGAGCACCGGAACACTTGCATTCCACGGAAGACAGGAAGTGATCTCGCGATATTCGAACCGGAGTCAGGCTGGCGAGCTAGCCGAGCTGCTGAACGAAATTGTGCAACGCCGATGAGACCCGCGCTCACATTCCCGTACCGATTGGCACTGCTTGCGTGCTCAGTGCTCGTGGGACTGAATCTGCTGCCCGATGCATTTGCGGTGTTCCTGACCGCGGCAGTTGTGGGCGTCGTGGCTCTGAGGCTCGGTCTGGTGCCCACGCTTGTTGCCGTTGCAGTGCTCGGATTGCCGTTTCTGCACGCCTTGGCTTCACTGATCGGGCTGACGCCAACCGTGCTCGTCATGGGGTTGGACGTGATCCTGCTTGTGCTCGTGAGCGCGGCCTCTCCCGCCCTCCTGTCCCTGCCGGCATACAAGGGGGTGCGGCGGTTCCTGGTGTGGTGGTTCGTATTCCTGGCGATCTACTCGATTTTTTCGTTTACGGCCGAGCTCTCCGATTACAGTATCTTTACGTGGCAATACCTCGCCGTATACGGCAGCTATTACGCACTTGCCGGCGTTCTCGCAGTCAGGCACGAGATAACGCCGTCGGAGGCCATGGCGGTCGGTCTGCCGTTGTTCGCCTTCAATTACCCGCTGCTTCATGCCTCGATCATCTCGGTCTCCACGATCGCGGATGCAACGATTGGACTGCGAGGCTCCGGCGCGTTCGATCCCATCACCGGCGCCCGCGCTGCGGGGCTGTTGCTGCTGATGGCGCTGGCCGTCATTTGTGCCGACCGGCGCAACCAGCGTTGGGTGCCCGAGATTGTCGTGGCGATTGTGTGTGGCGCGCCTCTGGCGTGGTACGCCTACACTCGGCAGGTATACGTCGCGGCAGCATTGGTGGCTCTATGGATGCTCGCAGCCATGGTCTTCGGCCCCAGGGTCCAGGGGGAGTCGCTCGGTAGACGGTTAGCTACGCTTGCGGTGATGTGTCTTCTTGCGACACTGGCCGTGTCGTACGCACTCCAGCTGCTGGGAAGCAACATGCACAGCCGCATTGCTGAACACGGTCTGCAGTCCGACCGGGCAGACCTTTGGTTGACGAGCCTGCGGCTGATCGCCAGCAGTCCCATTTCGGGAATTGGCATCGGGGAGTTTCAGAGAGCCGGGTACGGTCTGTGGCCCCACAACTGGATCATCGAGGCGTGGCTTGCGCTCGGTCTGCCCGGGCTGATCCTGACAGCGATCGGCGCAGGCGTCGTAGTCGCGGCGCTGTTTCGCCGGAGCGAGCGATGGCTGAGTGGGTGGCTCTTCCTCGCTCTCTACTATCTGCTGGTCGCCCAGGTCAGCGCGGACATTGCGCGCAACGCTCCGCTGTTGTTCTTCATCGTGCTCGCGTTTCACGCGACGTGCGGGCCAGCGCGCCGGGCGGGCCTTTCTCAGCGGAAAGGGCATTCCCGGCTGATGCGGCTTGGGTCCTTTCAACCAGGGACGGTGCGATGGTGAAGCTCGCCGTCTGGATGAACATGCCCGGACATCACCAGTCCGGCTTCTACGAAGCGCTGCGACAGCGCGGTGTCGACCTTTGCGTCAACTATTACGGCAATGTGACACAGCGACGGCGCGAGCAAGGATGGGCAGGCGTGCGGACGCTTCCGGCAGGCGAGCGTTTCGTGGCGCCTCAGATCCGGGAGTTGTACGCGACGCCGGATTGGCACGAGCGTGTTCATATCGTGCCGGGATACGGCTCGCGCTTTCTGCGAGCACTGTCGGCGCACCTGTCTGTGCACCGCGTTCCCTGGATGCACTGGAGCGAGCGCGCATCCGGGGGGCTGCGTTGGGTGCTGACCTATCCACTCAAGGCGTGGTACGCGCGCCGGGTGAACAGGAACGCCGTCGCAGCGCTTGCGATCGGTGAGCTCACAAAGCTGGACTTCGTTCGCTGGGGAATAAACCCGGACAAGATCAGCATCCTTCCATACTCGGGGCTGCTGCCTCCACCGGCTACCGAGGTGGATGCGCAAATCGCTGACTTTGCGCGGGATGCAGCACCACTCTTTCTATACGTCGGGGCGCTTTATCCGATGAAAGGAGTGGGTCTGCTCATTGAGGCCTTCGCGAGCCTCGCGCGGGCCTACCCGAAGGCGCGACTCGCATTGGTGGGCCGAGACGAAAGTGGCGGGCGCTACGCTCGCTTGCTCAAGAAGCTCGGCTTGAGCGAGAGGATTCTCCTCAGGGGCGCCATTCCGTTCGAGCGGCTTGCAACAGCATTGTGCGCCGCCGACGTGCTGGTCCAGCCGTCCCTGTACGACGGATGGGGAATGACAATCGCCGAAGCGGCAGGATCCGGCAAAGCACTGATCGCGTCCGATGCGTGCGGGGCGACAGCGCACCTCGTAAGGCATGGCTGGAATGGATTCAGCGTCCCCGCAGGGGACGTGGTGGCGTTGGTCCAGGCGATGCAACGCTATGCCTCAGATACGCAGCTCGCCCGACTCCACGGCGCGCGTTCACCAAAGCTGTATGAGGAAGTGACTCCCGAGCGTAACGCCGAACGCTTTCTGAACATCCTTCTTGCGCGGCTCGGGAAGAGCACCGATATGGGTTCTTCGAGGGGCTCGAAATGACCCGGCAGGCCAAGGTGCTGCTGAACGCGACCTCGGTCGTGGTTGGTGGGGGCATACAGGCAGCGGTGTCGTTCATCCGTCACGTGTTGGAGCACGACACCGGGTTGCTCTGGCAATTCGCGCTCTCCGCCGTCGTCGCGAGGCAGCTCGAACAGTTCGGTGTTTCCAGCCATGCACTCGAGGCAACGGTGTTCGAAAGATCGCCGGGACGCGACAGGGGCACACGACGGGCGCTGCGGGAGCTGGAAAGGCGAACAAAGCCGGATGTGGTTTTCACCTTCTTCGGTCCGGCCTATGTGCGCTTTCGCGCGCCGCATCTTTGTGGGGTAGGGAATGGTTGGGTCACCCACGCCACAGCAATGGCTTACAGCACGCTGGGCAGTGTCCGTAAATCAGTCCGGGTGTTTCTGCAGGGCGTGTACAGAGGCCTGTGGTATCGGGCCGCGGATCGCTGGCTCGTCGAGGAACAATCGGCTCGACGCGGTTTGAGTCGGCGCTTTGCGATACCGGCCGAGCGGATCGCCGTGATATCGAACGGTTGTGCAGATCACTATCGTATTGCCGGTCAAGCATCGCCGCTGCTGGAGCCGAGCGAGCGGTTCCGGCTGCTGACGTTCGCAGCCTACTACGTGCACAAGAATATCGAGATCATTCCGATGGCCGCAGCGGAGCTCGCGCGCCGTGGCCTGGGCGACAAATTTGAGTTCGTCACGACGATTCGCAACGATGAGCCCGCGCTGGCACGGATCAACGCCACCGCGCGTCAGCTCGGCGTGACGAAGATGATTAACAACGTTGGTCCCGTCAACCTCATCGACGGACCGCGTCTGTACGAGTCATGTGATGCGGTGTTCATGCCATCACTTCTCGAGACCTTCTCCGCAACCTATCCCGAGGCGATGGCGATGGGGTTGCCGATCATCACGACTGATCTGGACTTTGCCAGAGGAATCTGCGGTGACGCGGCGGTCTACTATCGCCCGAAGGACGCTCGCGCGGCGGCCGATGCAATTTGCAGGGTCCACGGTAGCCGGGAGCTGCACGACCGGCTGGTCGAGGAAGGCAGGCGTCGGCTCCTGAGATTTCCAGAAGCCCGCGCAAAGAACGGTGCGATCGTCGATCTGATTCGCGACATGGTCCAGCAAGGCCGTGATCACTAGCAGCGGTTCCCGGGAAAGTTGAAATGTCGCTGCAATCCAGGCTGAAGGTGCTGGTCGAATCCTTGCCGGAGGGTGTGGGTCGGGCACTTTCCCGTACCCCATTCACTCTGCGCCTCGGGCCAGAGTATCGCAGGATGCGCCGATCGATCGTTTGCGCCGAACTGCAAAGCTCGCAGGACAGTGCGGCGCTCTTCCTGCGTATGCGAAAGCTGCTGGAGAGGGCTTTCGCCGAAGTCGAGTTTTACCGTGACTTCTACGCTGCTCGAGGATTTTCCTTGAAGGACTTTCGTTCTCTCAGCGACTGGGAGCGAATTCCTGTTGTCACCAAGGCGGACATGCAGGCCGTGGCGTTGCGCTCGCGCTGCGCGCCCGCCGCCAGGGGAATGCGGATCAACTCCGGCGGAACGACCGGCCAGCCCCTCGAGTTCCTGGTGGACAATCGAGCTTTTGCTCGCGAATGGGCGCACATGCATTACCTGTGGGCGGCGCGTGGCTATGACCCGCGGCAACTGAAGGTGACCTTGCGAGGCAAGCACTTCGACACGAGTCAGCCGCTTCGCTACAACGCTGTACACAACGAATACGTCGCGAATTCGAGCCGCCCGATGCATGAGATCGTGGCGGCAGTGCTGGCGTTGCCGCGCACTTCTGTCATACGCTGGATACACGGTTATCCCAGTCTGGTCTCGGAGTTCGCCAGGTATCTCGCTGCTCACCCGGCACCGGTGCACGCACGGTTTCGCGCAAACCTTTACGGCGTCCTGCTGGGCTCGGAGTATCCTGCGCCAGTCTATCGGTCGACGATCGAGCGCGAACTCTCGACGAACATCGTGAGCTGGTATGGGCACAGCGAAATGGCTGTGCTTGCCCGCGAAACGGCCGCGGGTGTTTACGAGTCGTTCCCAACCTACGGTTACGCGGAGGCGGTTGCCACGGAGCATGGCGATGCTCATCGCCTCGTGGTGACCTCGCTCCACAATCACGTTCACCCGTTTATTCGCTATGACACCGGCGACCTGATCGAGCCGATCGCAACGCGCGGAGGTTCGCTGTCCTTTCGCATCAGCGAAGGGCGGGTGGGCGATTTTGTCGTCGACCGTCGTGGCAATCGTCACGCTCTCACGAGCGTGATATTCGGCCGCCATCATGAGGCGTTCGAGCTGCTGCAGCACGTTCAGGTGCGCGACGATGGCGGGGGGTGCGTCACGTTGCTGGTAACCCCTCGCATTTCTGGCGTGAGTGCGGACGAAATCTTCCGACGCTTCGACCTGCAGGATCTCGATATCGAGTGGCGGCTCGAGGTTCGGAAGACTCCGGTACGCACGGCGGCAGGCAAGATTCGTCTGAAAGTGGCGACTGATCCTTCGGGCGCTGTCTCAACGGAGTTCGGTCCGAATTGAACCCATCCGGCCGCTGATGCCGATACGCGCCTGCTAATTTTTCGACGCATGACTGACGGCGGAACCACGCCGCCGGTGGCGGGTGACACAGTTCTGAATCCGCAGGCTGCGCCAGATCGCGATCGCCGATCGTGAAACGAAAAGGTTTGTACACATGAATGCTGCTCGACGAATGCGGCAAAGCCGTCGCCTACCCGCAGCGAATGCGCGGACTGCGGTTCGGCGATCGGCCGGCAAGCCGAGCCCCGTGGGCCATGGACCGGTTGGCGTCATCGGCCTCGGCTATGTCGGCCTGCCGCTCGCCGTGGAGTTTGGCAAGCGATTCGATACGGTGGGATTCGACGTGAAAGCGTCCCGGGTCGCAGAGCTCAAAGCCGGCCGGGACAGCACGCTCGAGGTCTCTGCTGCGGAGCTTGCGGGCGCCAGGCGACTCACGTTCACGACGAACCTTGCGGACCTGAAGCGCTGCCGGGTTTTCATCGTGACGGTGCCCACGCCGATCGATGAGTTCAAGCGGCCCGATCTGTTGCCGCTCATCCGGGCCAGTGAGAGCGTGGGGCGCGTTCTCAAGAAGGGCGATGTCGTCGTCTACGAGTCCACTGTCTATCCCGGCTGCACCGAAGAGGTGTGCGTGCCAGTGCTCGAGCGCGTATCCGGCCTGAAATTCAATCGTGAGTTTTTCGTTGGCTATAGCCCCGAGCGTATAAACCCCGGTGACAAACAACATCGGATCCAAACGATCACCAAGGTCACTTCGGGATCGACGCCTGAGGTCGCCGCTCTGGTGGACGAGCTCTACCGCTCGATCGTGACGGCAGGTACGCACCGGGCCTCCTCGATCCGGGTGGCCGAGGCGGCCAAGATCATCGAAAACACCCAGCGCGACGTGAACATCGCCCTCATCAACGAGCTGGCGTTGATTTTCGGCAGGCTCGGCATCGACACCGAAGAGGTTCTGAATGCCGCGGCTACCAAGTGGAATTTCCTGCCGTTCAAGCCGGGCCTGGTTGGTGGGCATTGCATCGGAGTCGACCCGTACTACCTGACGCACAAGGCGCAGGAGATCGGCTACCACCCGGAGTTGATTCTCGCGGGACGGCGGTTGAACGACAACATGGGAATCCACGTCGCCAGCGAGATCGTGAAGCTCATGACGCGCAAGCGAATCCATGTGAAAGGTGCGCGCATTCTCGTGATGGGGATTACGTTCAAAGAGGACTGCCCGGACGTGCGCAATTCGCGAGTCGTTGATGTCGTGCGCGAACTGCAATCCTACGGTGCCAATGTGGACGTCTACGACCCGTGGCCTGACCCGGATGCCGCTGAGCACGAACTCGGTCTGCGTCCTATTCGTAGCCCACGACGCGGCTCATATCACGCGATCGTGCTCGCGGTGGGCCATCGCCAGTTTCACGACATGAAGCCCCGGAGCGTGCATGGTTTCGGACGTCGTGAGCATGTGCTCTACGACATTCGACACGTCTTCCCGCGCTGCGAAGTCGACGGGCGTCTCTGACGCCACGATCAAACGGAGACTGACTGTGTCCAGGACCAAGATCCATCTGATCACAGCCGCGCGGCCCAATTTCATGAAGGTGGCGCCGCTGTTTCATGCGTTGACACGGGAGCCGCAGATCGAGCCGCGCATCGTTCACACCGGCCAACACTACGACGCAAACATGTCAGACGCGTTCTTCCGCGACCTGCTCATGCCAAGCCCTCACGTGCACCTCGGTGTGGGAGCCGGCACGCATGCGACGCAGACCGGTGGCGTGATGATGGCATACGAACGCGTTGCGCTCGAGGAGCGCCCCGGCCTCGTGATCGTGGTCGGGGATGTGAACTCGACATTGGCCTGTGCATTGGTGGGCGCAAAGATCGGCGTGCCAGTAGTCCACCTCGAAGCGGGCCTGCGGAGCGGCGATCGGACCATGCCCGAGGAAATCAATCGCATCGCAACGGATGCCGTCTCGGACGTCTTGTGGGCTCCGTCACACGATGCCTGTATCAATCTCGGTTCGGAGGGAATCCGGCAGGATCGCGTCGACTTGGTCGGCAACATCATGATCGACTCGTACGAGGCTTTGCGCCCGGTCATCGAGGGTGACAGCACTCGCTGCGATCTGGGCCTCGAGCACGAGGACTACGCTGTGGTTACGCTGCATCGGCCGTCGAATGTGGATGACGCCCAGAGGCTCGCTACGCTGGTGCGCAATCTGTTGCAGGCGTCAAGAAATATGTGCGTCGTCTTCCCCGTGCATCCGCGGACGCGGAAGCGTCTCGAGGAGTTCGGTTTGCTCGACGAGCTCGAGCGCGCGCCGAACATCAGACTCGCCGCGCCGCTGGGCTATGTGCAGTTCATGAATCTCGTTACCGGCGCGAGGGTCGTGGTGACGGATTCGGGCGGGGTACAGGAGGAGACAACCTATCTCGGTGTGCCGTGCCTCACGCTGCGGGAGAACACCGAACGGCCTGTCACCGTCACGCATGGTACCAACCGGCTCGTGAAGCCCGAGCAACTGACGGAAGCGGTGGCCCAGACACTGAACAGCGCAAGGCGGCCAGCGGCGATCCCGCTATGGGACGGAAGAACAGCGGATCGCTGCGTCGAGTCGCTGAAGCGCCGCTTCAACAACCTGGGTGGTAAATCGTAATCATGTGCGGAATCGTTGGGGCAATCGCGAAGCGCGACATAGTCCCTGTCCTGATGGCAGGTCTCTGTAAGCTTGAGTATCGAGGCTACGACTCCGCCGGCATTGCGGTGCTCGACGAAACTCGCCGGCTCAGGCGAGTGCGCGCCGTCGGCAAGGTCAGAGTTCTTCAGGAGGCGCTCGATCAGGAGCATGTGCGAGGCGACATCGGCATAGCGCACACGCGCTGGGCCACCCATGGGGTTCCCAGCGAACGTAATGCGCACCCGCACGTATCCCGTGAGGGCCTGGCCGTCGTCCACAACGGCATCATCGAAAACCATGACGAGCTGCGCGCGGAGTTGAAGTGCCGGGGGTATGAGTTCACTTCGGAAACGGACACCGAGGTCGTAGCGCATCGCATCCATTACCACCTCGCACGCGTCGGCGATCTCTGCAAGGCTGTGAGTGAGACGGTTGCGGAGCTCGAGGGGGCGTACGCGCTAGCCGTTGTAAGTGAGCATGATCCCGAACGCATCATCGTGGCGCGCATGGGTTGTCCGGTGGTCGTGGGAATTGGTTCCGATGAGACCTTCGTGGCGTCTGATGTGGCCGCTTTGCTTACGGTGACGCGCAGGTTCATCTTTCTGCAGGACGGGGATGTGGCGGAGCTTCGCCGCAGAGAGCTTCGCATCCTTGACAAGGATGGCAACACGGTCGAGCGCCCCGTGCGTGAAAGCGAGCTCGACGCGGCGGCGACAGAGAAGGGTTTCTATCGACACTTCATGCTCAAGGAAATTTACGAGCAACCCTGGGCTGTTACAAACACGCTCGAAGGGCGTATCGTCAACGGGCAACTGGCCGAAACAGCATTTGGTCCTGGCGCGGCAGAGGTGTTCCGACGCACGCGCCATGTACACATTGTTGCCTGCGGAACGAGCTATCACGCGGCTGTCGTAGCGCGCTATTTCATAGAGCAGGTGTGCAAGCTGCCGTGCGTGGCGGAGATTGCGAGCGAGTATCGGTACCGCAGTCCCGTGGTCCCGCCAGATAGCCTGTTGGTGGCGATTTCGCAGTCTGGCGAAACGGCGGACACTCTGGCTGCGCTGCGGCTCGCGAAACAGGCGGGCTATCTGTCATCGCTCGCGATCTGCAATGTGCCCGAGAGCTCGCTCGTGCGCGAAGCCGATCTCGTCATGATGACACGCGCGGGGCCGGAGGTCGGTGTTGCCTCAACGAAAGCTTTCACTACCCAGCTTGTAGCCCTGGGCCTACTCGTCGCTGCGCTTGCAAGGCATCACGCCGCGGACGTCGATCGCGAGTGCGAACTCGCAACAGAGCTATCACGACTTCCATGGCTCATCGAGGGTGTGTTGACTCTCGACCCTGTCATCCGGGATATCGCGATGCGTTTCGTCGATCAGGAACACGCGCTGTTTCTTGGGCGTGGTGCGCTGTATCCGGTCGCGATGGAAGGGGCGCTGAAGCTCAAGGAGATTTCCTACATCCACGCCGAAGCCTATGCTGCAGGGGAGTTGAAGCACGGTCCGCTTGCGCTCGTGGATGCTGGAATGCCGGTCGTCGCAGTCGCGCCGAAAAATGCCTTGCTTGAGAAGCTCAAATCGAATCTCAAGGAAGTGCGAGCGCGTGGCGGCTGGCTTGTCGTATTCGCCGATCCGGAGGCGGGCATCGAGCCGGAGGAGGGCGACGCGGTTGTGAACTTGCCAGTGCGCGTCCGCGATTTCCTGACGCCAGCCGTCTATGCCCTCCCGCTCCAGTTGCTTGCTTATCATGTTGCGGTACTCAGGGGCACGGATGTGGATCAACCGCGCAATCTCGCGAAGAGCGTAACGGTGGAATAGCTGCGCCGTGTGCAGGGCGCAGCTGCAGCAGCAGTCGCTTCGATGCGGTACTGCGGATCGAGCCTCGTCGGGCTCGATCCGCACATTGCGAATATAAT
>JADGHX010000180.1 GCA_019683695.1 Steroidobacteraceae bacterium
CTCGTGTAGGTGTTGTACGGCGTGTCCGTTGTCAGATCACGAGAGCGGATGTCTCCGTCGTACTTCTCTCCGAGCCCATAGATCACCGTGGGATCGGTTTGCAGACGCATGCCTCTGCGCAAGCGCGTGATGAAGACTCCTGCGATCTGCGCGCGGTCCTTCGCAACGCCGGTCTCCTTCTCGACGATCGATGCGAGGATCAGCGCTTCGTACGGTGTCCTGAGGGGCAGGTCCGGCTTGCGCTGCTCCCACGCCTGCGTGAGCACTCTTTCCATGCTGTTGTAGGCGAGCTTCAGGATTTCCACATCGGTCGTGCGAGCGGCGAACCGGTATGTATCCGGAAAGAAGCGCCCCTCGGGGAATTCCTCCGGATGCCCGATGGCCGACATCACTTCGGCATCGCTCTTGCCGCGCAAGGTGGGCACGACCGCCGGGTGATTTTCCAACTGCCGGCGCAGATCAGCGAACGTGGATCCTTCCACCACGGTGAGCTGTTCCATCACCACTTCGCCGCGCTCGAGCATGCTGAAGACCTTGGCCGGGCTGGCGCGCGGCGGAATCTCATACGTGCCTGCCTTGATCATGGGGTGTGCGCGGCGCACGCGCAGGTACCACGACACGGCCTGCGGATGCGCGAACACGCCCCGCTGGCCGAGATTGTTGATCACGCTGCGTACGCTCGCGCCCTGAGGAACTTCCACCCGCGCCACTTCCGTATGCGGCCCGGGGGACGTGAAGACGCCGCTCATCCATCGGTACGCGCCGAATGCGGCCAGCGCGCCGAGCAGCAGCAGAACGAGGAGGAATGTACCGGCCTTACGCATCAACAGGGTTCTCGAGCATCGGCGCCAGCAAGTCCTGCACCCTGCGCGTCACCGCGCCCGGCGTGAGCGCGCGGCCATCGAGGCTGCGGATGGGCCAGATGCCGATGCGGGCGTTCGTCAGGAACATCTCGGTCGCAGTCCCCACGTCGCGGCTGTCAAGCGCCGTCTCTTCCACCTCGAGTCCATCACGCCGCGCCTCCCGCATCACCACTCGCCGCATCACGCCCGCCACACCGCAGGCCTCGAGTCGCGGCGTGAGCAACCGCCCGTCGCGAACGAGGAACACGTTGCTCATGGTGCCCGAGACCAGCCAACCCGACTGGCTGAACACCAGCAGTTCCGCGGCCTCCTGCGGCGGCACCTCGGACCGGGCAATCACCTGCTCGAGGCGGTTCAGGTGCTTCATTCCCGCCAGCGCGGGGTTTTCGCCCAGGCGCAGGCTTGCGGTACGAACACGCACACCCTCGCGTTGGGCGCTCGCATCTTCCACCGGCCAGCCGTAGCGCAGGAGGACACGCGTCGCGATTTCCTTGCCGGACCAGCCATAGCCGCGTGCTACAGCTTCGCCGCGAGTAACCACGAGCTTGATCAGCGAGTTATCCGCACTTGCTGCGGCCGTTTGGATCTCGCGCCGAATGGCCTGGACATCGCCCACGTTGATGTGCAGGCGCTCGCAACTGGTCGTGAGCCGCTCCATGTGCAGGTCCAGAAAGCGCGCACGCCCGCGGCGGCAGGCAATCGTCTCGAACAGCCCGTCGCCGAAATGCAATCCGCGATTGAGTGGCGAGATGCCGTATGCAGGCGCCTCGGCCGCGTCGTCTGCGGTCGCCACGTCGGCGCCATTCACGAGGATCAGATCAGGGCCCGCGCCAGCACCGGACAAGAGCCCGCGCCGAGCCAAGCCCATCATGCCGCGCCCGCCGCAGAAGGTTCGAACACGTTGAGCATGCCCCGCGCCTTCGCTCGTGTTTCCTCCAGCTCCCGCTCCGGGATCGAGTCCGCCACGATACCCCCGCCCGCGCGCAGATCCACGCGTCGGCCGGACAGCGTCATCGTGCGGATGAGGATGTTGGTATCCATCGTCCCGTCGCGCCCGAGGAAACCGATGGAGCCGGTGTACGCGCCCCGCCCCACGCCTTCGAGCTCGGCAATGATCTCCATGCAGCGCACCTTCGGCACGCCCGTGATCGTGCCGCCCGGAAACACGGCGCGCAGCGCGCCGACTGGCGTGACGTCCGGACGCAATTGCCCGGTGACGTTCGATACGATGTGATGGACGTGGGCGTAGGACTCGATGGTCATGAACTCATCCACGCGCACAGTCCCGGCCTCACACACCTTGCCCAGATCGTTGCGCTCGAGATCGATGAGCATCACGTGCTCGGCCCGTTCCTTCGGGTGACCGGCCAGCTCCGTCATTTCCGCGAGGTCCCCATCGGGACGGCGGCTTCGCGGGCGCGTGCCCGCGATCGGCCGCGTGTCGATGCGGCGGTCGCTCGAAATGCGCGCGAGACGTTCCGGCGATGAGCTGAGAATCGATGCACCACCCCACTGCGCCAGCGCCGCAAACGGAGCGGGGTTCGCGGCGCACAGTCGCTCGTAGAGGTCGGGAGCCAGCGTTTCCTCGGCGAGGGTGATGCGCCAGGGCCGCGAGAGGTTCGCCTGATAAATGTCGCCGGCGCGAATGTATTCCTTCGCGCGGATCACGCGCTCGATGTGAATCTCCGGCGCTTCCTCGTGAATGGATTCGACGGGAATGCGTGCCGCTTCCCGATCCGGCATCTGTGCTGCCTGAGCCGCATCGGCCGCGAGCGCATCGAGCAGATGCGGGCAGTCCGCTTCTGCCACGGCGATTACGCGATTCGACTGGAGATCGTGCACCAGAGCGCACGGCGTGCGGAGCGCGAACGCGCGCCACGGCAGCGAAGACGCCGGCAACGCGAGGCGCGGCTCGATCTCCTGCGCCATCTCGTAACCCAGGAAGATCGCCCAGCCGCCGGCGAAGGCCGGCGCGCCCGGCTCCCACACGGTGCGCTCCGCAAGCCACCATTGCTCCAGCGCATCGAGAAACCCGGTGGATGGCAGAGTGATGCCTTCCGTGCGCACGACACCGGCAGCATCCAGCCAGAGTGCCGCACGTGGGTGAGCCGCGAGCACGCTGTGCCGCGCAAGCGGGCCTTCCGCCGCGCTGTGCATCAGCACGGGATAGCGATCGGGCTGTCGCGCGGCGAGCCGACGCAACACCGCGCCTGGGACATCCAGCTCGCGGCTCACGAAAGTGCGAGCGCGCATGGATGTGACCTCAGGCCATCAATCGGTGAGTCGGCGGAAGATCAGCGTGCCGTTCGTGCCGCCGAACCCGAAGGAGTTGGACAGCGCCACGTCGATCTTCATCTGCCGTGCCGTGTTGGGCACGTAGTCGAGATCGCATTCCGGGTCCGGCGTCTCGTAGTTGATGGTGGGCGGCGCGACGTTGTCCCGGATGGCCAGGATCGAGAAGATCGCTTCGGCCACGCCCGCTGCGCCAAGCAGATGCCCGGTCATGGACTTGGTGGAGCTCACGGCCAGCGCCCGGGCGTGATCGCCGAACGTGCGCTTCATGGCGACGGTTTCCGCCTTGTCCCCCAGCGGAGTGGAGGTGGCGTGCGCGTTCAGGTACTGCACCTCTTCAGGATTCATGCGCGCGTCGTTCAGCGCATTCACCATGGAGATGCGTGCGCCCTCGCCGTCTTCCGGCGGCGCGGTGATGTGATGTGCGTCGCCGCTCATGCCGAAGCCGACGAGCTCCGCGTAGATGCGCGCGCCGCGCTTCTTCGCGTGCTCCAGCTCTTCCAGCACGATGGCGCCGCCGCCATCCGCAAGCACGAAGCCATCACGGTCGCGATCCCAGGGCCGGCTGGCCCGCGCGGGATCGTCGTTTCGCGTGGACAGCGCCTTCGCCTGCGCAAAGCTGCCGAGACCGCAAACGGTGGTCGCCATCTCGCCGCCGCCCGCGATGATCACGTCCGCATCACCGTACTGGATGGTGCGCATGCCGAGCCCGATGGCGTGCGTGGACGTGGTGCACGCCGTGACGACGCCGAGATTCGGGCCCTTGAGCCCGTACCGGATCGACAGGTGCCCGGCGATCATGTTGACGATCGAGGCCGGCACGAAGAACGGCGAGATCTTCCTCGGGCTCTTCGTCTCGAGATAGTTGCCGTACTCCGATTCGATGGTGGAGAGCCCGCCGATGCCCGCGCCGCAGACGGCGCCACAGCGGGTCGGGTCCTCCTTCGAGAAATCGATGCCCGAATCCTCCACGGCCTGCATGCCGGCGGCGACGCCGTAATGCATGAACGGGTCCATACGGCGCGCTTCCTTCGGTGTGATGTACCGATCGAGCTCGAAGCCGCGCACCTCGCCGCCGAAGCGAACGGGGAACGCGGAGACATCGAAGCGCTTGATCGGCCCGATGCCGCTGACGCCGTTCAGAATGGCATCCCATGCAGTGGCGATCGTGCTCCCGACGGGGGAAACGATACCCAGTCCTGTAACGACGACGCGACGTTTGCTCACACCTGATCCGTGCTGGAAGTTTCGGGAAATCGAAGGGCGCCCGGCGCGACGCGCACCGGCTGCGCGGCGCCCGGTGGAAACGATTACGCCTTGGTGCGGCGCTCGTTGATGTAGTCGATGGCCTGGTGGACGGTGGTGATCTTCTCCGCGTCCTCGTCGGGAATTTCGATCTCGAATTCCTCCTCGAGCGCCATCACCAGCTCGACCGTATCCAGCGAGTCGGCGCCCAGGTCATCGACGAACGAGGCATCGTTGGTCACTTGTTCTTGTTTAACGCCCAGCTGCTCGGCAACGATGGCCTTAACTTGCTGTTCAACCGTGCTCATTAGGGATTGGTCCTCGTGACGTTGATATGCGCTCGCCGGCCGGGGGGCCGCACGGGCGCGGTATTGTAGGGGAACACCCTCCCGGGTGCCACTTGAGCTGTTTGCGAGTATTTGTTTTTGCTGGCGAAACCGCGTTTTGGGGCCGGCCATGGCGCACCCCCCGGCGCGCCTCGTGCCGCCACCTGCCGCCTCAGGCCATGTGCATGCCGCCGTTCACGTGCAGGGTCTGCCCCGTGATGTAGCCCGCCGAGGGTGAGGCCAGGAACAGCACCGCGGAGGCGATGTCTTCCGCGGAGCCCAGCCGCTCCATCGGGATCTGCGTCTTGAGTGCCTCCCGCTGCTCCTCCGGCAGCACACGGGTCATGTCCGTGTCGATGAAGCCGGGCGCAACCGCATTCACGGTGATGCCGCGCGAGGCCACTTCGCGTGCGAGGGACTTCGTGAAGCCCAGAATCCCCGCCTTCGCCGCGCAGTAATTGGCCTGACCGGGATTGCCCGTCACGCCGACGATGGAGGTGATGTTGATGATGCGCCCGCGGCGCTCTTTCATCATCCGGCGCAAGCACCCTTTCGAGAGCCTGAAGACGGAGGTGAGATTGGTGTTGATCACCGTGTCCCAGTCCTCGGGCTTCATGCGCAGCAGGAGCGTGTCGCGCGTGATCGCTGCGTTGTTCACGAGGATGGTCGGCATGCCTTCGGCGCCATCCAGCTCCGCGAGCAGCGCGTCGATGGATGCGGGATTGCTCACGTCCAGAACGGCGCCGCGACCCTTGTAGCCCTTCGCCGCAAACTCCTGCGTGAGCGCCGCAGCCCCTTCCGCGCTCGTGGACGTGCCGATCACCTGTGCGCCGGCGCCCGCGAGCGCGAATGCGATCGCCCGGCCGATGCCACGCGAGGCGCCCGTCACCAGGGCAAGATCATTCTCGAGCATGTTGCGTTTTCAGCCTTTCGTTGCGGTGAGCGCGGCGTCGAACGACGTGGGGTCTTCCAGCGCCGCGAAGGTGAGGCCGGAGACCTCGATTCGTTTGTTGAGCCCGAGCAGGACCTTCCCCGGCCCACACTCGATGACCTGACTGACGCCGGTGGCGGCGATCGCCTGGACGGTATCCCGCCAGCGCACAGGCCGCGCGAGCTGGCGGCCGAGCAGCGCGCGGATCTGCTCCGGGTCTGAATACGCCGTGGCATCGACGGCGCTGATGTAGCGGATGCGCGGCGGGCGCACGACCGTTTCGGCGAGACGGCTCGCAAATCGCTCCGCGGCCGAGCTCATGAGAGTGCTGTGCGAAGGCACGCTCACCGCAAGCGGAACCGCGCGCTTGGCGCCACGAGCCTTCGCCGCATCGATGGCGCGCCGAACGGCTGCGGCTTCGCCCGCGATCACCACCTGGCCGGGCGCGTTGAAGTTCACTGGTTCCACCACACTGCCCTGCGCGGCCTCGCGGCACGCCTCTTCGACGGCGGCATCGTCCAGCCCGAGCACGGCAGCCATGGCGCCCGTGCCTTCGGGCACCGCTTCCTGCATGACGCGGCCCCGGAACTTCACGAGGCTCACGGCGTCGGAGAACTCCAGCGCGCCGGCGCACACGAGCGCGCTGAATTCACCGAGACTGTGCCCGGCCACAACCGCAGGCTCCCCGCCGCCGCGCCGCGCCCACAGGCGCGCCGTCGCAATGCCGGCGGCCAGCATGGCGGGCTGGGTGCACTCGGTGGTGTTGAGGCGTTCCGCAGGGCCTTCCTGGACCAGTTGCCACAGGTCGTAGCCCAGCGCCGCGGAAGCTTCATCGAACGTCGCGCGCACAACGGGGTCGAGGCCTGACAGGCTCGCGAGCATGCCGACGGATTGCGAGCCCTGCCCGGGGAACACGAACGCAAATGACATCAAGTGCTTTCAGTGACAGAACGGCCGGCGATTATAGCGGCTCCCCGGGTGGCTTCATGAGCGCGGCGGCCACGCCGCCCCCGAGGGCACCATAAAGATGAGCATTCACCACCACGGGCACGTCGCTGCCGCTGAAGGGCAATTGCCCGCTCACCTGCTCGTAACCGAGTTTCAGGATGATGAAGATCGCGAGAATCCAGCCATCCAGGTCCCCGCGCCGCAGATGCGCGAGCGTGCCTGCGGCCATGATCCCGTGCAGCACGCCGGAGGCGCCGACATACCAGTCCACCTGCGTGTCGATGAACCACAGGCCCGCATCGATGGTCGCCACCGTGGCCGCGAGGATCGCGAGCCATTGAGCCGGGCGGTAATCACGTGCGAACAAGCTCCACATCAGCACGAACCCGAGCGCGTTCAGCGCCGCATGCCCGAGGTCGAGGTGCACCAGATGGGCCGTGATGAGACGCCACCACTCGCCGCCGGCGATCGCCGCGCGCTCGTAACGCAGCGCCGCCCGCCCCCATTCGCCCGAAAGCTCGGGCAGAAGCAGCAGTACACAGATGGCGAACAGCGCCACGCCGTAACGCCCGTCGCTGTTGAGCGACGCGAGCAGCGGCTTGAACCGATTCAGAGGCTCCCGAACGTTCATTTGCTATGATCCGGCCCCCTTCGAAAGCCGTCGCACGAGACATGGACTACACACAATTCCGCCGCGAGGTTAGCAGACACCGGGTGCGTGGCTTCACGCTCATCGAGATCATGGTGGTCGTGGTGATCATCGGTCTGCTCGCCGCCGTCATCGTTCCTCAGGTTGTCAGCAAGGTGGACGAGGCGAAGGTCGCGAAGACCAAGCAGGACATTGCCACCCTGGAGACGGCACTGACCATGTTCCGTCTGGACAACTCCAAGTATCCGTCCACCGACCAGGGCCTTGCCGCGCTCGTGACGCAACCTACGGACCCGTCGATCCGCAACTGGCGGCCCGGCGGCTACATCAAGCGGGTGAGCAAGGACCCCTGGGGCAACGACTACCAGTACGTGTACCCCGGCACGCACGGCGGCGAATACGACCTCTACTCCCTCGGCGCGGATGGCCAGCCGGGCGGTGAAGGCACGGCCGCCGACATCGGTAACTGGAATGCCGAGGAATAGCCCCGCCGGGCTCATTCGTTCCCCAACGCACCCACGTGCCGCCCTCGCCCTGACGCTGGCGGGCGGCACCTTCCGCGCCCGCCCACTGCCCCCACGGGGGTTCACCCTCATCGAGCTGCTCGTCGTGGTGCTCATCATCGGCATCATCGCGACGACCGCCGTGCTCTCGATTGGCGCGGTCGGCCGCGACACGGATCTCGAGAAGGAAGGCGAGCGCTTGAGCGCACTGCTCAACTACGCCCGCGAGAAAGCGGAGCTGCAGACGCGCGAGCTCGGGCTGTTCGTCAACGATGGCGATTATGAATTCCTGACCTACGACCCGCGCCGGCTTCTCTGGCGCAGCGTGGAGGAGGATGATGCCCTGCGCCGCCGCGAGCTGCCGGCCGGGCTGGCTCTGCGGCTCGAGGTCGAGGGCCGCCCGGTCGTGCTGAAGCACAGTCAGGAGCAACCGGAGCCGCGGACGAAAGCGGAGCGCGAGAAGCGCGATCGCGAGCGTCTGCCCCACGTGATGATCTTCTCGAACGGAGACATCACGCCGTTCAGGCTCACCCTGAAGCGCGAGGAAGCGGGCCGCAGCATTACGCTGAGCAGCAACGAGCAGGGACAGATTGAATCGGGCGGATTGCAGGAAGAGCGTCGGCGATGAGTGCTCGCCATTCCAGACGGCGTATCTCGCAGGCGCCGTTCGACTTCCGCAGGAGTGGCGGCTTCACGCTGATCGAAGTGCTCGTTGCGCTCGCAATCGTCACATTCGGCATGGCGGCTCTCCTGAGCACGCTCAGTTCCTCGGCGGACTCCATTGCGTACTTGCGGGACAAGACGCTCGCGGAATGGGTGGCGCTCAATCGCATCGAGGAAGTCCGGCTCGCCCTGCGGCGCCCGACCAAGGGCGAGTCCGAGGGTGAAGCGGAAATGGCGGGCCGGCGCTGGCGCTGGCGTCAGGAAGTGAACGAAACCGAGATCAAGGGAATGATGCGCATCGACGTGAGCGTGCGTCCCGTGGATGCACCCGGCGGCAAGGACAGCGGCTGGTACGCCACGCTCAGCGCGATGACAGGCGATGCGCTCGCGCTGCCCCGCGGAGACATGGATCCATTCGCCACCGCGCTGCCGCCCGGCGCCGGCGGCCCGAATGGGCCGAACCTGCCGGGTGATTCCCGCGGCCGGGAGCAGCCTTCCAACGATGACGACGCCGGCGATGACGACGGGGCTTCTTCCCCGACCCGTCCGCCGGGCCGCATCCCCAATCTCACACGATGAGGCGGCCCGTGTTCGCATCCGGCAGGCAGGCGCGGGGATTCACGCTCATCGAGTTGCTCGTCGCCATCTTCATCACCGCGATCGTCTTCGCGATGGGTTACGGCGCCGTGAATCAGGCGCTCGAGAATCGTGAAGGGCTGAAGGAACGGCAGGCGCGGCTGCTCGCCGTGCAAACCACGATGCGCATCATGGCGCAGGACTTCGGCCAGCTCGCCTCGCGCCCCGTGCGGGATCCGACCGGCGATGCGTGGCAACCTGTCCTGCGAAGCGAACAAGGCACGGCGCCGCTCCTCACATTCACTCGTGCCGGCTGGGCCAATCCGGCTGGTGTGCAGCGCCCCGCTCTGCAGCGGGTGGCTTACAGCCTCGAAGAAAAGACGCTGCGTCGCTCACATTGGCCGGTGCTGGATCCGCTGCTCGCAACGGAGCCCGTGCGTCGGGATCTGCTGACAGGTGTGCGATCGGTGAAATTCCGGTACATGGATGTCGCCCGCCAGTGGCGCGAGCAATGGCCCGCGCAGGGCGTGGGAGACCCGAGGGTCCAGCTTCGCTCGCGGCCCGTTGCCGTTGAAGTCACCCTCGAGCTCGAGGACTGGGGAAAGATCACGCGCATCTTCGAGGTGCCCACGTGATGCGCACCGTGCATGCAACACCTCGCCGCAGTGGTCAGCTCGCTCCGCGTCGTCAGCGTGGCATCGCCTTGCTCGTGGCCATTCTGCTCGTGGCGATCGCGACGATTCTGGCGGCGAGCATCGGCTTCAACAGCGCCATGGCTGCACGGCGAGGAACAGCCGCTCTTGCGCTCGACCAGAGCGTGCTGGTGGCCGAGGCCGCGGAAGCGCTCGCGGCGTACGCGCTCCGCGAGGACCGCAAGGCCAGCAACAAGGAAGACCACGCGCACGAGCAATGGGGGCAGCCGCTGGGTCCGGTGGAAGTGCTCCCGGGCATCACGCTCGAGGCCTACCTCGAGGATGCCTCGAGCCGGTTCAATCTCAATAGCCTGGTGGGCGCGGACGACAAGGTGGACCCTGCGGCGCTTGCGCAGCTCGAGCGCCTGATGCAGATGGTGAATGTCGAGCCGAAGTGGGCCTCGATGATCGCCGACTGGATCGATCCCGATACCTACCCGCTGCAGGACGGCGCCGAAGACAGCGCCTACGCTGCGCAGGACCCGCCCTATCACCCGCCCAACACCTACCTCACCCGGGCGCATATAA
>JADGHX010000181.1 GCA_019683695.1 Steroidobacteraceae bacterium
GGGCCGCGCCCCCGCGAACCCCCGCCGCCGGGGGGTAACGGGGGGGCGGGGGGCGCCCGACGCCCGCGCCGGCCGCCGAAGCGTCTGTGACGGGCACTCCCCGCACTATCGAAGGCGCCTTGGGTGATACAGGCGCCGAGCGTTCAGGTCCGCACCCGGAGCGTGAAGCCGCGCAGACGCCTGAAGCGCGTTCGCCCGACTGGAGGCCGGCCGGTCCGCCGCCGGCAGAAGCCGCTCCACTGCTGCAAGAAGCTCAGCGGCCGTTGGAAGAAACCAGGCGGCCGTGGGAACAAGCCAGTCCACCGGTAGAAGAATTGCCGCTCGTGCGCGCCATTCGTGAGTACTTCACGGGCGGCAACACACTCGTCCGCATCGGCGTGGTGATTTTGTTCATCGGTGTGGCCTTCCTGCTGCGCTATGTCGCCGAACGAACCCACGTGCCCATCGAGCTGCGGCTGGCGGGTGTTGCACTCGGTGGAGTGGTTCTGCTCGCCCTGGGGTGGCGATTGCGTACGAGGCGCCCCGGCTACGCGCTGGCGTTGCAGGGTGGCGCGATCGGCATTCTCTACCTCACGGTATTCGCGTCGCTGCGGCTGTTCCATGTGCTTCCGCCGGGGCCCGCGTTCGTGGTGCTCGTGTTGCTTGCGGCATTCTCGGCCGCGCTCGCGGTGTTGCAGAACTCCATGGGCTTTGCGTTGCTCGGCATCGGGTGCGGCTTTCTTGCGCCCGTGCTCGCGTCCACGGGGCAGGGCAATCACGTCGTGCTGTTCAGCTATTACGCGGTGCTGAACCTCGCGATCCTGGGCATCTCATGGTTCAAGGCCTGGCGGCCGCTCAACGTGGTGGGATTCCTGTTCACCTTTGTCATCGGCACTGCGTGGGGCGTGCTTCGGTACAGCGACGAGCTCTTCGCGAGCACTGAGCCGTTTCTCGTCGCGTTCTTCCTGCTCTACGTGGCGATCTCGGTGCTGTTCTCACTGCGGCAGCGCCCGGTGCTGCGCGGGTACGTGGACGGCACGCTCGTTTTCGGTACGCCGGTTGTTGCCTTCGGACTGCAGGCGGCCATGGTCCACGATTGGCCGTTTGCCACGGCGTACAGCGCCCTGGCGGTGAGTGCTCTCTATCTCGTGCTCGCAGCGTTGCTTCATCGTGGCCAGCGTGAGTCGCAGCGCCTGCTCGTGGAAGCGTTCATGGCACTCGGCATCGCGTTCCTGACGCTGGCAGTGCCCCTCGCACTCGATGGCCGCTGGAGTGCGGCGACGTGGGTGCTCGAAGGCGCCGCGCTCGTCTGGGTGGGGTGCCGACAAGGGCGGCGCTTGGCTCGTGCCTCTGGCACGCTGCTGCAGATTGCGAGCGGCGTGATCTTCCTCTTCGATCTCGATTCGATCGCGGCCGAGGTGCCCGTGCTCAACAGCACCTTTATCGGCGGGCTGATGATTGCGAGCGCATCTGTCTTTTCCGCGCACTCTCTGAATCGCGCGCGGGCGGACCTGCGTGTGGGGGAATCGGCCTACGTTCCTGTGCTCTTCTGCTGGGCTGTGCTCTGGTGGTTGGGAACGGGCATCGCGGAGATCGTGCGACATGTGCCGCAGCCATACCGGGAGGCAAGCACGCTGGTGCTTTTCGCGGCAACGGCGGTCGCGTCCAGCGAGATCCATCAACGCTTGCGATTGGAAGTGGCCAGAGTCCCGGTTGCCGGGCTCTTGCCGGTGCTCGTCATTTTCGCGCTGCTCGCGGCGGGTCACTTGTCGCATCCGCTCGCGCAGGGCGGGTGGGCGGCGTGGCCCATCGCGTTCGCAATGTTCAATTTCCTTTGCCGGCGTCACGAGCACGATGCGGCGCTATGGCCAGCTCGTTTCGTTCACATGGCCGCCGCGCTGCTGCTCGTGGGGCTCGTCACGTGGGAGTTTGCGTGGCAGGTGGATGAGGGGGTGAAGGGCAGCGGCTCGTGGCCCGCCATTGCATGGGCGCTGGTGCCTGCGGTTGCGCTCTACATGCTGCCGCGGCTCGCACAACGCATCACGTGGCCATTTGCCACGCATCGCGAGACATACGTGGCTCTCGTCGGAAGCGTTCTTGCCCTGTTTCTTGCGCTCTGGAGTGTGGTGAGTAATGCGACGCTCCCGGGCGATCCGTTCCCGCTGCCCTATGTGCCCGTTCTCAATCCATTGGATCTTGCGCAGGCCTTCGTGCTTCTCGTGCTCGCCCGGCACGGCCTTCATCTGTACAGGGCGCGCTATTCCGTAATGGATGGGCTGCAGCCGGGCCGGATGCTGTGGGCGCTCGCGGCGCTCGCGTTCGTTTGGCTGAACGCCATTTTGCTGCGCACCCTTCATCACTGGGGTGGTATTCCATTCGACATGGAAGTGCTGTTGCGGTCTACGCTGGTGCAGACTGCGCTCACGATCTTCTGGACCGTGCTTGCGCTCGCGACCATGTTGTTCGCCACGCGCAGCGGCGTGCGCGTCGTGTGGATCGCGGGAGCATCCCTCATGGCCGTGGTGATTGCGAAGCTGTTTCTTGTGGACCTGTCGCGGGTTGGCACGGTCGAACGCATCGTTTCCTTCGTTGGAGTGGGCTTGCTGATGCTGGTCGTCGGATATTTCTCGCCTTTGCCGCCTGCTCGGAAACACGCAGCATGAAACGGCGCGTGAGAGGCGTTCTGCTCGCGACGGTCGTATGCGTCGCGACCGCGTGGGCTTCTGCGGGGCGTGCGGAAACAGCGACTCACGATGCGCTCACGCCTGATGACTTTGCGTATGGCCTGAAGGTCGTCGTACCGGGCGAAGCGGCGGCGTATCGGGCTTCGTTGCCGCTCGTGGTCTATCAGAAGCTCGTGCGATCCGATCTCGGTGATCTGCGCGTCTTCAACGAACGTGGCGAGGTCGTTCCGTACGCGCTCGAACGCCCGCGCTCTGAGACATCCGTTTCCGGCTCACCGACGGTGCTGCCGCTCTTCACATTGCGAGGGGACGAGCAGCGCGCTCTGGACCTCGTGCGCATCACAATCGAATCCGGCGCCGCGCGTGCGAACGTCGAGGCGCCTGTGGGCGCAAGCGTGCACGTGCCGGCCAGCGGGGCCTCGGCGCCCGTGGGTACGGCGGGCACGGGCGAGATCCGCAGCTATGTGGTCGATGGACGTGCGCTTTACGCGCCGCTCGCTGCCTTCGAGCTCTCGTGGCCGCCGGACGCACCGGAGTTTGCGGGCCGGCTGCGCGTGGAGGGCAGCAACACGCTCGGTACGTGGTATGTCGTGGTGAGCGAGGCGCCCATCGCCAATCTGCGCGCCGGCACGGCGCGTCTTGTGGAGCGACGCGTGGACCTGCAGGGGGCACGCTCGAAGTATTGGCGGCTCTCGTGGGTTGGTGAGCCGGCGCCGTTTCCCATCACGTCCATTGTTGCGGAGCCCGCGCACGCGCGAGTGGAGGTGCAGCGCGCGAAGCTCGTTGTGGAGGGAACGCCGGTCGCAGAGCACGCCGGCGAGTTCGATTTCGATCTGGGCGCACGGTTGCCGGTGGATCGCGTGAATCTCGAGCTGCCGGAACAGGGGAGCATTGTCGAAGTGGAGCTGTTCTCGCGCGCCTCACTTGCGGAAACCTGGCGGCGAGTGACGCGCGGCGGGTTCTATCGGCTGAAGAATTCGTCTTCGGGAGAAGCGGGCGCCACGCCAGAGACGCCTGCGGATCTGACGAACGGCGCAATTGCCATCGAGCCGAACAGGGATCGGTACTGGCGTGCTCGTGCGGACGTGCGTGGAGGCGGGCTCGGGCGAGGTGTGCCGAAACTCCAGGTGGGCTGGTTGCCGCACGACGTCGTTTTCGTGGCTCGGGGCAGCGGGCCCTTCACGATCGCCTATGGAAGCGCAGCTGCGCTGCCGGCGACGGTGCCGTTGAACACCATTCCGCAGGATGCGGTGATTTATCGCGCGTCGCTGGAGGCGCCTCACGTGTTGGGCGGGGAAGCGCGCCGAGTGTTGCCGGAGAAGGGCGGGTGGTTGCCCTCGAAAGCCGCAGTACTCTGGATCGTGCTTGGGGTCGGTGTGATGGTGCTTGCATACATGGCCTGGAGGCTCACGCGAGAGATCCGGCAGTGAGAGTGTCTGGCGTGTGGCGGCTCACGTGTGGGGCTTACAAGAAGGCGCCGCACACGTCGCCTCAGCGGAGCCCGCAGTCGTGAGCTGTTCGGATCTGTCGAGCATTCGTTTCTCAGAAGCTTTGCGGAGCCATGGGCTGCGCAGCGCAGTGATCGGCCCAACGGCCAATTGCGCGGGCTGTCCTCGACGAGTACTCACGAGCTGATATCGGGCGGTGAGCCGGCTGCATTCCCGCGCAGCATCCAACTGAGTTGCGTGGTGGGCGCGCCTGATCCGAGACGACATCGGGGAGCGTGGCATGATCAGGAAGACATTCGTCGTCGTTGCATGCTTCTGCCTGTGGGCCTGCAATCGATCGCCTGAGCCGTTCGCTGCGAGCCGGGCGAAATTCACCACCGCCACGGTACAGGCCGTGAGCCAGACCGACCGGCACCTCGTCATCAACACAACCGACGGCAGGCGTCTGCTTATTGAGGCGCCCGGCGACGTGACCCAGTTCGATCGCATTCACCCCGGGGACAAGGTGATCCTGACGTATCACGAAGGAATCGTTGCCGACGTGGCCGGCACCGGGCAGGCGCCGCAGGACGCGGAAAAGACCGTGGCAAAAGGCCGCACGCCGCGCGGTGAGCCGCCGACCAGAGCGATGGGAAAGACCATCGTCACGACCGTGCGGATCGATGCGGTGAACCCCTCTTCGGACACCGTGACGTTCACGCGGCCCGATGGCATCACTCGTACGATGACCGTCACGAACCCGGACGCGATGCGCTTCGCCGAGCGCCTGAGGCCTGGCACTCAGGTGCAGGTCACGTATCGTGAGGCCGCCGCGGTGAGTATCCGGCCGACCAGGCGGTGAAATCGAGCTCGTTCGTCATCCCGGTGCCGCGGCCCGCCGCGAAACGCGTGCGAGCCTTGGGCACCACATGCGCGCGAGTAGAATTGAGCCGCCTTCCGCGGCGGTGCGAGCTCGCAGGTGAGCGTAAGGCTCATGACCCCCTTCGCGCATCGTTGCGCTCGACGCCCGCGGGGCTCGCTGTAAACGTTACGAGCTTGATGATTGAGGAGACGCAGCATGGACCGATACACGGGGAGTTGCCTGTGTGGCAACGTCCGAATCGTCGCATCGGGACGCCCCTACCGAGTCGGCCTTTGTCACTGTCTCGACTGCCGCAAGCATCATGGGGCCCTGTTTCACGCGTCGGCCATCTTCCCTCAGGACGCCGTGACGATCGATGGCGAGACACGCGACTACGCCGGGCGCTTTTTCTGCCCCCGCTGCGGATCGTCCGTCTTTTCGCGCACTGGAGACGAGATCGAAGTGAACCTGGGATCGCTGGATGCCCCTGACCAACTGAAGCCCACCTACGAAAGCTGGATCATCCGTCGCGAGTCCTGGTTGCCGCCGTTCCCGCTCACGAAACGCTACGAGCGCGATCGTGACGCCACGGGTCGCTTCGAGTAATTGGCATGTGTGGCAAGGAAGCGCCGTTTGCGGCGCGACCGACATCGGTGCTTCGACGTCGGGAGCTCGAGCCGTTTGTTCGAGAACGACGCCTTATCTTCACGCCAGCTCGATTGCGGATGCCAAATGCGAGCGGGTGTATTTCTGCTTGAAAGCATCATGAACTCTGGTCGTCGCATGCGTACCGACGCACTAGCGTCGCGGCATGCCTTCGCAACTCCACGAAGCACTGCTGCAGTTGTTCCGCAACCGGCCCGCGCTTGCGCCGGAGTTGCTCCGCGAGGCGTTGCGGCAGGAGTTGCCTGACTACAGCGAGATTCGAGTCGATTCGGCGGATCTGACCCAGGCGCAGCCGACGGAATATCGCGCGGACCTGGTGATGCAGCTGGTGGAGGATGCGCCGGTGCTCGGCATCATCGTGGAGGTGCAGCTCTCGAAGTTCTGGCGCAAGCCATACGCCTGGCCCGCCTATGTTGCAAACCTTCGTGCGCGCCTCAACTGCCCCGTGTGCCTGCTCGTGGTCACGCCGCGGGAATCGGTCGCACGATGGGCCGCGAAGCGCGTCCATCTCGGCGCCGGCAACTGGTTCGCTCCGCTGGTGCTGGGCCCTTCGGGCGTACCGGAGGTGACGGACGAAGAACGCGCCCGCGCCGACCCGGAATTGGCCGTCCTCTCCGCGATGGCACACGGGCGCATCGCAGACATTGAGAAGTCCACACGGATTGCGCATGCGGCACAGATCGCGAGCCTGGCACTCGACGACGACCGCGCGCGGCTATACTTCGATCTCATCCTCAGCTCTCTAAGCGAGGCCGCCCGACGGGCGCTGCAGACCATGGACCCAGCCACGTACGAATACCAGAGTGAGTTCTGTCGAGGGTTGTTTGCGCAAGGAGTGGCGCAAGGAGTCGCGCAAGGGATGGAACAGGGCCGCGAGAACGGCGAGCGCAGCGGCCGCGCCGCGTTTGCAACACGGCAGCTGACGTTTCGCTTCGGCCCATTGAGTGCCGAAATACAGAATCGGCTTGCGGCCGCCAGCATCAACGAGCTGGACGCACTCGCGGAGCGCCTCCTCGTTGCGCGCACCTTGCAGGAGGCGCTTGGCCCGATCTGACGGTCACCCGCTGCCACGGGAGCAGCAGTTCGAAAGCCGCCGCGACCGAGGGAGTGCTCGACCCGATGCGGCGGCAGGGCGCGTCAGAGGTCGAATCTCACGCCTTGCGCGAGCGGCAACGTGTTCCCGTAATTGATCGTGTTGGTCGCGCGGCGCATGTAGGTTTTCCAGCAGTCCGAGCCGGCTTCGCGGCCGCCACCGGTCGCCTTCTCGCCGCCGAAGGCGCCGCCGATCTCCGCACCCGACGGGCCGATGTTTACGTTGGCGATCCCGCAGTCGGAGCCGTCCACGGCCAGGAAGCGCTCGGCCTCGCGAAGGTCGCGCGTGAAGATCGAGGATGACAGGCCCTGCGGCACGTCGTTGTGGATGCGCAGCGCGTCCTCGAACTCGCGGTAGCGCAGCACGTACAGAATCGGGGCAAAGGTTTCTTCACGAACGATATCCGTCTGCTGCGGCATCTCCACGAGTGCGGGCCGCACATAGGCGCCGGCGCCCGGCGCGCTCAGGCGCTCCCCACCCGTAACCACGCCACCCGCGGCTTTCGCGGCGTTGAGCGCACGCTCCATGCGCGCGTACGCGGCTTCGTCGATGAGCGGGCCGACGAGCGTGCCGCTCTCGCGCGGATCCCCTACGCGCACGGAGGTGTATGCGCTCTTGAGCCGGTCCACGAGCGCGTTGTACACACTCTCGTGCACGATGAGCCGCCGTAGCGTCGTGCAGCGCTGACCGGCGGTTCCCATTGCAGCGAACGCGATGGCTCGCAGCGCCAGCTCCAGATCTGCGCTCGGGCACACGATGGCGGCATTGTTCCCACCCAGCTCTAGCAGCGTGCGCGCGAAGCGGGCGGCAAGGCGAGGCGCAACCTGGCGACCCATCGCCGTCGATCCTGTCGCGGAGACGAGCGGCACTTTCGGGTGGTCCACGAGCGCTTCACCGACCTCGCGTCCACCGATGAGCACCTGCGACAGCGCCTCAGGCGCTCCGCCGAACTGTGTGGCCGCGCGCTCGAAGAGCGATTGAACGGCGAGGGCCGTCAAGGGCGTCTTCTCGGAAGGCTTCCACACGACGGGGTCGCCACACACGAGCGCGAGCGCAGCGTTCCAAGACCAGACCGCCACAGGAAAGTTGAACGCCGAGATCACGCCCACCACGCCGAGCGGATGCCAGGTTTCCATCATCCGGTGCTCTGCGCGCTCGGTGGCCATCGTGAGGCCGTACAGTTGCCGCGAAAGGCCCACGGCGAAATCGCAGATATCGATCATCTCCTGCACTTCGCCGAGCCCCTCGGACAGGATCTTGCCGGTTTCCAGCGTGACGAGCCGGCCCAGATCCGCCTTGGCCGCGCGCAGCTCATTGCCGAACAGCCGCACCAGCTCACCGCGCCGGGGCGCGGGCACCTTGCGCCATTCAAGGAATGTCTCGTGCGCCCGCTCGATGCGTGTGCCGACTTCATCTGCCGGCATCGTCTTCACCTGCGCGATGCGCTCACCCGAAACGGGGGATGTCACCGCGAGGTCGCCCTCGCTCACCGCCTGGGGTCGAACGCCGAGACGCTGAAGAAGCGGGCCAATCTCTGCAGCAACCGAACGGATGTGAACTTGTGCGTTCATGCCGGCTCCTGTGCGTACACACGGCCGAAGCGATTCTGCAGGAAGCGCTCGAGCGAGATGTCCTCCTGCCGAATGAAGCCCTTCGAGGGCAGTGCCCCTTCGGCGAGCAGATCGAGCACGGTGCAGATGCCGGCCGCAGTGGTGATCTGAATGGCGCTGCGCATGATGCCGTTCATCGCATGCGCGTAGATTTTGTTGGCGTAAGACTCCTGGATCAGCCGCCCGCCCTTCTTGCCGCTCACCGTGACGAAAATGATCACCACATCCTGCAGCGTGGCGGGCACGGCGTTCTCGAGGATGTCCTTCAGAACGTCCCGCCGGTCCCGCAGCCGCAGATCGTTCAGCAGTGCCTTCATGATGGCGGCATGGCCCGGGTAGCGAATCGTCTTGTAGTTGAGGTTGCGAACCTTGCCTGCAAGCGTCTCGCACAGCGTGCCGAGCCCGCCGGACGTGTTGAAGGCTTCGTACGTCACGCCGTCGAGCGAGAATTCCTCGCATTCCTCGAGCGGCGGAACCTCCTTCAGCTGGCCGTTCACGATGGCCTCGCACGGTTCGCAGTATTCGTTGATCACGCCGTCCGTGGACCAGGTGAGGTTGTAGTTCAGGGCGTTCGCGGGGTACTTGGGCAGGGCACCCACGCGCATGCGCACGTCGTGCAGAGAGTCGAAGTGGCGTGCGAGGTCATAGGCCACGATGGTGATGAAGCCGGGCGCCAGCCCGCACTGGGGGATGAACGCCGTCTGCGCGTCCGCCGCAAGCTGCTTCACGAAGCGAGTGCTCGCCACGTCTTCCGTCAGATCCAGGTAGTGCGCGCGCTGTGCCTTGGCGGCTTGCGCGACACGCGTCGTGAGGTGATAGGGCGCCGCGCTGAGCACGGCGAACTTGCCGCTCAACAGGCGCTCGAGCGCCGGCCCGTCCGTGATATCCAGCCCGACGCGTTCCACGTTCGCCTGGGTGTCCAGTCGCTCCAGCTGCTCGCGGGAACGGTCCGCGACCGTGACCTCGTAGTCGCCCGTTTGGGAGAGCAGGTCCACGATCATCGAGCCGATCTTGCCGCTGCCGATCACCGCAATCTTTTTCACGCTCCAACCCCGGTCCGGCCGTGAACGGATGCGCGCACTCTGCCGAGCCTGTGGGCAGAATGCCATTGTCAATCTGACGAAATGACCGCATGATTTCGGCATTCCGGAGAGGTGGATGGACAAAACGACGACGCTCGACAAGGCAGATCACCTGCTGCTGGCGAAGTTGCGCGAGAACGCGCGCGCGTCGGTGACGGAGCTGGCGCGGGAGCTCGGGTTGTCACGCACCACGGTCCAGAGCCGCATTCAGCGACTCGAGCGTGCAAAGGTGATCACGGGTTACTCGGTGCGCGTGGCGGAAAGCTACGAGAAGAATCAGATCCACGCGTACGTGATGATCACCGTGGGCCCGAAGCAGGCCGCCGGCGTGAGCGCGGAAATCAAGCGCATGCCGGCCGTGCGGCTGCTGCAATCCGTGAGCGGCGCGTTCGACATGATTGCACTGGCGGTCACGCCGACCATACGCGAGATGGACGATCTGATCGACGCCATCGGCAATCTGGAGGGCGTCGAGCGCACGACCTCATCGGTGGTGCTGTCGACGAAGTTCGACCGCTGAAGCGCGCCCTGGAATCGGGCGGCATCGCCAGCCCCCCGCCGGGGTGCCGGGGGCGGGGCGCGGGGGGGGTGATTTGGGTTGAGCC
>JADGHX010000182.1 GCA_019683695.1 Steroidobacteraceae bacterium
ACGATCTGTAGCTCCGGCGCGGGGGCTGGGATTGTTGTATAAGAGACAGGCCCAAACCAAGAAGCCCCGGGCGCGGAGGGCGGGCACGGGGCTTCGGGAGGACTGGAGCGGGAAACGAGACTCGAACTCGCGACCCCGACCTTGGCAAGGTCGTGCTCTACCAACTGAGCTATTCCCGCCTCGAGTGCGGCGGAATTGTAGAGACGGGGGTGCCGAAGTCAAGGCGAACGCCGCATCGGCGCCACAAGAATTTTCCCGTTTACGCGGAGACTTATCGGCGCACGAGCTCCGGCCATGCGGCTTTCAGGTAGCTCAGCATGGAAATGAGGGTCAGGAGGGCCGCCAGCACGGTGAGCACGGTGCCGATCGCGAAGATGGGCAGCCCGAGCAGCTCCCACCGGTACAGCATCATCGACAGGCCGATGATCTGCAGGATCGTCTTGTACTTGCCGAGAATCGACACGGCCACCTTGCGCCGCTGACCCATCTCCGCCATCCACTCGCGCAGCGCCGAGATCGCGATCTCCCGGCCGATGATCACGATGGCCGTGAGGGCCACCAGCATGCGCATGTCATCCGGCGAGAGGCCGAAGAGCGGCGGCAGGTCCTTGCTGAGGAGCAGGACGAGCGCGACGGCCACGACGAGCTTGTCCGCCACGGGGTCCAGGAATGCGCCGAGACGGGAGGTCTGGTTCAGGCGCCGCGCGAGATAGCCATCCAGCGAGTCCGTGATGCCGGCGGCCGCGAAGAGCACCCCGGCGGCCGGGTCCGCCCAGTGATACGGGGCGTAGAACAGCACGATGATGAGCGGGATCGCCGCGATGCGGATCCACGTCAGGATGTTTGGGATGGTCCAGAGCAATTCGGCGGTCGGTCGTGGTCGGGCCGGCTTCTAGGCGCCGGGATGCAGGTGATCATAAATGTTCCGGGCGAGCGATGTCCCGATTCCGGCCACCTTCTCGATGTCCGCAACACCCGCGCGCATCACCTCCTGCAGGCCGCCGAAGTGCTTGAGCAGGGCGCGGCGCTTCGCGGGGCCTAGGCCGGGCACCGCCTCGAGCACGGACTCGTTGTACCGGCGCGCCCGCTTGCGGCGGTGACCGGTGATCGCAAATCGATGCGCCTCGTCGCGGATGCGCTGAACGATGCGCGAGGCCGGCGAATGCGCCTCGAGGATGCGCGGCGCGGAGGCCCCGCAGATGAAGAGCCGCTCCTGCCCCGGCTTGCGGTCCGGCCCCTTCGCCACGCCCACGAGGGTCACCTCGTCGTCGAACCCGAGCCCCACGAGCACGTCGCGAACCTGCGAGATCTGGCCGAGGCCGCCGTCGATGAGCAGCAGGTCGGGCTGCGGGATCTCGCCTTCGCGGATGCGGGTGTACCGGCGCTCCAGGGCCTGACGAAGCGCGCCGTAGTCGTCGCCCGGCGTGATGCCGGTGATGTTGAAGCGGCGGTATTCCTTCTTCAGCGGCCCCTCGGGGCCGAACACGACGCACGAGGCGACGGTGCCCTCGCCTCCCGTGTGGGAAATATCGAAGCACTCGATGCGGCTGGGGACTTCCGGCAGGTCCAGCTCCGCGGCGAGCGCGGCGAGCATTTCCTCCACGCCCTTGCGTTGAGCGAGCCTCATGCGCAGGGATTGCGTGGCATTCTCTTCAGTGAGCGCCACCCATCGCGCGGCGAGCCCGCGCACCGGGCAGCGCACCTCCACTGAATGACCGGTCCGCTCCGCCAGCACCTGCGACAGCGACTCCGCATCTTCGAGCTTGCGCCCGACAAGCACCTCCGGCGGCGGCTCCTGCGTGGAGTAGTACTGCATGACAAATGAGACGAGCGCCTCGTCCATCTCCGCGAAGGCGGCTCGCGGGAAATAGCTCGTGGTGCCGAGGTTGCGCCCGCCGCGCACGAGCATCACGCTGACGACGTACTCGCCCGGCGCGCCCACGATGGCGAAGACATCGACGTCGCGCTCCCCTTCCGCCGTCACGATCTGCTGCGACTGGATGCGCTTCAGGGCCGCGAGCTGGTCGCGGATCTCGGCCGCGCGCTCGAACTCGAGTTTCGCGGCCGCCTCCTCCATTCGCGCCTGCAGCTCCGCGTTCACTTCGCTGCTGCGCCCTTCGAGCACCTTCACGGCGGAGGCCATGTCCTGCGCATACGCCTCGCGGCTGATGAGGCCGACGCAGGGCGCGGAACACCGCCCGATCTGATGCTGCAGGCACGGCCGGCTGCGATTCGCGAAGAACGTGTCGCGGCAGTTGCGGATGTGGAAGAGCTTCTGCAGCTGCTGAAGCGTTTCCTTGACGGCGCCCGCGTTCGGGAACGGCCCGAAGTAACGCCCGGGCTCGTTCCGCGCTCCGCGATAGAACATCAGCCGCGGAAACTGGTGATCCTCACGCAGCTGGATGTACGGAAAGCTCTTGTCGTCCCGGAGCACGACATTGAACCGCGGCTTGTGCTGCTTGATGAGGTTGTACTCGAGCAGCAGCGCCTCGGTCTCGGAGTTGGTGACCGTGACCTCGATGTTCGCGATGTGCCCGACGAGCGCCTGGATGCGCGGATCCACCTTGCTCGGGCTGAAGTACGAGCTCACGCGGTCCTTCAGGCTCCGCGCCTTGCCCACGTAGAGCAGCTCGCCCTCGCGGCCGTACATGCGATAGACACCGGGCCGCCGCGGCAGCGCGGCCACGAAATCCTTCAAGCCCTCCGGGCCGGTCCAGCCGGGTGCGCTCATCGGAGTGCCTCCCGCGCTTCGCCGGCGCGGGGTGCGCCGGTCAATGCAGTCATCATGCAGCGAGCTTGCAGGCCCGCCGCAGCGCGGCCCTGAACATCTCGGGCGTGAGCCGGCGGGTCTGGGTGTTGTATCGGCTGCAATGATACGAGTCGAGCAGGTAGCGCGCCTCACCCACCCGGTGCTCGGCGCCGTGCGCGAACGGGAAGTCCCCGCGTCGCAGCCCCGCCGCCATGAGGAACGCATCGTGGGCTATGCGGCCGAGCGCTACATACACGCGGGCGCTGGCCAGCCGCTCCAGCTCCGCCTTCAGGAACGCGTTACAGCGCCGGATCTCCTCCGGCGTCGGCTTGTTGTCCGGAGGCGCGCACTTCACGGCGTTCACGATGCGCGTGTTGATGAGCCGCAACGGGTCATCCGCCGAGACGGACGTGGACTGCGTCGCGAGCCCCAGCTCATGCAGCGTCTCATAGAGCAGCACGCCCGCGTAGTCGCCCGTGAACGGCCGGGCCGTGCGGTTGGCGCCGTGCAGCCCCGGCGCAAGCCCCACGAGCACGATGCGCGGCGCATCCGCGCCGAAGGAAGGCACGGGCCGGCACCAGTACGTGGGGTACTTCGCGTGCGCTTCGGCAAGGTACGACGCGAGCCGCGGGCAGCGCGTGCAAGCCGGGTCGTATGTGGCGTCGGCCTTGAAGCGCGAGAGCGCCGGCCGCTTGCTCTGGCGGAGAGCCCGCTCAGTCATCCATGTGCCGGATGATCGCCTCGCCGAACCCGGAACAGCTCATCAGCGTGGCGCCCGGGATCAGCCGCTGCAGATCCTCTTCCACGCTCTTGCGGGCGGCGAGCTCGCGCTTGGGCGCGCGAATGGCCTCGCGCAGCCGGGCCAGATCGTACGTGAGCTCCTTGTTCGCGATCGTGTTCGCCACACCCTTGATGATGAGATCCGCCGCCTCGTTCCACTTGAGATAGCGCAGCATCATCTCGGCGGACAGGACGAGCGAGCCGGGGTTGACACGATCCTTCCCCGCAAAGCCCGGCGCCGTGCCGTGCGTGGCCTCGAACACGGCCAGGCCATCGCCGATGTTGGCGCCCGGGGCAATGCCGATGCCACCCACCTGAGCCGCAAGCGCATCGGAGATGTAGTCGCCGTTGAGATTCAGCGTGGCGACGACGTCGTACTCTTCAGGCCGCAGCAGCACCTGCTGCAGGAAGTTGTCGGCGATCACGTCCTTGATGACGATGTCCTTGCCCGTGAGCGGATTCCTGAAGCTCATCCACGGGCCGCCGCCGATCTCGTGGGCGCCGAACTCCTCCTTCGCGAGCTGATAGCCCCAGTTCCGGAAGGCACCTTCCGTGAACTTCATGATGTTGCCCTTGTGGACGAGCGTGACGGACACGCGATCGTGGTCGATGGCGTACTGGATCGCCTTGCGGATCAGGCGCTGACTGCCCTCCTTCGACACGGGCTTGATGCCGATGCCAGAGCTCGCCGGGAAGCGGATGCTCGACACGTTCAATTCGCGCTGCAGATACGCGATGAGCTTCTGCACCTCTTCCGAGCCGGCGGGCCACTCGATGCCGGCGTAGATGTCCTCGGTGTTCTCGCGGAAGACGACCATGTCGGTGAGGCTCGCGTCCTGCATCGGCGAGGCGACGCCCGGGAAATAGCGGATGGGCCGCACGCATGCGTAGAGATCGAGACTCTGCCGCATGGCCACGTTCAGTGAGCGGATCCCGCCGCCAACGGGCGTGCCGAGCGGCCCCTTGATGGAGACGACGAACTCGCGCAACGCGTGCAGGGTTTCATCCGGAAACCATTGGCCGTAGAGCGCGTTGGCCTTCTCACCGCTGTAGATCTCCATCCAGGCGATACGGCGGCGATCGCCGTAGGCCTTGCGAACGGCCGCATCGGTGACGCGGAGCATGACGGGCGTGACATCGATGCCGATGCCATCGCCCTCGATGTACGGAATGATCGGCCGGTCCGGCACGTTGATCGTGCCGTCCGGATTCACCGTGATCTTCCGGCCGTCCGCCGGAACACGGATGTGCTCATACTTCATGCGTGCCCTCGAGCCTGCGCCGGCGAGCCGCCGCCCGGATCAGTCGAGCTTGCGGTAGGCCGCCAGCGTGAGGAAGGTGATGAACTCCGGCGCCGTGGTGATCTCGTCGAGGAGCTTTGCGGCCTCGTCGTAATAGCGCGTGCCGGAATACGGATGGCCCGGTCCATTGAGGCGCACGCGTTCTTCTTCAAGCAGCGAGCGGAAGAGCTCGGCCGTGACCTTGCGGCCGTCCTCCAGCACGCCGCCCGGGTGACGGATCCACTGCCAGATCTGTGCGCGCGAGATTTCGGCCGTCGCGGCGTCTTCCATCAGGTTGTTGATCGGGACGCAGCCGTTGCCGGCGAGCCAGGCGGCCATGTACTGCAGGCTCACGCTCACGTTGTTGCGGAGCCCGGCGTCCGTGATCTTGCCTTCGGGAATGGTCAGCAGGTCCTTCGCGGTGACGTTCACGTCCTCGCGGAGCTTGTGCAGCTGGTTGGGCGTGGGCATCACACGATCGAACACTTCACGGGCAATCGGCACGAGGCCGGGGTGGGCCACCCAGGTGCCATCGTGGCCGTCGTTCGCCTCGCGTTCCTTGTCGGCGCGCACCTTGCCCAGCGCGATCTCGTTCGCCTGCGGATCGTTCTTGATCGGAATCTGCGGCGCCATGCCGCCCATCGCGAACGCCCCGCGGCGATGACACGTCTTGATGCACAGAAGCGAGTACGAGCGCAGGAAGTGCGTCGTCATCGTCACGACGTGGCGGTCCGGCAGCAGGAAGTCCGGGCGCTTCGCGAACTTCTTGATGAAGCTGAAGATGTAGTCCCAGCGGCCGCAGTTGAGGCCGACGATGTAGTCCTTCAGCTCGTAGAGGATCTCGTCCATCTCGAACGCGGCGAGAATGGTCTCGATCAGCACGGTGGCCTTGATCACTCCGTGCGGCAGGCCGAGGCGCTTCTCCGAGTAGTCGAAGACTTCCGCCCACAGGCGCGCCTCGAGATGGCTCTCGAGCTTCGGAAGATAGAAATACGGGCCCGTGCCGCGCTTCAGGGTCTCGTGCGCGTTGTGGAACAGATAGAGACCGAAATCGACCAGCGCGCCCGGAACGGGTTCGCCCTTCTGCGTGATGTGCTTCTCGTACAGGTGCCAGCCGCGCGGGCGCACGATGAGCACGGCCGTCTGGCTGTTGAGCCGATACACCTTTCCCTGATCCGTCACCAGCTCGATAGTCCGGCGCACGGCGTCGCGCAGATTCAGCTGGCCGCGGACGACGTTGTCCCACGTGGGCGAGAGGGAGTCCTCGCAGTCCGCCATGAACACCTTCGCGCCGGAGTTCAGCGCGTTGATGATCATCTTGCGGTCCGTGGGGCCGGTGATCTCGACGCGGCGGTCCTGAAGGTCCTTCGGGATCGGGGCGACCTTCCAGTCCGATTCGCGGATGTGCTTCGTTTCGGGAAGGAAATCCGGCAGCTCGCCCGCGTCGAGACGCTTCTGCCGCTCCTCGCGGGCCTTCAGCAGCGCAGCGACGCGCGGGCTGAAGCGCTCGGAGAGCTCCGCGATGAATTCCAGGGCTTCGGGCGAGAGGATCGGTTGCAGATCGCCGGGAACGGGGGCGCCAATGACGAGCGGCTCGGGCCGCGAATTAGTCTTTGTATTCAAAGGTCAACCTCGGTGAAGCGCGGCAGGATAGCGGCGCCCTGCCACAGGGGCAAGCATGCACGGTCACAGCGCCGCGAGCCCTCCGGCCTGCGGCACGTCGAAGCAAGCCCCGTGCGCGGTGACGGCGCCGGGGCGGCTCGCAGCCCGCGCAGGCCGGTCAGCCCGCCGCAGTCCGCCGGCTCTGATTCCGCCCGGAGATGAGCAGCGCCAGCTCGAGGGCCTGTTCGTGATTCAGCCGCGGGTCCACGGTCGAGCGGTAGGCGCGCTGCAGATCCGCGTCGGTGAGGCCACGCGCGCCGCCGGTGCACTCCGTGACGTCGTCGCCGGTGAGCTCCACGTGCACACCACCCAGATGCGAGCCGCATTGGGCGTGGATCTCGAACGCCAGCTCCAGCTCGCGCTGGATGTTCTCGAACCGCCGCGTCTTCAGGCCGCCGGTGGTCGTTTCGGTGTTGCCATGCATGGGGTCGCACACCCAGAGCACCTGCTGACCGGTCTGCCGCACGGCTTCAATGGCCTTCGGCAGGTGCTTCTCGATGTCCTTCGCGCCGAAGCGGTGGATGAGCGTGAGCCGGCCCGGCTGGTTCTGCGGATTGAGCGTGGTCACGAGCCCCTGCAGCCAGCTTGCGTCCATGGCGGCGCCCACCTTCACCGCGATGGGGTTCGAGATGCCGCGGAAGTATTCGACATGCGCCCCATCGAGCTGCGCGGTGCGCATGCCGATCCAGGGCATGTGCGTGGAGAGGTTGTACCAGCGCTGCTGGCGCGGGATGAATCGCGTTTGCGCCTGCTCGTACATCAGATGCAAGCCTTCGTGGCTTGCGTAGAAGGCGGCGTGCGTTGCTTCGTGCACGCGGCGGCCGCTCATGCCTTCGAAGAAGTCCAGCGCGTCCGCTATCGAGCTGGCGATGCGCTCGTAGGTGGCCTTGAGCGGCGAGTGGTGAACGAACCCGAGATCCCAGTATTCCGGGTGATGCAGGTCGGCGAAGCCGCCATCCACCAGGGCGCGCACGAAATTGAGCGTGAGCGCCGCGCGCGCATAGCCGCGCAAGAGGAGGTCCGGGTCCGGCTCGCGCGCTTCGGGCGTGAATTCCGGGCGATTGACGAGGTCGCCGCGATAGCTCGGCAGCGTGACGCCGTTGCGCGTTTCGGTATCCGCCGAACGAGGCTTCGCATACTGGCCGGCCATGCGGCCCACCCGAATGATCGGCTTCTTGAGACCGTGCAGCAGCACGAGGCTCATCTGCAGCAGGATCTTCAGCTTCTTTGCGATCTGGTCGGATTCGCAGTCCGCGAAGGTTTCCGCGCAGTCCCCACCCTGCAGAAGGAACGCCTGGCCGCGCTGCGCGGCGGCGAGCCGTTCACGCAGCGCCTCGATCTCCCACGACACGACGATGGGAGGAAGCTTCGCGAGCTGCGCGACCACGTGGTCGAGCGCCGCCGGATCCTTGTAGGTGGGTTGCTGTTGGGCGGGCTTCGTCTGCCAGGAGGCAGGATGCCACGGTGTGGTCACGGGTGAGCGCATAGGGGGCGGATGCTACACACCGGCCGGGGCCGGGCAAAGCGGAACACGCAACGCCACCGCTTGAGGGCGCTCTCGTGTGGGGTCGCCACGAAGTCCTTTCGACACGCGTGCCGGTGGTGCCGGGCCGCTCATCCCTGCGGCGGAGAGCCGACGATGAAGCGGCCGACGGCCGCCCACCAAGGGCTCAACGCCCAGGGAGGTTTACGGCGATGTGGGCGCCGCCCAGCTCCGAACGGCCGATCGCGAGCTTCCCGCCGTACAGGTCCACAGTATCGCGCACCATCGCGAGGCCGAGCCCGTGGCCGGGAACGCTTTCGTCCGTGCGCACGCCGCGCTCGAGCACGCGCGCGGAGTCGGTTGCGGAAATGCCCGGTCCGTCATCTTCCACGACGATGCGGAGCTTCTCGCGAGGGCCCGCATCGGGCGTCGAGGACACCGTGACACGCACGCGCGACGTGCACCACTTGCAGGCGTTGTCCATCAGATTCCCGAGCAGCTCGAACAGGTCGCCCCGATCGCCCACGAACTGCGCTCCGGGCTCCACGTTCACGGAAAGCGAAAGGTCCTTGCGCGCGTACGCCTTCAGCAGCGTGGAGCGCAGCTCGCTCACGAGCGGCTCCACATCGAGTGGCGCCTGCCCGAGCAACGCGCCGCCGGACGCGGCGCGCTTGAGCTGATGCTCGATGATGGCCGTCATGCGATCGATCTCGGCGCCCAGAACGGCCGCCGGCTCCGGTGCGCAGGTCGGCAGCGTGGTGCGCATGACGGCGAGCGGTGTCTTCAGGCTGTGAGCCAGATTGCCCAAGGTGTCCCGATACCGCGCCATGCGGTTTCGCTCGCCGATGAGCAGCGTGTTGAGATTCGTCGCCACGCCGCTCAGCTCGCGCGGATACCCGCCGCCCAGCGTCTCGCGCGTGCCCTCTTCCACTTCGTGGATTTCCCGCTCGAGTCTTTGCACGGGCGCGAGCACCCAGCGCAGCAGCATGCCGAGCGTGGCGAGCAGCACGACCGCAAGTCCCGCGAACCAGCCGAACAGCTGCCGTCGGAAGCTCCAGAGCTGCTCCTCATACGGCGTGAGGCTTGCGGCCACACTGAACGTGAGGTGGTGCCGCACGTTCGATTCATCCTCGAACGAGATGCCGCGGCTGGCGATCGCCACGTCCTCGTCGTTCACGCGCGCATAGCGGAACGATTTGGCGCCGGTTGCGAGCTCCGGCCCGAAATCGATCTCCGCGCCCGCCGTGGAGGGGGAACGCCACACCGCGCGTGTGGGCGTGGAGGAAATGATCTGCGCATAGAGACCGGAGCCGGGCGTGGCGAGGCGGCTCGCGAGATCGCGCGTGAGCGGAGCGAATTCCCCGTTGGGCTGCGGCTCCGAGGAGGCGACCAGGGCGATGATCTGGGCTTCGAGCAGGTCCTCGAGCGAGCGCGCGGACACGGCGCGAAAGCTCGCGTCCAGCACCAGGATCATCACGCCGAAGAACGCGACGAGCGAGACGGAAACGGAAAGTCGCAGCCGCCGGCTCAGCGAGTGCACGGCCGGCTCCCGTCACCCGGAGCTGCGTGCGAGGGCGAGCCGGTAACCGCGGCCGCGCAGCGTCTCGATGGGTTTGATCTGATCCTGCGGATCGAGCTTGCGGCGCAGCCGCCCGATGAACACTTCCAGCACGTTGCTGTCGCGCTCGAATTCCTCGCCGTACATCCGCTCGTTCAGCTCCGATTTCGAGATCACCTCGCCCGCGCGCAGCATGAGGTGCTCGAGAATGCGGTATTCGTAATTCGTGAGCTCGACGGGCGCGCCGTTCACCGTCACCGTCTGCTTGCGCGTGTCCAGCACGATGGGTCCGCAAACGAGCTCGGGCGTGGCCCACCCGCCCGCACGCCGCATCAGCGCCTGCACGCGCGCGAGCACTTCCTCGAAGTGGAAG
>JADGHX010000183.1 GCA_019683695.1 Steroidobacteraceae bacterium
CCCGGCGCGGAGCCGTGCGCGCATTTCCCTTCTCGCGAGGACATCCATGAAACTCTTCAAGACACTGTGCGGCCCACTGGTCGTGGCCGTGCTCGCCGCCGGCTTCGCGGCCAACGCCACGGCTTCGGATGCAGACGTGCTGCGTGAAATGCGCGACCGCGTCGAGATCGAGGCGCTCATGTGGCGCTACGTGCGCGCGCTGGATACGCTGGACGAAAATGCGTACGCGGCCGTGTACACGGAAGACGGGCAGTTCGGCAGCGGGCGCAACGTGACCAAGGGCCGCGAGGCGCTGAAGAAGATGGTCGCGGACCTGAAAAAGAGTCGCGCGGAGCGCGAAGCGAAGGGCGAGCCGAAGCAGCCCCCGATGCATCACATCATCACGAATGCGCACATCGAGTTCATCGACAAGGACCATGCGCGCTACAACTCCTACTGGATGACCGTGTTCGCAGGCGGCCCGGGCGGCAACCCGCCACGCGTGGCGGCTGCCGGACGCGGCGTGGATGAGCTGGTGCGCGTGGACGGGCAGTGGCTCATCAAGTCGCGAAACGTCGCGCCCCAGGACTGACCAGAGGCCCACATCATCTCGATGTGGGCCGCTGATCCGGTAGCCGCGCGTTCCGGACCGCCCGCAAGAATTGAGCTTTCTGCGGGCAATGGCGTCAGGCAGTGCCCGCACACTGCCCTGACGAGCTCTCACCTCCCGCGACCGGTTCCTCCGGAGACAAGCCAACGTTCGCACAACGGCCAGCAGTCCGCCGGGGATCACCCTATGCTTTGGCGGGCCGTGCCGTTCCGTTCAGCCGTTCAACACGCGCGAGGGCTTTGCCGATGCGACTGAGTCGTCCACGTATCACTGTCGTGGCGTCGTTTCTTTTTGCGCTCTGTGCCGGGCCGGGTGAAGCGCAGCAGGTGGTTGATCCCGGGTTCAAAAGTGTTGGTCGCGGAGCACCGCTCGCCGTGCAATTGCACGCCCCCGATCGCCCGGCGAATGCTGCAAATCCGCGGCTGGAGGAACTGCGGCGGTATGAAGAGAGCATGCGCGCCTACCCTTTCGTCGGCGCCATGAGCATTCCGCTGCGGCGAGGCTCCGGGGCCGACGAAAGCGCGCTTCTCGTCGGCTCCGCATGGAACGGAGAGGCACCACCGGGCATCGTGCCCCTCCCCGTCGATCTGCCCCGGCGTGGCGCGGTGGTACGGCGAGACCATCGGCTTCTGGGACGGCGACGTCCTCATCACCTGGACCTCCAACATCCAGGGCTGGACCGCGCACGGCGCCTTCGAGTTCTCGAACAAGATGCAGACGGTCGAGATCTACACGCCGGTCCGCGACCGCGCCGGCCGCTTCGTCGGCCTCAATCACGAAGCCGTGTTCTACGATCCGGAAGCGCTGGTGGAGCCGATCCGCATCGTGCGCAATCTCAAGAGGCTGGGCGCTCTCGATGAAGGCGACCCCTACGGCATTCATCGAATGCCTGCCGAACATCTTCCCGGTGAAGGGCGTGGCCACCGCGGTCGCACCGGGCGATGTCATCGAGTACGAGGCACTCGACATGTTCCAGCGGCCCTGGGCGCAGCTCTGGGAGAAGTACTTCGAGCAGGGGATGCAGAAGCCTGAGGAGGAGAACCTGTTCGAGTTCGATTGACTCGCCGGGATACCCGGTTCCAACTCCGAATCACTCCACGACAGAGTCGCTGCTCTGAAATCGCAGCGCTGCCTCTCCAGCCCGCCACATCAGGTGTTTCTTTTACGCGAGCTGCTGCGCTCAAGATTGCCAGATTGCGCACGCCAATCCCATCCATCTTGAAAGGCTCGCGTCGCGCCCGACACCGCGGGCGTTGACGCGCCGTTGCCCGCGAGCAGTACCATTCCGGGCTGACCCTGGCTTCCAACGATCGCACCCTGTCGATGACGCACGAGTCCTGCGCGCGTCCGGGCCCGCGACATGCGGCATTCGTCGGCACTTCGAATGCGAGGGAGGGCACCATCATGTCGGGCAGAAAAGTCACGTGGCTCGGGGCAATCGCCCTGACGCTCGTCGCGGGACCAGTCAGGTCATGAGCTGGGGCTTTCGTCGGCGAAGAAGGACGCCTTGTCGGTCAGGAGAACCATGAACGCTTTCCCCTCGCACGAAGCAGTGAAGCGCTCGCTCTCTCTCCTCCTCACATGGGCAACTTGTGTTGCACTCACGCTGCTGGCGGGCGCGTGCGTGACGAAGAGAGAGTCCTTCCGGGATCAATCAGCCGCCAAGAGCCTTGCGGGCACGTCCTGGCGCCTGGTGCAATTCGAAGGCGGCGACGGGAACGTTCTCACGCCGGACGACCGATCGAAGTACACGTTGCAGTTCATGCCGGATGGCAGCGTGTCCGTACGCCTGGACTGCAATCGGGGCAGCGGGACCTGGAAATCCGCAGGGCCGGGCCAAATCGAGCTGGGTCGGCTCGCGCTGACACGCGCCCTGTGCCCACCCGGCTCGCTGCATGATCAGATCGTGAAGCAGTGGCCGTACATCCGGTCATACGTCATGCGCAACGGTCATCTGTTCCTGTCGCTGATGGCCGATGGCGGCACGTACGAATTCGAGCCGGTTCCGCCCTGAGCGGGCCGCGGCTCTTTCAGTGCGTGCGACACGCAGCCGACCCGCGCGGCTCACTGCGGCGGAATGATGTTGCTCCAGGTTTCCGTCAGCACGTCCGCACCGTTCTGGAGAAAGCCGCGCAGCTCGGTGGGCTGCGTCGGGTCGAGCTGCTTCACGCGCACGGTCATGCGCCACACCCCATTGGCTTCGAGGCGGTACGCATTACTTTCCAGGATTTCTCCGTTCGCGGGTGCGGTGACCACCGCCTTGACGGGCGTATCGGCCGGCAAGTCCATAAGCGACGGGCCGGTGAAATCCACCACGAACTGCTGCTCATTCGGCCCGAGCTCCGCGAACCCGCGGCCCACGCGGGTTTGCGTGACCCACGCACCGGGCGGGCGTTGCATCTGCGTGCCCTGCCAGTGCAGCCGATACGTGATGTCGAGCGGCTCGCCGATCGCAGGCGCGCGGGCCGGCACCCAGTACGCGACGATGTTGTCGTTGGTCTCGTCCGCCGTGTTGAGCTGCACCAGCTCCACGCGGCCCGGTCCCCATGAGCCCAGCGGCTCCACCCACGCGCTGGGCCGCAGCTCGTAGCGCGCCTCGCCATCCTCGTAACTGGCGAAACTGCGGTCGCGCTGCATGAGACCGAAGCCCCGCAGGTCGTTCATGGAAAACGACGTCGTCAGCGTCTGCTTCGGGTTGAGCAACGGCCGCCAGATCCACTCGCCATCGCCCGTGGCGATCATCAGACCATCCGAATCGTGCACCTCGGGACGGAAGTCCGTGCGATGCGGCTGGTTCTCGCCGAAGAAGAACATGCTCGTGAGCGGCGCGATGCCGAGCGTGGCGACGCCTTGGCGCAGATACAACCGGGCGCGCACGTCCATCACCGTGGTCTCGCCCGGATGAATATCGAACTGATACGCACCGCTCGCGCGCGGCGAGTCGAGAAGCGCGTACACGGTGAGCGTCTTCGCATTGGGCGCGGGCTTCACGATCCAGAATTCCGTGAAGCGGGGAAACTCCTCGCCCTGCCCCCCTACCGTATCGATCGCGAGCCCTCGCGCCGAGAGGCCGTACCGTTGACCCGCGCCCAGCGCGCGAAAGTAGCTCGCGCCCAGAAACACAACGAGCTCGTCCTTGTAGGTCGGGCCGTTCAGCGGGTAATGCGCGCGGAAGCCCGCGAAACCCACGTCCCCCCAGGTGCGCGGTGAGAGATGATTCTTGCCGTAGTCGAAATCCGCACTGTTGTAGGAGATGTGCCGCACACGCCCCGCCGTGACCTCGTTGATCTGGACCGGCGTGGTCTGGAATTTCCCGAGGTGGAAGAACATCAGCTCGAACGGCAGGCCTTCCGGCCGCCACAGCGCCCGATCCGGGCGAAAGCGGATGTCCCGGTACTGGTCGTACGTGAGCGCCACCAGCTCCGCCGGTGGTGTGCGCGTGTGCTCCCGGTACGGCGCCCGGGCCTGCTGCTCCGCCCGGGCCGCGACGTCATGAAAACCGAAGGCCATTGCCCTTCCCGAGTGCAGTCCCAGCAGCGCAAGGCCTGCAAGCGCCAGCGTCATGCGAAGGACCGGAGAGAGGGATCGAGGTTGAAGCAGCTGTCTTGAAAATGAAGTGCGAAGAAAACGGGTCAACATCAATGAACATCAAGTCTCACAGGCGAGGCACGATAGCATGCCCTGTCAGCACGATCAGTGCCGTGTGCCGCCCACCTGACGGCCAAGCTGCAGCCCCTCCCGCCGTGCCGGAACTTCATCGGGCGCCCTTCGTTCCCTCTCACCCCCAACGCGCCCCGAACCTGACATGGACCTGCTCGACCTCGTTCAGTGGCCCGCCATGGTTGTCACCGTTGTAGCCGCCTGGTTTGTCGCTTCACGCAGCGCTGCGCGCCGGCGCGTGGGCTTCTGGCTCTTCCTCGCGAGCAACGTGCTCTGGGTGATCTGGGGTGCCCACACGCGCGCCTACGCGCTCATCGTGCTGCAGATCTGTCTGGCGTTCATGAACATCCGCGGGGAGAAGAGAAACGCAGCCACCTCCGCCGAGGCATGAGTGCAGATGCGCGGCGTCGGCGATCGCGGACATCGTGGCGGAGTCGGTGCGAGTGGAAGCGGGCTGCGTCGGGGCTCGCATTCGGTACACACGCCGGGCGGTGCGGGAACGTCCTTGTTCACTCACACCGCAACAAGCCACCTTGCACCGGGCAAGATACGGTTCAACTCAACGCGGCGCCCTTAGACCAAGGTAGAACCACCGCAGGACAGATGGCGCGCCAAGGCACGCGTGCCCTGTGAGGCCGGTTGGGATGGGTTTACAGGCCGCGAGTGACCCCAAAGCAAGAAGACAGAGGGGCCCGCTGCGGGAGGCGGTTCAGACCTCCGACAGTGGATCAGGACACGAATGCCCCATCTCGCGGGCCGGTCAACCACCGCGACGGGTCGCCACTCGGGTCTGGCACCGTTCGACCAGCAACCGGCAACACACGCGAGGATCGATGGACGAGCCTCCTCGATACCGCCTCCGATCGATGCCGCGATGGGCACGCAGGGGCAGCCAACAACCGGTGCCTGCAGCCCGCCTCACTTTGCGATCAGTTCCTTGAGACCCCCGGCAATGAGGATCGAAACGTCCGCGAGAATGCGCGGCAACGCCAACCCGCCCGGCGCGACGAGGTAGCGCGGTTCCCAGATCGGGTGAAACTTGGCCTTGTAGTGCCGCAGCCCCTCGAAGTTGTAAAAGTGCTCGCCATGGCGGTACACGAAACTGCCCAACCGGTGCCACGCCGGCGCGAGGGGATGCGTGCCCAGCCCGGAGAGCGGCGCCATGCCGAGATTGAACCAGCGATAGCCCTGCGCTTTCCCCCAGAGCATCAGCTCGGTGAAGAGAAAATCCATCGACCCGCGCGCGGCCTCGCGGCTGAAGCGCATGAGATCGATGGAGAGCTCCTCCTTGCCCGGCGTGGTCCACAGGTTCGCAAACGCGGTGGGTGTGCCTCCACGACGCACGATGGCGACGGAAAAGTGGCGCAGATAGCTTTCCGAAAAGCTGCCGACCGAAAAGCCCTTCTCGGCGGTCGCCTTCTCGGCGAGCCACGCGTCCGAGATGGCGCGCAGCGTGGGCAGCAGCGGCTCGATCTGCTCGGGCGGAACGATCTCGAACGTGGCGCCATCGCGCACCGCGCGGCGATGCGACTGGCGCAGGTCCGCGCGCCGCGGGCCCTCGAGTGAGAACTCCGCAAGCGGCACCCGCGCCTCTTCGCCGATCTTCAGAGGTGAGAGCCCGAGATCCAGATAGAGCGGCAACCGTTCGCTGTTGACCTGATAGAACACGGTCCAGCCGCCATGCCGGTCCGAGAGTTCCCGGAATCGCCAGACCAGGCTCTCGTGCTCACTGCGCTCGCCCACCGGATCGCCGAGCGCTACCCAGCTCCGCCGCGCCACCTGATACATGATGAATGCGCGACCGGAGTCGCTGAGCAGCACACACTTGTCTCCCGAGAGCACCGCCTGCGCAAGCGCGGTTTCCGCGCGCTCGAGCGCGGGGCGCACGTTCTCCGCATCGAACGGACCATTGGCAGAAATCACGCGCCGGGGCGGGCCGAGCAAATTGGACAGCAGGAAGGCGCCCGCGACAATCGAGGCGATCAGCGAGCCGCGCAACATCCGCGACGCGTCGCTCTTCAGGGCGAACGTCCACCACAAGTCGTTCGAGTACGCGACCTCACGATGCGCGAGGAACCCGACCCACGTCACCGCGATCAGCACCGCCACGATGCTTGCGATCCATCCAGGCGTGAAACGCTCGTGCATGAGCGCGGAGGAGCGATAAAAGGAGCATCGGCCGAGATACAGGATTCCCAGCACGCCTGCGAGCAGAATCGCCTCCTCGAAATCGAGACCCTTGAGGAGCGACGCCACGATGCCCGCCATGAGCAGCCAGACCGCGATGTGATACGCCGCGTTGACCCGCCGCGCGAGGGCGCGGGCCAGGATGAGCAGTGCCATGCCGATTGCGCTTCCCGCCAGATGCGAAAGCTCCAGCACGGGCAAGGGCAGCACGTGCCGGATCTCGGCGAGGCGGGTGTCGATGCCGGGCGTTGCGCCCGAAAGCAGCAGGACCACGGCCGCAAGAAACACGAGTGCGGCGGCGAGCTGAGGCACCACCGGCGCGAGATAGACCTCCGCCGCCTGCTTCACCAGCGCAACCCGGGCACGCTGTGCAACCAGCTCGCGCCCCGCGAAGAGCAGGCCGGCAACACACAGCGGCACGATGTAGTAGATGAGCCGGTACGCGATGAGCGACCCTGCGAGTGCATCCCGCGGCACCTGCGGGAGCAACAACAGGATCACCGATTCGAACACCCCGACGCCCCCCGGTACGTGGCTGATCGCGCCCAGCACGCAGGCCACGACGTAAACGCCGGCGAACGAAAGAAAGCTCACGTGCGCCTCGGCGGGGAGCAACGTCCAGAGAACCGCGCCGGCCACCGTCAGATCCACCAGCCCAAGCACCGGCTGCAACGGTGCGATGGCCGGGCCGGGTGCGCGGAGCGCCCATCCGCGAATCTGGAGGACGCGATCCCGCTTTGCTGCAAGAACGACGTATGCGGCAACCCCCGCGACCAGCAGCGTTCCGAGCGCAACGATCCAGCCTTGCTGAATGTGCAGAGCCGTTGCGGCCTGCCCCGGGGCCACGAGGAACGAGAGCCCGGCGAGCAGCGCAAAGCCCGTAGCCAGCGTGATCGTGCTGAACGCTGTGACCAGCGCAACGTCCGTGAACGTGAGCCCCGCATTCGAATAGAGGCGATACCGGATTGCGGCCCCGGTGAGCGTTGCGAGACTCAGCGTGTGTGCAAACGCGTACGCAACGAACGACGTGAGCATCGTTCGGGCACGACTCAGCTGCTTGGCGAGGTAGCGCAGCGCCAGCATGTCGTAGAGCGAGAGCACGAGGTAGCTCACGGCGGTGAGTGCCGCCGCCAACACAAGCGTCCGCTCGGGAATGCTGCCAAGCCGTGCCAGCACACTGCCAAGGTGCAGAGTGCTCAGTTCACGATGGAGAACGAAAAGCGCTCCCGCAAACAGCACCAGCGGAATTGCGGCTCCGAGCCACCGTGCTTTGGCGAGGCGCGCCATCAGACGTTCTCGCGCGAGAGGAATGGAAGCGTGTGTCCGCTCAACGGATAGAGCCATGCGCGGAGCATGCCCGACCGAACCGTGCGCGGCCAAGCGTGAACCCGACCGCCGAATGCGCCGTTCGCGACCCGCGACGAGGCAGCGGATGCGCGTTTGCTGAGGGGTTCAGCTGCCGCGTTCTGGATGGATTGCCAGGAGCAGACGGGATCGCGGGCGCGCACGCATCCACGCACATGAGAATGCGAGCGGCGCTCTCGCGGGCAAGCGGGTTACTCGTCGTCCTCGTGCATCTGCGCCTGGCAGTAGTTCTGGATGCCGATGCGCTTGATGAGGTCCAGCTGCGTCTCGATGAAATCGATGTGCTCTTCTTCGGACTCGAGGATGTCCTCGAAGATCTCGCGCGAGACGTAGTCGCCGGCCGCTTCGCAGTCCGCGATCGCCTGGCGCAGGTCCGCCCGCCCGGCCAGCTCGAGCTTGAGATCGCACTCGAGGCATTCCTGCACGCCCTCGCCGATGAGGAGCTTGCCCAGGTCCTGCAGGTTGGGCAGCCCTTCGAGGAACAGGATGCGCTTGATGAGCCGGTCGGCGTGCTTCATCTCGTCGATGGACTCGTTCTTCTCGTATTCCTCCAGGCGATCGAGCCCCCAGTTCCCGAACATGCGTGCATGCAGGAAGTACTGGTTGATGGCCGTGAGCTCGTTTTTCAGCACCGTGTTGAGGTGCTGGAGGATCTTCGCGTCGCCTTTCATTCGGGGCCTTTCGCCTGCCGTACAGTTGAGACGCCGCGATGGTGGAGCAACTGCCGGCGGGGCGCAACGAACCGGCGGCCCAATTCCGCGGAAAAAACGCCGTCGAAGACAGTGAGAAGAAGAACGATTGCCGTTACAGCGCCGGCAGGCGCGCGGCTTCAGGCCGCTTCAGGGGTCGCGCGAAGGTGGAGCTGCTCGTTCACCACCTGAAGGGCGGTTTCCTCGCACCGCCCGCAGCAGCTCGCCACCGGCAGCTGGCATTGCACTTCGTACAGCGAGCAGGCACCACGATCGACGACTTCGCGAATGGCGCGATCGGTTACCGCGTTGCAGACACAGACGTACACGGGGTGCCTTCCGGGGTCCTTCAACGATACGAGCGCATCGTATTTCCAAATAAGAATGATTGTCAATCGTCTGCGAGACATGCGTAAGTGATTGATTATTCGAGGGTGATTCCAGCACGCCTGCGAAAACGATGACCGCCCGCGGGCTCTTCCGCGCTCCGCTTCGCACTGCCCGGAGAAGCCCAAAGAAGTCGTGCCAGCCACAAGGGGCGGATTCCCCGACCACCCTCACGCAGTCTTACGCGGAAGCTTGGGAACGACTTTGATGTCGGCACACCACGAGCGCACCGCAATGGCGCGGAACGACTGTCCTGTGGATCCCAGGCCCACGCGCGCCGGGAGCGTGAAAAGCTCAGCCGATCACGTCCGAGCCAGACGTGATCAGCACGCAGGTGCAGCCCGTTTCACTCCACACGCGCCTGTCGGCAGTGCCGGGCTCGGCGCGGTTGTAATCGCCGGGATACAACTTCCTGTCGTCGATCCACAGCTCGCCGTCGAGCAGGTGCAGTTCCTCGACGCCCGAGGACGCGGGCGGCAGGTGAGATGTCTCGTTGGAACTCCCTGCGTCCCGCTGCGCCTGAAAGCGGTGACGTTCAAATTCCCACGCAGCAAAGCAGCGGACGTGAACGTGATACGTGCGTTCGCGCGCCTGTTCCTCGAGCACGCCGAACTCCAGTTCGAATTCGACCTCTTCCGGGCCCACCCGCTTGCCGCAGACGGCGCACGATACGCCGGCGCCGCGCCCGCCCCACGTGCGCTGCGGGCTGCACGCCGGGATGCGACCGACCGCGAGTGCCTCACGGGCCTTTTCACGTAACACCGCTTCGTCGCTCATCCCCGGTGCGCCCTTTCAATCCCGCCATCGACAACCAGTGAATAGAACGTCAAATGACGGCCGCCGGATTGCCGAACCTGCAAGCAGCACGCGCGGTGGAGTGCCAACAAGTCCGCCTGCGCACATCACCTTCTATTGAGTTTCACGTAAATGGTTGACGGGTTACCACGCCAATTCCGCCTGTTTCCAAAACGCCGTTACCAGCGTGGGGCGTCGCTGCATGCCGCGCA
>JADGHX010000184.1 GCA_019683695.1 Steroidobacteraceae bacterium
GGTGTGTACCTGAAGCGCGTCGCGGTGTCCTCGACCATGGGGCCGGGTATCGCGATCGACCCGTCCACGCTCGGCTGAGGATGAGTCGCCCGGCCGCGAGGCCGGGCGGTTGTTGAGTTTCGAATTCGTGCGGGCTGGCGTGCCGATGGCGCCAGCCATCATCGAAGACCGCAGGCGAGCCGACCGAGGGCTCTTAATCATCACCTGCGCAGATGGTGAACCGCCCACGCTGTTTCATTGAGGGGATTGCGTCTGGCAATGGCCCTTCGGCGTGAAGGTCACCGTCGAAAAGGGCGGAGCGCGAGGGATGCGCGCTCCACGTGTGATCTTCAGGCAGGAGTAACAGGTAAATGCCACTCAACCTCGAAGACAAGAAAGCGCTGGTGCAGGAGGTGAACGACGTCGCGGCGAAAGCCCAGTCCGTCGTCGCCGCCGAGTACCGCGGCATCACGGTGTCGCAGATGACCGAGCTGCGTGCCAAGGCGCGTGGCCAGGGCGTGTACCTGCGTGTGATCAAGAACACGCTGGCGCGCCGGGCCCTTGCCGGCACCACGTTCGAGTCGGTGGGCCCGCAGCTCCGGGGCCCGCTCGTGCTCGCTTTCTCGAAGGACGATCCGGGCGCCGCCGCGCGCGTGGTGAAGGACTTCGCGAAGACGAACGACAAGCTCGTGCCGACGCTCGTGTCCATTGGCGGGCAGGTGCTGCCCCCGAAGGACATCGACCGGATCGCGAGCCTGCCGACCCGCGAGCAGGCACTGGCTCAGCTCATGGGGCTGCTGAAGGCGCCCATCGAGAAGCTCGTGCGCACGCTCGCCGAGCCTCAGGCGAAGCTCGTCCGCACCCTTGCCGCCGTACGCGACCAGAAACAGGCCGCCGGCGCGTGAACTGTCTTGAAACTGATTTAGGAGACCAAACAAATGGCTGCCAGCAAAGATGAAATCCTCGATGCAATTTCCAAGATGACCGTTCTCGAGGTCGTCGAGCTCATCTCCGACATGGAGAAGAAGTTCGGCGTCTCGGCGGCTGCGCCCGTTGCGTTTGCCGCCGCGCCCGGTGCCGCCCCCGGCGGTGCCGCCGCCGCCGCTCCGGCCGAGGAGCAGACCGAGTTCTCGGTGACCCTGAAGGAGTATCCGGCGGACAAGAAAGTGACCGTCATCAAGGTCATCCGCGAGATCACCGGCTTGGGTCTCAAGGAAGCCAAGGATCTCGTCGAGGGCGTGCCCTCGCTCGTGAAGGAAGGCGTTGCCAAGGCCGACGCCGAGGCAATGAAGAAGAAGCTGGAAGAAGCCGGCGCCAAGGTGGAAGTCAAGTAACTTCCACCATGGCCCGCACAGAGAGGTTGAATTGTTCAACCCTCTGCACAGTGTCGAAGACGCGCGCACTCCGGCAGGAAGGCCCCGGCCGGAGTGCCTGCGCGTCCCCGGCACGAATTACTGTTTCGTGAGGTGACCCGATGGCTTATTCCTTCACCGAGAAGAAGCGCATCCGCAAGAATTTCGGCAAGCAGGCCAGCATCCTGGACGTCCCGTACCTGCTCGCCATCCAGCTCGATTCCTACCGGCAGTTTCTGCAGGCGGATGTGCCCGAGGATCAGCGGGAACCCATCGGGCTGCACGCCGCTTTCCAGTCGGTGTTTCCGATCACCAGCTATTCGGGCAACGCCACGCTCGAGTACATCGGCTATCGCCTGGGCGAGCCGGTGTTCGATGTGAAGGAGTGCCAGCTCCGGGGCCTCACCTACGCCGCACCCCTGCGCACCAAGGTGCGCCTCGTCGTGCTCGACAAGGAGGCCTCGGGCGCCAAGAAGCCGGTGAAGGACGTGCGCGAGCAGGAGGTGTATCTCGGTGAGCTGCCGCTCATGACCGAGAACGGCACCTTCATCATCAACGGCACCGAGCGCGTCATCGTCTCCCAGCTGCACCGCAGCCCCGGCGTGTTCTTCGATCACGACCGCGGCAAGACGCACTCCTCGGGCAAGCTGCTGTTCTCCGCCCGCATCATTCCCTATCGCGGGTCGTGGCTCGATTTCGAGTTCGACCCGAAGGACTGCGTGTTCGCGCGCATCGACCGCCGGCGCAAGCTCCCGGTCACGATCATCCTGCGCGCGCTCGGCATGAGCGAAGCCGAGATCCTCGACACGTTCTTCGACACGAACACCTTCCATCTCTCGCGCGACGAGGTGTCGCTCGAGCTCGTGCCGCAGCGCCTGCGCGGCGAGACCGCCACGTTCGAGATTCGCATCGGCGACAAGGTCATCGTCGAGGAAGGCCGCCGCATCACTGCGCGCCATGTGCGCCAGCTCGAGGAGGCCAAGGTCAAGCGCCTGCGCGTGCCGCGTGAGTACGTCTACGGCAAGATCCTTTCGCACGACGTCGTCAACACCGAGACCGGCGAGATCATCGCCAAGGCGAACGAGGTGCTGACGGCCGCATCCGTGGAGAAGCTCATCGATGCGGGCATCACGGAAATCAAGACGCTGTACGTGAACGACCTCGATCGCGGCCCGTACATCTCCGACACGCTGCGCATCGACCCGACCAAGACGCGCCTGGAGGCGCTGGTCGAGATCTACCGCATGATGCGTCCCGGCGAGCCCCCGACGAAGGACGCCGCGGAGAACCTGTTCAACAACCTCTTCTTCAACGCCGAGCGCTACGACCTCTCGGCGGTGGGCCGCATGAAGTTCAACCGGCGCGTGAAGCGGCCGGAGAACCAGAACACCGAAAACAGCGGTGTGCTCACGAAAGAGGACATCATCGACGTGCTGAAGGTGCTGATCGCCATCCGCAATGGCGACGGCAATGTCGACGACATCGACCACCTCGGCAACCGTCGCGTGCGCAGCGTGGGCGAGATGGCGGAGAACGCCTTCCGCGTGGGCCTCGTGCGTGTCGAGCGCGCCGTGAAGGAGCGCCTGACCATCGCCGAGACCGAGCCGCTCATGCCGCAGGAGATGATCAACGCCAAGCCGGTGGCGGCCGCGGTGAAGGAGTTCTTCGGCTCCTCGCAGCTCTCGCAGTTCATGGATCAGAACAACCCGCTGTCGGAAGTCACGCACAAGCGCCGCGTGTCCGCGCTCGGCCCGGGCGGCCTCACGCGCGAGCGCGCCGGGTTCGAGGTGCGCGACGTGCATCCGACGCACTACGGCCGCGTGTGCCCGATCGAGACGCCGGAAGGCCCGAACATCGGTCTCATCAACTCGCTGTCCGTCTACGCGCGCACGAACCAGTACGGCTTCCTCGAGACGCCGTACCGGCGCGTGGAGAACGGCCGCGTCACGGACCAGATCGAGTATCTCTCCGCCATCGAGGAAGGCGAGTACGCCATCGCGCAGGCCAATGCGAAGGTCGGCCCGGATGGCATGCTCGTGGACGAGCTCGTCTCCTGCCGTCTGCAGAACGAGTTCACGCTCGTGCCGAAGGAGCGCATCAACTACATGGACGTGAGCCCGAAGCAGATCGTTTCGGTGGCCGCGTCGCTCATCCCGTTCCTGGAGCACGATGACGCGAACCGCGCGCTCATGGGCTCCAACATGCAGCGCCAGGCCGTGCCGACCCTGCGTTCGGAAACACCGCTCGTGGGCACGGGCATGGAGCGTCCGGTGGCCATCGACTCGGGTGTCACCGTCGTCGCCAAGCGCGGCGGCGTGGTGGATTCCGTGGACGCTTCGCGCATCGTGGTGCGCGTGAACGATTCGGAAACCACCGCGGGTGAGCCCGGCGTGGATATCTACAACCTCACGAAGTACACGCGCTCGAACCAGAACACCTGCATCAACCAGCGTCCGCTGGTGAATGCGGGCGATCGCATCGCGCGCGGCGACGTGCTGGCCGACGGCCCCTCGACGCACCTCGGCGAGCTCGCGCTCGGGCAGAACCTGCTCGTCGCGTTCATGCCCTGGAACGGCTACAACTTCGAGGACTCGATCCTCATCTCCGAGCGTGTGGTGGAAGAAGACCGCTTCACCACCATCCACATCGAGGAGCTCACGTGCGTGGCGCGTGACACGAAGCTCGGGCCCGAGGAAATCACCGCGGACATTCCCAACGTGGGTGACGCGGCGCTCGCCAAGCTGGACGAGGCGGGCATCGCGTTCATCGGCGCCGAGGTGAAGGCGGGCGACATTCTGGTGGGCAAGGTGACGCCGAAGGGCGAAACCCAGCTCACGCCGGAAGAGAAGCTCCTGCGCGCCATCTTCGGCGAGAAGGCCTCGGACGTGAAGGACACCTCGCTGCGCGTGCCGCCGGGCATGGACGGCACCGTGATCGACGTGCGCGTCTTCACGCGCGACGGCGTGGAGAAGGACTCCCGCGCCCTCGCGATCGAGAAGGCGGAGATCGAGCGCGTCCGCAAGGACTTCGCCGATCAGCAGCGCATCCTCGAGGACGACCTCTTCGAGCGCGTGCGTCAGATGCTCATCGGCGCGAAGGCGGCCGGTGGCCCGCAGAAGTTCAAGGGCGTGATCACCGAGGAGTACCTCCAGCAGGTGCCGCGCGAAGAGTGGTTCGAGATCCGTCTCGAGGACGAGGATGCGAACTCGAACCTCGAGCAGGCCTCGGAGCGCCTCAAGGCCCAGCGCAAGACCTTCGAGAAACGCCTGGAGGACAAGAAGGCCAAGATCACGGCCGGCGACGACCTCGCCCCGGGCGTGCTCAAGATGGTGAAGGTGTACCTCGCCGTGAAGCGCCGCATCCAGCCCGGCGACAAGATGGCGGGCCGGCACGGTAACAAGGGCGTCATTTCGACCATCGTTCCGGTGGAAGACATGCCGTACCTCGAGGACGGCACGCCCGTCGACATCGTGCTGAACCCGCTCGGCGTGCCTTCACGCATGAACGTCGGGCAGGTGCTCGAGACGCACCTCGGCTGGGCCGCGAAGGGCCTCGGACTCAAGATCGGCCGCATGCTGCAGGCGCAGGTTGCGGTCGATGAGCTGCGCAGCTTCATCCGGACGATCTACAACGAGACCGGCGGGCAGAAGGAAGACATCGACAGCCTGAACGACCAGGAGCTGCTCGTTCTCGCGAAGAACCTGACCAACGGCGTGCCGATGGCAACGCCGGTGTTCGACGGTGCGAGTGAGGAGGAGATCAAGCGCCTGCTGCAGCTCGCGGATCTGCCGGTGAGCGGCCAGACGCATCTGTACGACGGCCGCACGGGCGAGCGTTTCGAGCGCCCGGTGACCGTGGGCTACATGTACATGCTGAAGCTCAACCACCTGGTCGACGACAAGATGCACGCGCGCTCCACGGGCCCGTACTCGCTCGTCACGCAGCAGCCGCTCGGCGGCAAGGCCCAGTTCGGCGGCCAGCGCTTCGGCGAGATGGAGGTGTGGGCACTGGAAGCGTACGGCGCAGCGTACACGCTGCAGGAAATGTTGACCGTCAAGTCCGACGACGTGAACGGCCGCACCAAGATGTACAAGAACATCGTGGACGGCAATCACCAGATGGACGCGGGCATGCCGGAATCCTTCAACGTTCTCGTGAAGGAGATCCGCTCGCTCGGCATCAACATGGAACTGGAGCAGGACTAACCGGGAGCGAACCGACTCATGAAAGACCTACTGAAGCTTTTCAAGCAGCATGCCCCGGTCGAGCATTTCGATTCGATCAAGATCGGGCTCGCCTCGCCGGAGATGATCCGGGCGTGGTCCTACGGTGAGGTGAAGAAGCCCGAGACCATCAACTACCGCACGTTCAAGCCGGAGCGGGACGGCCTCTTCTGCGCGAAGATCTTCGGGCCCGTGAAGGACTACGAGTGCCTCTGCGGCAAGTACAAGCGCCTGAAGCATCGCGGCGTCGTCTGCGAGAAGTGCGGCGTGGAAGTCACGCAGTCGAAGGTCCGGCGCGAGCGCATGGGCCACATCGAGCTCGCGAGCCCGACCGCGCACATCTGGTTCCTGAAGTCGCTCCCCTCGCGCATCGGCCTCATGCTCGACATGACGCTGCGCGAGATCGAGCGCGTGCTGTATTTCGAGGCGTTCGTGGTCATCGACCCCGGCATGACCCCGATGCAGCGCGGCCAGCTGCTCACCGACGAGATGTACCTCGAAGCCATCGAGGAGCACGGTGACGAGTTCGACGCCCGCATGGGCGCCGAGGCCGTCTACGAGCTGCTGCGTACGATCGACCTGCAGGCCGAGGTGAAGAAGGTGCGCGAGGAGATGTCCGGCACCTCTTCCGAAACGAAGCTGAAGCGCCTGTCGAAGCGCCTGAAGCTGCTCGAGTCGTTCATCGAGTCCGGCAACAAGCCGGAGTGGATGGTGATGACCGTGCTGCCGGTGCTGCCGCCGGATCTGCGGCCGCTCGTGCCGCTCGATGGCGGCCGCTTCGCGACCTCCGACCTGAACGATCTCTATCGCCGCGTCATCAACCGCAACAACCGTCTGCGCCGGCTCCTCGAGCTGAATGCGCCCGACATCATCGTGCGCAACGAAAAGCGCATGCTGCAGGAAGCGGTGGATGCGCTGCTCGACAACGGCCGCCGCGGCCGTGCCATCACGGGCACGAACAAGCGCCCGCTCAAGTCCCTCGCGGACATGATCAAGGGCAAGCAGGGTCGGTTCCGCCAGAACCTGCTCGGCAAGCGCGTCGACTACTCCGGTCGCTCCGTGATCGTGGTGGGCCCGACGCTGCGCCTGCACCAGTGCGGTCTGCCGAAGAAGATGGCGCTCGAGCTCTTCAAGCCCTTCATCTTCCAGAAGCTGCAGTTGCGCGGCGAGGCCTCGACCATCAAGGCCGCCAAGCGCTTGGTGGAGCGTGAAGGCCCGGAGGTGTGGGACATCCTCGAAGAGGTGATCCGCGAGCATCCCGTGCTGCTCAACCGCGCGCCGACGCTGCATCGCCTCGGCATCCAGGCGTTCGAGCCGGTGCTGATCGAAGGCAAGGCCATCCAGCTGCATCCGCTCGTCTGCACCGCGTTCAACGCGGACTTCGACGGCGACCAGATGGCCGTGCACGTGCCGCTGTCGCTCGAGTCGCAGCTCGAAGCGCGCGCGCTGATGATGTCCTCGAACAACATCCTCTCGCCCGCGAACGGCGATCCCATCATCGTGCCCTCGCAGGACGTGGTGCTGGGTCTGTACTACATGACTCGCGAGCGCATCGGCGCGAAGGGCGAGGGCATGTTCTTCAGCGACGTGCAGGAAGTGCATCGCGCGTACGAGAGCCGCAACGTGGATCTGCAGGCGAAGGTGCGCGTGCGCCTGAAGCAGTACACAAAGAACGACGATGGCACCTTCACGGAGACCACCAAGCACTACAACACGACAGTGGGCCGCGCCATCCTGTCCGAGATCCTGCCGAAGGGCCTGCCCTTCGACCTGATCAACCTGGACATGACCAAGAAGGCCATCTCCGCGACGATCAACGCGTGCTATCGCGCGCTCGGCCTCAAGGAGACGGTGGTCTTCGCCGACCAGCTGATGTACACGGGCTTCGCGTACGCGACGCGCGCCGCGGTGTCCTTCGGCATCGACGACATCGTCATTCCCGAGCAGAAGGGCCGCATCGTCGCCAATGCGGATCGCGAGGTGAAGGAGATCCAGGACCAGTACGCGTCCGGTCTCGTCACCAACGGCGAGCGCTACAACAAGGTGGTCGACATCTGGTCGCGTGCGAACGACCAGGTGGCGAAGGCCATGATGGAGAAGCTCGGCACGGAGGAAGTGGTCGACGCCAAGGGCAACAAGGTGCGCCAGAAGTCCTTCAACTCCATCTTCATGATGGCGGACTCCGGCGCCCGCGGCTCGGCGGCGCAGATTCGTCAGCTCGCCGGCATGCGCGGCCTCATGGCCAAGCCCGACGGCTCCATCATCGAGACGCCCATCACGGCGAACTTCCGTGAGGGCCTGAACGTTCTGCAGTACTTCATCTCCACGCACGGTGCCCGCAAGGGTCTTGCGGACACGGCGCTGAAGACCGCGAACTCCGGTTACCTCACGCGTCGTCTCGTCGACGTGGCGCAGGACCTGGTGGTCACCGAGGCCGACTGCGGCACGACCGCCGGTCTCACCATGACGCCGCTCGTCGAAGGCGGCGACGTGGTGGAGGCGCTGGGCGAGCGTGTGCTGGGTCGTACGCTGGCCGAAGACATCTTCAAGCCCGGCACCGACGAAGTGCTGGTGGCGCGCAACACGCTGCTCGATGAGAAGCTGGTGCGGCTCATCGAGCGAGAGGGTGTGGACCAGCTGAAGGTGCGTTCACCCATCACGTGCGAGACGCGCTACGGCGTGTGCTCCGCGTGCTATGGACGCGACCTCGGGCGCGGTCGTCCGATCAGCATCGGCGAGGCGGTGGGTGTCATCGCCGCGCAGTCGATCGGCGAGCCGGGCACGCAGCTCACGATGCGTACGTTCCACATCGGTGGTGCGGCCTCGCGAGCGGCCGCGGCCAGCAGCGTGGAGGTGCGCAACAAGGGCACGATCCGCTTCCACCATGTGAAGACCGTGCAGCACGAGAAGGGCCACCTCGTTGCGGTATCCCGCTCGGGCGAGATCGGTGTGGTGGATGAGTACGGCCGCGAGCGCGAGCGCTACAAGATTCCGTACGGCGCCATGATCAGCGTCAAGGAAGGGGACACCGTGACCGCGGGACAGGTGGTCGCCACCTGGGATCCGCATACGCACCCCGTCGTGACGGAAGTGCCGGGCCTCGTGAAGTTCCACGACTTCATCGACGGCCTCACGGTGACCACGCAGCTCGACGAGGTGACGGGCCTCTCCAGCACCGTGGTGCTCGATACGAAGCAGCGCGGCGGCAAGGACCTGCGTCCGACCATTCGCCTGATCAACGCCAAGGGCAAGGAAGTCACGTTCGCGAACACCGAGATTCCGGCGGTCTACACGCTGCCGCCGGGCGCTCTGGTGAACCTCGAGGACGGGGCGAAGGTGTCCGCGGGCGACGTGATCGCGCGCATCCCGCAGGAATCCTCCAAGACCCGCGACATCACGGGCGGTCTGCCGCGCGTGGCGGATCTGTTCGAGGCCAGAAAGCCGAAGGACCCCGCGATCCTCGCGGAGAAGAGCGGCACGGTGAGCTTCGGCAAGGAGACCAAGGGCAAGCGCCGTCTCATCATCACCTCGGACGATGGCGACAAGTACGAGGAGCTGATTCCGAAGTGGCGTCAGCTGAACGTGTTCGAGGGTGAGACCGTCGAGCGCGGCGAGGTGATCGCCGATGGCGAGCTGAACGCGCACGACATCCTGCGCCTGCAGGGCGTGGAGTCGCTCGCGAACTATCTCGTCCGCGAGATCCAGGACGTGTACCGCCTGCAGGGCGTGAAGATCAACGACAAGCACATCGAGGTGATCATTCGCCAGATGCTGCGCAAGTGCGAGGTCATTTCGCCGGGCGACACGGGCCTGCTCCGCGGCGAGCAGCTCGACCGCTCGCGTGCGCTGGACCTCAACGACCGCATGATCCAGGAGGGCAAGAAGCCCGCGGAGCTGCAGCCGGTGCTGCTCGGTATCACCAAGGCGTCGCTGGCGACGGAGTCCTTCATCTCCGCAGCCTCGTTCCAGGAGACCACCCGCGTGCTCACCGAAGCGGCGGTGCGCGGCCTCAAGGACGACCTGCGCGGACTCAAGGAAAACGTCATCGTCGGCCGTCTGATTCCGGCGGGCACGGGCTTCGCGGCCCATGCGCACCGCCGTCGCCGGACGGAGGGCGCCGAGCGCCGCAGCTTCATGGACGTGGGCGGCGGTCTGCCCGACTCGGAAGAGACGAGCGTCGGCGAAGAAGAAAGCAGCCCGGCGGGCTGATCGCCCGCCGGCGCGAGCACTGCGCCAACACAACTGCAGGGCCGGTGAGAGTTGTGCTCTCACCGGCCTTTTTAATTTGTAGTTTCCAGCTCATCCC
>JADGHX010000185.1 GCA_019683695.1 Steroidobacteraceae bacterium
TCTGGTTCCCATCTTGGTCTCCGCGCTGGTGACTGTACCAACCGCTTTGACAAGTAGGAATTGGAAAAGTGTCACCCATTTCGGTGAATCTCAATAGTTGCTGCGTTCAAAGGGCAATGCGCAGCAACGTGCTGGGGCGCGCCCCAACGTCTTCGGCTCCAGCCGGTCGCGCATCAGTCACCGGTCACGTCGATACTCGCCGCCAGTGCCTCGATTCTGGGGGATATGCGGACCGGATATCCCGGGTCGCCCTCCTCCAGTCTTTTCATTGATGCAGGCAGATGTGATAGCTCCAATCGCACGCGCTCGCGGATCTCGCTGAGCGTCGGGGTGCGCTGCGTGCGCCGGCCGCTCCGCATCACTTCTTCGAGGAGCGGCTCACCGTCCGCGGGTTCATCGACGAGTGCGATGTAATCGCCCGCCAGTTGCCCATGCGCGTCCCGCTGTCGAAATACCTGCTTGCGGCCCGGCCACGTCTGCTTGCCCGTTGAACGCTTGCGCCGAGGGCGACCGGCGTATTCCTGCAGCTTGTACGCCATGTCCAGCGCAGGCGCGTCCGACGAAACATCCAGCCGCGTGCCGATTCCGAATGCCTCCACCGGCGTTCCCGCAGCAAGCATGACTTCGATGCGATGCTCATCCAGACTGCCGCTCAGAATGATCTCCACATCCTCGCACCCACCCGCATCGAGAATGCGCCGCACGGATGCAGCCTGGGCCGCAAGATCCCCACTATCGATACGCACGCCCTGAATGCGCGCCGGCGACCCGCTCGCGTGCAGCTCACGCGCCAGATCGACGATGCGCTGCGCGGCCTTCTCCGAATCGTAGGTATCGATGAGAAGAGACGTCCGTCGCCCGCGTGCGGTGACGAAATTGCGAAACGCCTCGACCTCGTGGTCATGCGCCTCGATGAACGAATGCGCCAGCGTGCCGGAGAGCGGAATGCCGTACGCTCGACCCGCTTCCACAGTGGCCGTCGCATCGAATCCCGCCAGGAACGCCGCACGGGCAGCGAACATCGCAGCCTCTGCGCCGTGCGCCCGCCGCATGCCGAAATCCACGAGCCGACGCCCTCTCGCCACCAGCACACAACGCGCGGCCTTGCTCGCGATGAGTGTCTGCAGGTGCACGATGTTCATGAGGCGGCTCTCGACGAGTTGCGCCTCCAGAATGGGTGCGGTCACCCGCAGGATGGGCTCGTTCGCGAAGAACGGAGTCCCTTCCGGCATCGCGTGCACCGATCCCGTGAATCGCACCGACGCGAGGTGGTCCAGGAATCCTTCCGGAAACATCCCCATGCTCGCGAGAAACGCTACGTCCTGCGGCCGGAAGCGCAGGTTCTCGAGATACTCCAGCGCCTGTTCGAGGCCCGCGGCCAGCAGAAAGCGCCGCTGCCTCGGCAACCGGCGCACGAAGAGCTCGAAGACGGCGGTCTCGCGCATGCCGAGCGCGAAGTACGCCTGCGCCATCGTGAGCTCGTACAAGTCCGTCATCAGGGCGGATGCCGTGCCGGAGCGCGTCATGTGCCGATCCTCGTCAGCCCAGCGTGCGTGCGGTCTTGCAAGCGCTGGACCTGACCGGCGCCACGTCTGCCCCGCACCGATGGCCTGGACTCGGCGGTATGATCGCGCGCTTCGAATCGACCGAAGGTTTCCGCGAGTGATCAACGCCGCTCCACCCCTGACCATCGCCACGTACACCACCCTGCTTCTCGCCGTCCTCGGCTTGTGGTACGGACGAAAGGTGTGGGTCCCGATGAGCGCGCTCGCGATCGTTTTCGGGTATGCGAGCGGCGTTCTCACGGGCGCGGCAGCCGCCTGGCTCGTGTTGATGGCGGGATGCTGTGCGTTTTACCTGCGTTTCAGGGCGCCCGCGACACCCTTCGGCCGGCTCGCGAAGGCCATTGCAGCATTCGGCGTGCTCGCATGCGGCATCCTGCTCGGCACGCATTCACTGCCGGGGTTTCATAATTTTCTCGTCGCGCGCGAGGTGACGATTTCTCCAGGCGCCACGCCCTACACGCTGTATCTCAACTTCGACAAGACGATGGTGGGCATTCTCATCATCGGCGTGCTGCGCATTCCCTTGATCTGCACAGCGCGCGCATCCGCGAGCGCACTCACACGCGCGGCGCCCGTGCTGCTTGCGACGGTGGCCCTCGCAATCGCCGGCGCACTTGCGCTCGGCTACGTGCGCTTCGACGCAAAGTGGCACGAGTTGTTCTGGATCTGGGCGCCGGCGAACCTGCTCATGACGTGCCTTAGCGAGGAAGCGTTCTTCCGCGGCTTCCTCCAGCGCGAGATTCGCGCGGCCCTGGCCGAGCGGCGGTATGCCGAGCCGCTCGCGATAGGAATTGCGGCCGCGGCGTTTGGCGCGGCACACCTCGCGGGTGGCCCCGCCTATGCCGCTCTCGCGACGTTGGCCGGCGCGGGGTACGGCTATGCGTACGCCCGCACCGGGCGGCTGGAGATGGCCATGCTCACGCACTTCGCGGTGAACGCGACGCACTTCCTGCTGTTCACGTATCCGCGAGCGGCCTGACTCAGGCCTTCTTCGCGCGAGTGCGCTCGCAGCGCCTGCGATCGCGCTCGGCCGCATACACCGTCCGGCCGAGGATCATGCGCCCGACGGCGACGCGGGCTTCGGTCGGGTTCACGTCCGTGGGGAGCGACGCCAGAATGGCCTCGCCGCGCGCGCGGAATTCCTCCTCGAACTCCGGCGTCGTCAGCACGTAAAGATCGTTGTTGCGCATGCCCCGGAGCACGCGCTGGCCCGCTTCGAGCGCATCCATCCCGGGCGGCGGGCCCATGGGGCGTGCACCCGCCGGCGGCCGCGGCGCCCGGCTCGGGTCAAACTTGAAGCCGCTGTCGGACAGCTCCGGCGGACGATTGCGGGCCGAATCTCCGATGTTCGTGTTCACGATGCCGGGGCAGAACACCGTGACGCCGATGTTCGTACCGGCAAGCTCGTTACGCAGCGCCTCCATCATGCCAACCACGGCGAATTTCGTTGCCGTGTACACACCGGCCGGGCCGTGTGCCAGCAGTCCCGCGAGCGAGGACGTGGCGATCACGTGCCCGCCTTCCCCATGCGCCCGGATGCGCGGCAGGAACGTGCGAATGCCGTTGAACACGCCGTCGAGATTGACGTTCATCGCCCAGTCCCAGTCATCGTACGTGGCCGTGCTCAATCCGCCGATGACGGCGACGCCGGCGTTGTTCACGATGACGTGCACCTTGCCGAACACGCGCTCGGTTTCGTCCGCGGCCTTCTCCATGGCGGCGCGGTCCGTCACATCCACGCTCACGGCGTGAACGCGATTGCCCGCGCCTTCGAGGTATTTCATCGCCTCATCGAGATGGGACTTCGTGCGGTAGGTGATCACCACCTTCATGCCCGCATCGGTAAACGCCCGGGCGATGCCAAGACCGATGCCACTGTTTCCGCCGGTGATGAAGGCCACCTTGCCTTCCACATCCTTCATCGGCGTGGGGACCGATGGGCAACTCGCAGGCGAGCCTTCAGTGGAGGGCTTGCCTTGTGCCGCAGTGAGCCCCGGCACGAGCGCGGCGGACGTCCCCGCGGCGACGAGCGCCGTGCTCTCGAGAAACCGGCGGCGCGCACGGCCGGATGTCGAAAGCGTGCGTTGTGGTGAGCTCTTGCGGTCTGCCATGACATATCCCCCTGAAGTGAGAACGGACCTGTGCCGGTTGAGAGCGGCGCAGCCTAGCATGACGCCGCAACGCGGAGGCGCCGCGGTCCGGTCGTTCCGGCGCGCCGGTGTCACAGCGCCTTGCGGAAGGTGAGATTGATTCGCTTGCGACCGAGCAGGGGGTGATGCCCCTCTTTCAGCGGCATCACGCCGTGAAAGCGCAGGCGCGACGGCCCGCCCCAGACCACCACGTCTCCGTGCCCGAGCGGAATGCGCTCCGGACGGTCCGCGCGCCGTGCCCCACCAAACAGGAACACCGCGGGAAGCCCCAGCGACACCGAAACGATCGGGTCCACGTAGCCTTTCTCATCGCGGTCCTGATGCAGCGACAGCCGCGCGCCCGGCTCGTACCGATTGATGAGGCAGACATCCGGGTGATAGGGCTCGAAGCCCAGCCGGGCCGCCGCTTCGCGGGCCAGCGCGAGGAAGGACTCCGGCATGGACGGCCACGCACGCCCGGTGAGCGGATCGATCGGATCGTAGCGATACCCGGTGCGGTCGCTCACCCACCCTGCAAGCCCGCAGTTCGTCATCGCGACGGACATGGTGTAACCGCCGGGCGTCGTGAGGAACCGGAAGGGAGCGCATTCGGCGATGCGCTCCACCTCTGCGAGCAAGGTCCGCGCATACCCGAGGGCAAAGCCGCGCAGCACCGCTGCACCCGGCGCGAGCGCTTGCTCGCCGGTGTGCACCGAGCCTTCGTCCGCAAAGAGATCCAGCTATCGCTCCTTGTGATACAGGCGCAGCGCAATCGGGGCGAATACCGCCGTGATGATGCCACTCGCGACCAGCACCCACACGATGCTTCCCATTGCCGCGCCCTGCCCGTGCATCAGGCTGCGTGACGCCGTCACGAGGTGCGTCACCGGGTTGAAGCTCACGGCCGTGGCCAGCCAATCCGGCATGGTGGCCGGATCCACGAAGATGTTGCTCGCCATCGTGAGCGGAAACAGGAACAGGAAGCTCGTCGTCATGACCGACTCGGGCGTCTTCACGAACATGCTGACGATGATCCAGATCCAGGACACGCTGAATGCAAAGAGCAGCAGCAGCACGACAGCCGCCACCACGCCGGGCAGCCCACCCTGGGGCCGGAACCCGAGCAGCAGCCCCAGCCCGATGACCATCACCGCTGCAATCCCATAGCGCATCACGTCCCCGAGCAGTGCGCCGAAGATGGGCGCCGGCTGCCAGATCGGCAAGGAACGGAAGCGGTCGTACAGCCCCTTGCTGATGTCCGTATTGAGGCCCACGCCCGTGTAGACGGTGATGAACAGAACCGCCTGCACGACGATCCCTGGCAGCAGGTATTGCACGTACTCGCGCGGCGAGCCGGCCAGCGCGCCACCGAACAGGTACGTGAACATCAGCGTCATCATGATCGGGAACGCGGTCACGTCGAAGAGCTGAAACGGCACGTGCTTGATCTTCAGCACCGCGCGCCAGCCGAGCGTCACCACGGCCGACAGCCCGCTCGCCGCATTCACCTTGCGCGCCCGGGAAAACACGGAATCCCACTGGCCCGTGCGAGCCGCCGTTCCGGGCATATCCACACTCATGCGCGCGTCTCCTGCCCGTTGTCACTGTCGCTTTCGGCCGGCCGCCCCGTCAGCGCGAAGAACACCTCATCGAGACTCGGCTGGCCAAGGGAGAACTCCGAGACCACCACGCCCGCACTTGTCAGTGACGCCAGCGCATTGCCCACCAGAGCGAGATCCGACACCTGCACCGAGAGCAGACAAGGGTCGCTATGCCGCTGCACGTCCGCGTTCAGAACTTGTGTGAGACGCGCTTGCGCGTCCGCGAGTTGCGTGGCTTCCCGCAGCCGCACGTGAAGCATGTTCGCGCCCACGGAAGATTTCAGGTCGCGACTCGTGCCCTCAGCGATCACTCGCCCGTGATCGATCACGGCCAGACGATCCGCGAGACGATCCGCCTCTTCGAGGTACTGAGTCGTGAGCAGCACCGTGGTGCCCTCGGACGCAATGGCGCGCACGATGTCCCACACCTGGCTGCGGCTGCGCGGATCGAGCCCCGTGGTCGGCTCATCGAGAAACAGCACCTCCGGCGTCACGACCAGGCTGGCCGCGATGTCGAGCCGGCGCCGCATGCCGCCGGAAAACGTGCGGACCTGGCGCCCCGCGGCCTCGGAGAGCCCGAAGGCATTCAGCAGTTCCGCGGCCCGGGTGCGCGCATCCGCCCACGACAGCCCGAGCAGCCGCCCGATGAGGACGAGGTTTTCCTTTGCCGTGAGGTCCTCGTCGATGGAGGCGAACTGGCCCGTGAGGCTCACCTTCGAGCGAACAGCCGCCGCGTCCCGCACCACGTCGTGCCCGAGCACGCGCGCCGTGCCGGCATCCGGGCGGATGAGTGTGGCCAGCATGCGAATCGTGGTGGTCTTGCCGGCGCCGTTCGGCCCGAGGAGACCATAGACGGACCCGCGCGCAATCTCGAGATCGATGTGGTCCACCGCACGTGTGGTGCCGAAGGACTTCGCGAGGCCGGAAATCTGAATGGCAGGTATCGTGGTCATCGCTTGATTATAGGAAAAGCGCTGCCCGCCCCCGCCCCGCATTTTGGCGTGGCTCCCGAACGCCTGGCCGCACCGGACGTAAGCGACGCCGTCGCTTCACACGCGCGGAGCTTGCTTGCGTTTCACTCCGCGCGGGCGAGCAGACTGCGCCGTGCGCCCCAGAGGAGATAAACCGGCAGTCCAATCACCATCCAGGTGAAGAACAGCACCTTCGTGCGCTCCGGCAGACTCAGGAACAAATACACACATCCTGCGACCGTCACAGTGGAAATCACCCACGGCATTGGCGCGCGGAAGGGCCTGGGATGCTGCGGATTCCGCACTCGCATCACGACGAGACTGATGCCCACGGCGGTGAATGCCGCGAGCGTGCCCGCATTCGCAAGCGCGGCGATATCGGCGAGGCTGAAGATGCCTGCAAGCGCAGAGCAGATGATGGCCGTGAACACCGTCACTCTCGCCGGCGTGCCCAGTCGCGGATGCACGGCCCCCAGCCCGCGCGGCAGCAGCCCATCGCGCGCCATCACGAAGAAGATGCGCGATTGTCCATACAGGAACGCGAGCAGCACCGTCGGCATGGCCACGACAGCCGCCCCGGCGATGAGTGTGGCCGCCGTCGCGTTCCCGAGCGTGCGAACGATGTGCGCAAGCGGCTCGCCGCTCGCCGCGAACTCGACCACGGGCAACCCGCCAATGGCCGCCGCGGCCACGACCATGTACAGCAGCGTGCAGATGACCATGGACCCCACGATGCCGATCGCGAGATCCCGCCCCGGCGTCTTCGCCTCCTCCGCCGCGGTGGACACCGCATCGAAGCCGTAGAACGCGAAGAAGATGATGGCGGCCGCCGCCATCACGCCCACGGTCTGCCCACCCGCCTGATGCGCAACGAACCCGTTCGGCATGAAGGGCCGGAAGTGGGAAGCATCGAAGTGAGGCAGCGCGATGAGGACGAACGCCGCGAGCGCCGCGATCTTCACCAGCACCAGCGCGGAATTGATGTTGGCGCTCTCGCGCGTGCCGAGGATGAGGAGACCCGCCACCACGGCAATGATGAGCACGGCGAGCGGATTGACATGCACGACCATCGCACCCAGCGTGCCAAGCGGAATCATCTGCGGCACGTGGATGCCCAGGCCCTGCAGGAACCCGGCGGCATAACCGGACCAGCCCACCGCCACGGCGCTCACCACGACCGTGTACTCCAGAATGAGCGCCCAACCCACGATCCACGCGATGAGCTCGCCCAACGCGCTGTAGGCATACGTGTACGCGCTGCCGGAAAGCGGCATCATCGAGGCGAGCTCGGCGTAGGCGAGCGCGGCACAGGCGCACACGAGCCCCGCAAGCGCAAACGACAGGATGACGGCGGGCCCGGCGAGCCCTGCACCCACGCCGATCAGCGTGTAGATGCCGGTGCCGACAACGGCGCCAACGCCCAGTGCGATGAGGTGTGGCCACCCGAGCGTGCGAGCGAGGCGATGGTGACGATCGGGAACGGGGGCATCGAGCGGCTTACGTCTCAGGAGGAAGGACAAGCGGGCTCTCCATCCGGCACGGCGGCACCGTACATGCGGCAATCATGCACGAAACCGATGCGGAAGGCGCTGCCGGCCAGGATGGGCTCGCGGCTTGATGCGACGAACCGTTCCGAAGCAGCGGGAAGACCCGACCTACGCCGCCGGCCCCTTGTCCGGGCGGATCGCGGCTGCTACTTCATCCTGCAGATAGCGCGGCAAGGCAAATGCCGCGCGATGAACTTCCGGCGTGTAGTAACGCGTCGTCAGCTGCGCGGCCGCGTAGCGCTCCGCGAGCTGCTCGGCGCCCGGCTCGCCGGGCGCAAGCACGGTGCTTGCCCAGCCGAGCGCGATGGGCCCGCCAAAGTACGTGGGCACGGGCACGAGGTAACAGGAGACTTCGGGGAACGTTGCGGCGAGGCGCTTCATGCTCGCACTGAACTGCATCGGATGCAGGAACGGCACACCGAGCTGCGCCACGAGCAGGCCGCGAGGCTTCAGGCACGCGCGCGCGTAGCGATAGAAGGTCTCCGTGAACAGCGGCAGGCTCGCGGCACCCGGGTCCGTGGAGTCGATCAGGATGACATCGAACCGATGCTCGGTCGTGGCGACGTACTCGGCCCCATCGCCCGTCTCCAGGATGAAGCGCGGATCCTGGAACACCGGGGCGTTCATCGAGCCGAGATGCTCGCGCGACAGACTGACGATCTGCGGATCGATCTCCACCTGGACGAGCCGCTTCACGCTGCGGTGCTTCAGCACCTCCTCTGCGAGCCCGCAGTCGCCGCCGCCCACGATCAGCACGTGCTCGGCGCTGCCGTGCGCCAGCAGCGGCACGTGGCTCATCATCTCGTGATAGATGAACTCGTCCGCCGCGGTGACCTGCACCACGCCATCGAGCATCAGCATGCGCCCGAACTGCGGGTTGTCCATGAAGAGCGTCTCGTGCGAACCGGTGCGCATGTGGTGAAGCACGCGCCCGGCCTCGTACAACACCCGCACGCCCGGCGCGGCGCGCTCGTCGAACCAGCGTCCGTCGCTCATCTCAGACTCCCGCGCATGATCTCCTCGACCACGAGACGCTGTGGCCGGAAGGTGTCGCGCAGCACGTCCACACAGCGCTCGGGCCGCGCCTTGCCGCACATGAACACATCGACCGCGCCGTACGCGTGCTCGGGCCAGGTGTGAATCGACAGATGGCTCTCGGCGAGCACCGCCACGCCGCTCACGCCGCCATTCGGCTCGAACGGATGGAGGTGGATGTGCAGCAACGTGGCTCCCGCCGCTTCGACGCATTTCACGAGGCAACGCTCGATCGCCTCGATGTCATCGAGCGCCGAAGCGCCGTACAGATCGATGAGCAGGTGCGCCCCCGCGTACCGGACGCGGCCGCGCTCGGGCGTGGCGGCCGACGCGGAAGACTCGATGCGGGCCGGGCCCGCATGGGCCTCATTCGCGGAAGACGCGGCGGTGGCGACATTCGCGTAGCGCGCCACCTGACGAACGACTTGTGTCACCTCGATTTCTCCAGCAGCAGTTGTTGATGGGGTGAACTGCGAAGGTCGCCCCTTCGCAGGCGGCGCCGGACACGCCCGAATGCGGTGTCGGCGCCCTTCTTCTCGGCTCGCGCGATGTGCCGGAGTGCACGGCGCGAGCCCGCATATGATAGCGCATCTTGCTGGCGCGGCAGGCCCGGCACGACGAGCACGTCGCACCTCACCTCGTGCAGCACCTCCGTCGCCGCGAGGAATTCATGTGCGCAAGATCGCGAGTCGTTGCAGCCCCTGCGCATGCCGCGCAGTAACGGTGGAGCCCGAGGCGACCCCGTGCGCACAAGGGTCCGCACTTTGGGGCGCGCATGTTGGGTGCCGAAACCAGTTAGCCCTAATCCGTCAAAAACCTAGGCCGCACACGGTATCGCCTGTTCGATGCGGTTGAACAGACGCTCGGTGGCGGGGTTGTTCGTCAGGCGCAGCATGGT
>JADGHX010000186.1 GCA_019683695.1 Steroidobacteraceae bacterium
TACAGGAATTTGGAGTGCCTCAGGTACGCGGGCCAAGTATTCGGTCATTACAATAGCGCGGGCCTTCGCCGCTTCCCGGCCGAATCGCGGCGACTGATGCTGCCGCGCATAGTTTTCTATCCGCTCAAAAAGCGCGAGCCAAGGCCCCCAGTCCGTTGTCTCTTCATGCTGTGGCGTCCATGCACTATGGACAAATGCGCCCAATGCCTGAATCACGGGCCACGCCAGAACCGATTCAAATTGAGCTCGGATCGAATGGTCCGCGCTCCGCTCAAGCCACGATACGAGGTCATGGAGTGCCGCATAATCGCGCACGCTCCGAATCGCACATGAAAACATCACCTGTACGACCGTGACGTCATTCGCGAGTGGTCCTGCGATGTCCTCCGGCAAACTCTTGTTCTCTCGAAGCTCAGGCGGCAAATCGCCGACCCCCATTATCGCTTCAAGTCGAAACTTGAGTGCAATCGGCTGTGTTGAAGTGCCAATTGATAACCATCGAATTCCGCGACATACAAGCTTGAGATCCTCGCGCTCGATCCGCTCAATCTCGTCCGCCCACCTTTCGCAAATTCGCGTTAGGGTATCCGACTCCAGCGTTGCGGCCACCCGGAACTGCATTGAGCGAAGTATCGCGGCTGTGTGGGGTTCCTCGGCTATGCGCTGGCCAGGCTCGAGCGCCACCCAAGTGAGCCACTGCAAGTTCCGGTTTACCTGAGCCGCCGCTTCAGCGTTGTCGATCAACTGAAGACCTAGGGCTGCGAGTGAAATCCTCTTTGGCTCGTTCGCGACATAGGCGTGAAACAGTAGGGCCGCGGCCTCGCTTGGTGTTACGGGTGCTTTCGATCGCAACGCATCGTGGAGCATTGCATGAACCTCCCGTCGTTTTTCCGGCGACCATATCTCGGACGCGACCCCAGTGAGCAATGCCGTTGCTCGGAGCTCGTTTTGTTCAACTCGTTCCAGCCACTTTCCTGCCAGTCCATCCAGTACGTCTCCTGCATTTCTCAAGCCGGGCAGCGACTCCGCTATGCAGACCGCTACGGATCGGTGCAGCGGAATAGAGGACTCCGAGATGATGTACACGAGTTCGGCAACCGGGGGTTCCAGTGTTTGGCTCAGCAACTTCCGGGTGATCTGACGCACCGTCATAACGGCAGTCGATGCGCCGAAAAGATCTTCGGTCTGACGCACTTGCCATCGCTGCACTCGCAGTTCTTCCAGCCGCACTTGCACGAGCTTCGGGTGACCGCCGGTGGACGCGAGAATGAACGTAGTCCACATCTTCGTTAGATGAGGTGGACACCCGAATGCAATGCATTTGTCGTTTAGCTCCTCTTCGTCAAGGGCGTGCACCTCGAACAGCTCGACATTTTCGAGTTCCCGTACGAGTCCACTCTCCTGCGTCCCACCACGGGCGGTCAGCAGAACTCCGCGCCCAGAGTGGCGCGCTCGGTGCAGCACCAGTGCGAGCGACGAGCGATAGACCTGATACGCGCTTTCGCTAACGTCTACATCATCTACGATGATGAGGTTTGGTGCCGTGCCTTCCTCTAAACGCTGGGCCAGAGCAAGCAATAACGTGTCCAGCTCGTTCACTTGACGACCAGTAACATTCAGCCACCAAGCGCCCGGACAGAGTGAGGCTGCGGCAAGCTGAGCGAGTGTGGTTTTTCCCTTATTCACAGTACCGGTAATCAAGACAGCTTTTCGCTGCTGGATGGCATGTTTGAGGCGTTCCGTTAAGGCGGGACGATCGATAAGAGGCGATGGAGGCGGGGGCACCTTCTGCAGAAGCAGCCGCAGGAGCCCGAGGCCTGGGTACACCACGCTCAATATTGCAGGTAGCTGCTCAAGCGGAATCGGTAGGTAGGTGTAAGTCGACTCTGTCACCTGCCGTAGCAAGTCTGCCCGCGTGAGGTATCGGTCAGTCGCCCTCGGCCGCACAATAACTGCCCAGAAATGCGACTCGAGAGCCCGACGGATCGGGTCCACAAGACTGAGCGGTCGCTTCTGGGCCGCAAGAAGTAATACGATGCGATCATCGACGCTCCGCTTAACCGCTTCCAAATCGGGCTGATTCACAAACCAGTGAAAGCGCCGGATCAGGTGTTCCTGCACGGCCTCTCGTGTGCTTTGACGCAGGAAGAAACGCAGTGGGCTGTTCTCACCCAGCTTGCCCGCGAGATACCTCGCAATTTGGTGTGCCGTTTCGGCATCCGTTTGCGCAATGCGCCATGCGTCGATGCCGCTAAGCCCACCGAAGTCAGCGTCTGCCTCCCGGCTTGCCGAACTCGTAGTCAGATAGTGCATCTCAACACGCCGGTGCGGCTCGTTACAGCAAAGGCTCCAGAACGCCTCAAGTGCCTTGAGCGCCTTCTGAGTATTTAGAGAGATTGACTGGGCGGTATTGCGGACTTGTATTGCCACAGCCTCACTTTCATGGACAACATCAAAGTCCTCCGCGCCTTCCAGATAGATGACCGTGTTGTCTCCGGCTAAACGCAACCAAGCGTCGATCGATTGCCACGCTTGGTACACCGTGCCGCGAATTGATGGCACAGCTTGCCGAGACGTGTCTGCCGTTAAAGGTGCGAGTGAGCCGACCGACGTCGCAGAATCAACGGCCTCGCCGATCGTATCCGACGTCGAGCTGAACGAGCCTTCTTGTCGTTCTTCGGGCATCCTACAACTCTCTGTGCTGCGCCCCGTCACATCGCACAAGACAAAGATCTGCCTCAAGGTCAGTTAGAGATCTTGGCGTCGCCACACCATGACTGCCTGCGCTGACTATGTTCCGCCATGGCGATCTAAGCATGTAGTTGATGATTGCGTGCATCATCTTGTACCGGTCGGTGAGGCGCTACGCTCGATTGTAAGCTCCCGGCACCTCGTCTCGCTCGGGATGAGCAATTGCAGCTCGATCACGTCCGGATTTCGGCCTCAAGGGAAACACGATGAACACACCTGCGAGGCTCTGGGCCGGTCGCATCCTGACCGGGGGTTTTTCGCCGCCTTCATACTGGGCGCAACGATTTCACCCTAGCTGCTGCAACTGCCAGTGGCGCAGGGGACGCTGGTACAGGTGGGCTGGTGCCTCATGCTTTACCTCATCCCCACGCCCGTGCGTACTCGGGGCGGTGCTGATGACGGTCTGCTTGGCCGCGCCAATGGCCACCCAGATTCGTGTGGGGAATCCGCTCTTCAGCCACATCCTCTTCAAGCATCGATCTCGGGTTGTTCAAGCGGGCGGGCTGTGGCTCCGCGACCCGCCTGAGTGAACGCCTTTTGCCCATCGTGAGGCAGTCTGTAGATGCAAGGGATTAGCGCGTTCACAGCCTTGCAAACGTCGTGGCCACTCGACAACCGCACGTGGGCGGCTTACTCGGATCCGCTGCCCCCGTAGACACGACTCGACCGCGCCGGACTGGCCAGCAGCCCAAGCATCCCTGCGATCCCCAAAGCGATCTTCCGCCCGCCCTGCCCCGAAGGTTCAATGGGATTTGCGTAGTCGGCCGGTTCGGTGCAGATCAACCGCAGGTCAAGTACCGGCAGCGCGTGCTCGCATGCCACTCGCAGGATCGCATCGTTGAACAGCATCAATGCAATGCGTGCCAAACGCACTTCGGACGGGGCGAGGTTGCCGTTGTAGATCGTGCACACTGCCGTCGTTTTCCGAAGCTGCAGCACGCGCTCCAGCGCCGCGCGATAGTTCTGCTCGAACTGACTCACGCGCTCGTCGAAAAGCCCGAGCGCTTCGGTCGTGGGGCCCACGACGGAAGCAAGGAGATCGCTGTTCTCAAGCGCGTCGTTGCCACCCACCGAAAGCACCAGATGCGTGGCGTCTGCCGGCACGCGAGACATCTGCGCCGGAACGCTCGATGTCGTACTGCCATCGACCGCAACGAGTGAGGCTCGCCAGCCTGCGGGAAGCAGCGAACGAAGATGCGTGACGACGTCCGGCGCACCAGCCGTGTATGCACCGTTATCGAAGATGGAATCGCCAAGGAGCGCAATGTGCCCGGGTGTCATCACGTGATATCCCCTCTTTCGCCTTGGCACCGCCTGCTGCGTGAGCAAGCGTGAAGCAATTCGACGGCTTGCGACAAAGAGCGAGGAGATCGATCTCCGCAGCGACGGAACGCCCGCGCGGAGCGCGTCAAAACGCCTTCGATTCCGCCAACCGATCGAGCGTGGCGCCCTCTTCCTCGCCTTCCTCCTTCAATCGGGTTCGACTGCAGAGGGAGACCGAGTACGCGTCGTCTGCTGCGCGGTTCGAGTAGATGAAGTAACGACGCCCGACCTCGAAGGGAAATCCGCATGTCGCGCTATCCCGGGCGGTGTACACGACGAGCTCCGGCGCCGCCGTTCCTTTCCACACCTCGTGCACCCGTAACCGGACGGCCAGGCCATCATCCGGAACGCTCGGCGGAGACTGACCGAACAGATGCTGGAACCAGAGCTTGATCCCTCGCCACCCCGAGTTGCGGTCCTCAAGCGCCACGACCGTGGCGTCGATCACCGACGCGGAGCGCTCGAGCGCCTGCTGGACGTCCGGAGGCTGCAGACACGAACAGCCGAAGGCCGTCGGTGCTGCACACGTGATCAGGATCGCCAGCAGCACTCTCGACATTTCAGTTTCCAGCCCGTGTTCGGAAGCGCATGCCGACAATACTGCCACACACAAATTGCCACGCGTTCAGGCGCGAGCTCGCAAAGAGAAATCGTCAGCAAACGCGACTGATGCTGAGCCGATCATTCCGCGCGGAAAGTCGGCGAGCACAAGTCGCGTCTGCCGGCACCTGCCCAGCCGCCACCGAACCGGCTATGCCTTCCGAGCCTCCGCCAGATCGAACGGAAGCTTCCGCACCTTGATGCCCGTGGCTGCTGCGCGAATCGCATTCGCGACGGCAGGTGCGATCGGCGGCGTGCCCGGCTCACCGACGCCCGTCGGCGGGTTCGTGGAGGGGGCGATGTGCACCTCGATGTGCCGCGGCATCTCGTGGATCCGCAGCACTTCGTACTGATGGAAGTTCGTCTGGTCCACGCGCCCTTCGGTGAGTGTGATCTTCCCATGCAGGGCGGCCGCGAGTCCGTAGCCTATGCCGCTTTCCATCTGCGCACGCACGACGTCGGGCGTAACCGCGATCCCGCAATCCACGGCGCACACTACGCGGTCCACGGTGACACGATCGTCCTTCACGGTGACATCAACGACCTGCGCGACGGCGCTGCCAAAGGATTCCTGAACGGCAACACCCCGCCCGCGCCCGTTGCCGGACCCAGGCAGCTTGCCCCACTCCGCCTTCTCCGCCGCGAGCTTCAGCACGCCCGCAAGACGCGGGTGATGCTCGAGCATCGCCAGACGGAACTCGACAGGATCCTTCCCCGCTGCCTCAGCGAGCTCGTCGATGACGATCTCCTTCGAGAACGCGGTATGCGTGTGCCCGACGGAGCGCCACCACAGCACCGGCACGCCGACCTTCGGGTTCGTCCAGGTGACGAGCGCGTTCGGGATGTCGTACTGCTCGGCCGCGTTGCCCTCGACGGCCGCGGGATCGATGCCGTCTTTCATCATCATGGCCTCGAACGGCGTGCCGGCAATCAGCGACTGCCCGACGAGACGCTGCTCGTACGCGATCACCTTGCCGTCCCGGCTCAGCGCGGCCCGGATGCGGTGGTAGCTCAGGGGCCGGTAGCGGCCGCCGGTGATGTCATCCTCGCGTGTCCAGATGAGCCGAACCGGATACTTGCCGCCGGTGGCCTTCGCGATAGACGCCACCTCGGAGATGTAATCCGAATCCGGCGTCGCGCGCCGACCGAACGTGCCACCTGCCGCAACGGTGTGGATGCTTACCTGCTCGGGCTTCAAACCCACGGCCTGCGCCGCATTCGCCTGATCCACCGTGTGGAACTGCGCGCCCGCCCAGATCTCGCAACGATCCGCGTCGAGGCGGCACACCGCCGTCAGCGGCTCCATGGGCGCGTGCGCGAGATAAGGCAGCCCGAACTCCGCCTCGATCACCTTCGCGGCACGCCTGAAGCCTGCGGCCACATCACCGCGCTTCAGTGCCGTGAGAGCATCACTCTGCCGCGCGAGCCGCTTGTATTCGGCCATGAGCTCCGGTGTGCCGCGCTGCTCGGCCGTGCTCTCGTCCCACGTGACCTTCAATGCATCCCGCCCCTTCCGGGCGGACCAGGTATCGCGCGCCACAACGGCCACGCCGCGCGGAATCTGCACCACATCCACAACGCCCGGCACCGCCTTCGCGGCCGTTGCGTCGAACGACTGCACCTTGCCTCCGAAACGCGGCGGACGCGCCACGACCGCCGTCATCATGCCCGGGAGCATCACGTCGATGGCGAACTGCTGCCGGCCCGTGGATTTCGCATGGCTATCGAGACGCGGCAGCTTGTCGCGGCCGATCAGGGTGAACTGCGACGGATCCTTCAGCGTCACGTTCGTCGGCACGGGTTGCCGGGCCGCCGCACTGGCGAGCTCGCCGAACGTGGCCCGCTTGCCGGAGGCGTGCGACAGGACGCCGTCCTGCACCTGAATTTCCGCAGCCGGCACATTCCACTGCTCCGCAGCCGCAGCCACCAGCATCGCGCGTGCAGTGGCGCCCGCCTGGCGTAGCTGATCCCAGGAGTTCGACATGGCCGTGGAGCCGCCCGTGCCTTGCACGCTGCCCTTCGGGTCGAACGCGAGGTTCCCGTACTGGGGCACCTGAGCCGGCGCGTTCTCCGCGCGGATCTGGCTCCAGGCCGCATCCAGCTCTTCCGCGACCACCGCCGCAAGCCCCGTCCACACACCCTGCCCCGCCTCCAGGTGCTTCACGATGACGGTGACGGTGTTGTCCGGAGCGATACGCACGAACGGTGTGACGAGCGGTTCAGCGCCAGCGCCGCTCGTACCGGAACTGCTCCCGCCGGAGCTGCATGCGGGCAGCACTGCGCCCAGCGTGAGGCCCGTTCCGGCGAGCGTCGTCAGCTTCAGAAACGTGCGACGCGTGAAGGCTGTGGGCTCGAATGCCGGCAGAACGCCTGACAGATTCTCGATGCGACGAAAGTACATGGCGCCTGCCTCCTCAGCCCTTCGTGACGGCAACGGGCAGCGTGTCGGCGGCCTGGTGAATCGCCGCGCGGATGCGCGCATACGTGGCGCAGCGACAGATGTTGCCGCTCATCGCGGCATCGATCTCCTCATCACTCGGCCTCGGATTGTCGGCGAGCAGCGCGGCGGCCGACATGATCTGGCCGCTCTGGCAATACCCGCACTGGGGCACGTTGAGCTCGACCCACGCGTTCTGCAGCGCCTTGCCCGCCGGCGTGGCGAGCCCTTCGATCGTCGTGATGTTCTTTCCCTGCACGGCGGAGACAGGCGTGACACAGGATCGCGTGGGCTGCCCGTCCACGTGAACCGTGCAGGCCCCGCAGAGGGCCATGCCGCAACCGAACTTCGTGCCCGTGAGCTGGAGGTGATCCCGGAGGGCCCAGAGAAGCGGCATCTGCGGATCCACATCGAGCTCGCGCGGCTGACCATTAACGGAAAGCGTGAGCGCCATACGGAATGCTCCGTTTGCGAAGAAGGTGGGAAAGACCGTATTTTTCGCGGCCCGGAAACGAGGCCGCATCTGCCATTGGGGAGAGAGGCCCCCGCGATGCGGCTCGTCCATGAGCGCCCGTTGGTCCAGCATGCAGTCGCGTGCACGCACGCTTGCACGGTGCCGGAACAAACTGGGCCGTTCGGAAATCTCGCGAACGGGTTTTCACGTGCAATGCGGAGGGGAAAGTTGAACATGCATCAGAGCCGGATCCGGGCCACCGCTTACGGGTTGATCGCGGCCTTCGGGCTCGTGGCCTGCGCAACGGCGGGCTCGGAATTCGTGGTCGCCCTGCCCAACGGTTACCAGATCAAACGCGACAAGGCCGATCAGCCCACCCTGGTGAAGCGCAGTGGAGGCGTCGTCGTCCCGGGCCCGGTCGAGAAGTACATCGTGCTGAGGGATGTCGTCACGGGGCTCGTGCCCGGCCCGGAAGGCGATGCGGCCAAAGCCGATGCGAAGGATGCCAAGCGCGCCTCGCGGCGCGCATCGAAGTCGGAGCCCGGCTACTTCATTCTGCGCACACGCACCGGTGAGCTCAGCACGGGGCTCAGCGAAAGCGAATGGAGCGAGCAGTTGAAGGGCCTGGGTCTTAAGGCCGAGCCGAAGGATCTCTCCCCGCCGGTACTGCCGAAGTAACGCCCGCGGAACACGTGCGCCTCGGCGTGCCGCCCGAGGGCCGCCGCGACGCCGATCCACGCTAGAAGCTGCGGCCGTCCACGGGCTGGATCTGGAGCGTCCCGAGCTCCACATCCGGCAGACAGCGCACGTTCACGGCCACCGTGTCGTGGCCGTTCTTGTCCTTGCCGAAGGCGAACGGCGCGCAGCCGCATCTCGGGCAGAACTGATGCTGGATCACGTGCTTGTTGAAGGTGTACGTCGCGAGCGCACTTTCCGGCGCGTCGAGCTTCAGCGCCTGGCGCGGCCCGAAGGTGAGCAGGTAGCCCTTCCTGCGGCAGTGTGAGCAGTTGCATTCCATCACCTGCTTCACGTCACCCTCGTACGTGAACGTGATCTGCCCGCAGTGGCAGCTGCCTTGATGAACCATGGTGGACTCTCCCGTGAGTGATGCGGCGCAGGCGCGCCGCGTCTTCTACTTGTACACGCGCATGTGCCGGATGAGGCCGCGATCGATGTAGGTGCGCGTGTCGAGGACGAGTCGGTCCTGCGCCTGCTGGAGCTGATGCAGGAAGAACATCACCACGATGCTCAGTGACAGCGCCGTCAACGTGGCGTTGAAGGTGACGCCCAGACCGAGCGTCACGCCGGAGATGTCCCCGTGGAGGGCCCGCTGCGCCTCCGTCAACGCATGGCCGATGCCGCGCACGGTGCCCACGAAGCCGATGGCGGGAATGGCCCACGCCGTGAACCGCACCATCGAGAGCTGGGCGTCGAGGCGCGAGCTTTCGTACTCGCATTCGTCGATCACGGCCTCGGCCGCGTCCTGAACGCTCTTCGTGGCCCCGAAGCGGTTGAGCCCCACCATCAGCGCGCGGGGCAGAAACATTTCCTGTTCCTCGAACGGCAGCCGCTCGAGCGGGCGCGCGTAGGCGCGGGCGTCCTCCGGCAGCACCACATGATTCTCGTCCACTTCCACGTACACCTTCTCGAGCAGCTTGCGATTGCGCGAGAGCGCGCGCGCCTGCTGGGCGATGAGCGTGAGGGACCACAGGGCGAGGATGAAGGCCACTTCCTGCTCGACATCCCGGATCACGACCCACACCGACCGCAGCTTGCTGCGATCCGGCGAGCCGGTTTCGTCGACCTGGTTGGCCTGCGCCAGCAGCACTTCCGCCCGGGGCCGGATCACGGTCGCGTAGAACGTCTGGACGAGGATCGCGATGACCAGGAGCGAAGCGATGCTGAAGAACAGTTCTCTACCGGAGAAGGGCCGCTTTGGGTAAGGTGCGCGGGCGCTAACGGCTTCGGCCACTGCTGACGGAGAGTTCATGTCGGTCTGCATGCATGCAATGGTGCCATACCTCGGCTCTGGACCGGCTTTTTCCGTTGCGGTTCCCCGCTCACGACCCAAGCTCGGCTTTTTTCTGCTGCTGCTCCTGGCGGCGGTGGCCGCCCCGGCGCCCCCCCGGGCGGCCCGGCGCCGCCCGCCCGCCGCCCACAAG
>JADGHX010000030.1 GCA_019683695.1 Steroidobacteraceae bacterium
AGCGCGGACGGAGCAAGGGTCATTCCTGTGCGCGCGGTGGGGAGTGGCGGGTGTGACGGTGAGCGGGGTGTGCGCGATGGGGGCCTCGGCGATGTGCTTGGGCAAGCTTTGAAGATCAGCGGAAGAAAAACGTTTGGGCGTGTGATAGGCGCGATGTGCCGTGCCGGCGAGCGGAGGCGCGTGCAAGAGGGTCCCTCGGCGGCCTACTCGGGCGCGCTGCGAAAATCGCCGCAGACGGCGATTTTCGGCGGTCCCGGCCTCCCCGCTACGCCGCGCCACATGCGCGCGTACCAAGAATTCGTGCAGAGGTGCGCGGCGCTTAACGCGGGGATGCCGGCGCCCGAGACGGCCGCCGAGGGACCCTCTTGCACGCGCCTCCGCTCGCTGATGGGCCTCTGCGGCGCGAGCCCGGATTGGGAGTGCGTCTCTGCGCGCTGATCGGTCCGTGCGGGCGGGCGCGCGTGGGTGCATGGTGATTTTCGGTGGGTTCGGCGTCGCCGCTACGCATGCATCACATGCGGGCAAACCAAGAATCAATGCAGAGGTGCGCGGCGCTTAACGCGGGGAACGCGGCGCCCGAGACGGCCGCCGAGGGACCCTCTTGCACGCACCTCCGCTCGCTGATGGGCCTCTGCGGCGCGAGTGCGGATTGGGAGCGCGTCTATGCGTGCTGATGGGTCTGTGCGGCGCGAGGGCGGATTGGGAGCGCGTCTCTGCGCGCTGATGGGTCTCTGCGGCGCGGACGCGGATCGAGTGCGCCTTTGATGGCTGACGGGTGCGGCGCCAATCTGGCGCGTGTGTTGGGCTGGGGTTACTCCGTGTAGAGGATCCACGCGAGGGGGAGGCTCACGAGGAGGGCGAGGGTTGCGATGGTGAGGACGGGTGCGGGGAATGCCGCGTATGTGCTCAACGCGTGTTCGATGGGGTCGGCCAGCAGGTAGGTCGACAGGCTTCCCAGCGCGGCGGCGCTGGCTAGTGTCCAGCGGCGCATGGGTGTGCGCGCCCATCGTTTCGTGGGCAGGCGCCTCAGCACGGTTTCGGTAAACCCCGAGTCAGGGAGCTCGGGTTCCGGAGATCGCAGCATCTTGTCGAGTTCCCGATCCGCGTGGGTCATGCGAACCTCTTTTGTGTCGTCACATGTTTCCGCAGGGATTCGTGGCCTCGCGCGAGGTCGGATTTTACCGTGCCCAGCGGAACGTCCAGGGTCTGCGCGATCTCCTGATGGGTCATGCCCTTCTTGTAGTGCAGGTCGAATACGGCGCGCTGGCGCAGCGGCAGCAGGCCGAGAAGGCGCTCGAGATCGGACTCTGTGCTCGCACTTTCAATCTCATTGGTGACGGATGGGTGCTGTGATTCGTCCAGCTCCGCGTGCGGGAAGCGCGTGCGTTGATCATTGAGAAACGTGTTGTACGCGATGCGGTAGAGCCACGTTGAGAACTTTGCGGTTCCGGCGAACGAGGCCATCGAGCGGTACGCCTTGAGGAACGTTTCCTGCGCGAGGTCGTCGGCGAGCGCCGCGTCGTTCTTGGTGAGCCTGCGCAGGAAATTGCGCAGCGGCGACTGATGACGCCGAACCAGCAGCTCGAACGCGCTCCGATCGTCGGTGGCGACGATACGAGCGACGAGCGCGGCATCGCTGTCGATCGCCATTCAGGTGCCCGGCGTGTCGTCCGACGCGGAGCCCGATCGGCCGTCGATGTACCAGGTGACGAACTTGCCGGCGCTGAGGAACAGGAAGATCAGCGCCCAGGCCGCCAGGCGCCAATGGCCTGTCACGAGCCACAACGCCAGACCCAGTCCCAGCCCCAGGCAGAGGAGCGTGATCGCATGATGCAGATCGTTCCGGCGTTGCGCGGTGGGCGGCAACCGGCGGCCGGACAGCTCGTGGGGGACGGGCAGGCCCTTCTCGACCAGGCGTTGAATGGTGAGGAGCCGCTCCCGTTCCTGCCGGTGGGCGAAATGGAACGAGACCGCGATCACCCCCAGCACGAACAGCATCGCCGGGATGACGGCGGCGAGCATCATCCAGTGGGCCGGGGCGCGGGCGACGGCATCGGCTTGTGCCATGGCCAGTACGGGCGCGAGGAGTGCCAGGGCACCGGCCGACACTCTGGGCAGAAGCTTGTTGCGACGGGATGCGATCACTGCCGAATACCTCGGTGTTGTCATTGTCCGGTCAGACACCGGAACGGGGGCGTCCGGATGCAGTCCGCTTCATTGCGCACGCGAGTGTAAGGCGCCGTTGGGTGCCCCATGCCGCCGGTGTCGCGGGATATGTCTCCCTCACTACCGGCTCGGCACGTGCCGTGGCGGGCGTGAGTACAGTACCGGGCATGGGCCCACTCCTCCTGCCTGAGCTTGATTCCGAGGCTCGTCCAGACACGCTCTGCTGAATCCGGATGGGGCCGGGCGGCGATGGCCCGGCGGTGTGTCGATGACCTGGAGCGACCGCGGGCATCAGGCGAGTCGAGGAACTGGCGCCCCACTAGTTGAGGCATTCTTGATGCTGATGCCGCGCCGATATCGCCCTGCTCACACATGTCAGTGAGCCCAGGTAACGCCACGATGTCGGAGCGCCGACGCCTCTCAACCGGCGTCAGCGGCGCCAGGAGGTTCTTATGGCAGCGCCCACTTGTGTTGTGGCGGGAGTCGGTCCCGGCAACGGTGCGGCCTTCGCACGCGCATTTGCGCGCGAGGGCTACCGCGTTGGACTCATCGCCCGCTCACGTATCACACTCGATCCGCTCGCGGCCGAGCTTCCGGGCTCGAACGCGGTCACGTGCGATGTTCGCGAACCGCGGGAAGTCGAGGGCGCGTTCGCGCAGCTGCGCGCCTCGCTCGGCCCGATCAACGTGCTGATCTACAACGCCGGGGCGGGGGCTTTCGAGGATCTCGATCGGGCGACGCCCGAGTCGCTCGAGAGTGCGTGGCGCACGAACGCTCTCGGCCTCTTCGCGGCAACACGCGCAGTGTTGCCCGACATGCGCGCGCAGCACCAAGGCAGCATCATTGTGATCGGTGCGACAGCGTCGGTCCGCGGAGGCGCCAACTTCCTTCCGTTTGCCGCTGCGAAGGCCGCCCAGCGTAGCCTTGCGCAGTCCATGGCTCGCAAGCTGTGGCCCGAAGGGATTCACGTTGCTTACGTCGTGCTCGACGGAGTCGTCGACTTGCCTCGCACGCGCCGGGCGATGCCGGACAAGCCCGAAACGTTCTTTCTGAAGCCGGACGCGATTGCGGAGAGCGTGCTGGCGCTCGTGCGTCAGTCGCCGCAAGCGTGGACGTTCGAGCTCGACCTGCGGCCCTTCGGTGAGAAGTGGTGAGTCCCGCGATACGCCGGGGCTGAGCGATCCGGAAGTCGGCGGGAGTCGTGATATTCCCATCGCTCCGGACGCTCGCTGTGCTCGTCGCCATGAGCTTCACTTCGAGATCCGTTCCGGTGATCTGAGTCGCTCATCCGCGCGGAGCGCAGCCCGTTAGCGGGCACGGGCAGGGTCGGCCGGCGCTTGACCATAGGGACACCGAAACCGCCGGCACGTCGTCCGGCGTCGGATCGGGTTCCGCCGCCGGTGTCGCCGGTAAGACCACCGCCCGCCTCCGCAATCACGGTAGCCACGGCGGCGATGATGCCTACCTTGTCTTCGCCTACGACGGTAACGATGAGCCGGCCGGATGTTCGCTCATGGGTGGCGCTCGATTCGGAACCGACGTCAAATGATACAGGCAACGGGCGCCGGCGAAGCGTAGATCATGCCCGGGCCGGGCTTGTTCGTAGTCGTGAGCGCGGCGCGAAAGTCCGTTGTGACCGAGCTTGCAATCGTCATGTCGTTTGCGTCGGGCCAGCCAAAGTCGAAGTGCGCAGTATTGACTATTCGAAGCTGCGAGCTGCGCCTCACCTCCGCTCGTCGCACGCGGTGCTCGCCCCGCACGAGGCATGGACGCTCGCGGGGAATGGGGCGCAAAGAATGAGACACATTTCTGCACGAAAGCACTTCGAATCGGAGTTCGGCCCACCGTGCAGGCTCAGTAGCCTGCGCGCATGCCATCGCAACTTCACGAAGCCCTCGTGCAGCTGTTCCGCAACGAGCCGACGCTCGCAGCGGAGCTGATGCGCAGCGCGCTCCACGTGAAGGTGCCGCGCTATGCGGAAGCGCAGGTCGTCTCCGCGGATCTCACAGATATCCAGCCGGCCGAGTACCGTGCGGATCTGGTCATTCAGCTGGTCAATCGCGCGTCGGTGCTGGGCATCATCCTGGAGGTGCAGCTCTCGGAGGATGAGCGCAAGAGATTCGTCTGGCCGGCATACGTGGCGAACTTGCGCGCACGCTTGAAGTGCCCGGTGTGCCTGCTGGTCGTGACAGCGGATGATTCGGTGGCAAGGTGGGCGGCGCAGCCGGTCGAGATGGGCGGGTGCTTTCGCTTTGCGCCGTACGTGCTCGGGCCCTCTGGCGTGCCGGAGGTCATCGAGGAGTCCTTGGCATGCGCGAAGCCGGAGCTTGCTGTGTTCTCTGCGATGGCGCACAGGCGTGATGCGAACACCGAGCGAGCGGTGCGAATTGCGATGGCGGCACAGAGGGCCAGTGCAGCGCTCGACGCGGATCGATCGAAGTTGTACTGTGATCTCATCCTGAGTTCATTGAGCGAGGCGGCGCAGCAGGCGCTGGCAGACATGGACGCACGTACGTACGAATATCAGAGCGATTTCGCCCGGCGATATGTCGCGCAGGGACGAGCAGAAGGACGGGCCGAAGGAGAAGTGCGCGGCCGCGCGGATCTCCTTGCGCGACTGCTGACGCTTCGATTCGGGCCCCTGAGCGCGGAGGCGCACAGCCGCATCGCCGCGGCATCCATTGCGGAGCTCGATGCCATGGGCGAACGCCTGCTCACCGCACGCACGTTGCAGGAAGCGCTCGGCCCTGGCTAACGCACATCGCCACGCCTGCGGCGCTGTCCGCGGACATGCTTGTCGCGACGAGGCGCACTCCATTCCGAGATCCGTGCCGGTGATGCTGAGCCGCTCGTGTGGCATGTACCTGTTAAAGCGGCCTGCCGGAAGGCGTGGCTCTGCTCACCTCGAGCGTCAGCTCGTGCGCACCAGCATCCTTTCTCCAGGCCGCGCAGCCTCGACTGGATGTCGGAATGCGGGCTCATGCTTCGTCCTCTGGGGCGAACCGGCCGAACGCAGGGGAAACGAAGATGACAAAGCCGCTGATCCCAACGATCACCGCATTCAGGACGTCGCCGGATCGCGGCCGGGGGCTGGCGCGCGACATGCGCGTTCGCTGGGCGCTCGAAGAAGTGGGCCAGCCTTACGATGTCCGACTGCTTTCATTCAGCGAGATGAAGGAATCGGCGCATCGCAGGCTGCATCCTTTTGGCCAGATTCCAACGTATGAAGAAGGCGATCTCGCGCTCTTCGAGTCGGGCGCGATCGTCTTGCACATCGCCGAGCGCCACGCGGGCCTGCTGTCCGATGATGCGAACGCGCGGGCGCGCGCAATCGCTTGGATGTTTGCAGCGCTGAACACGGTAGAGACCCCGATCGTTGAGCGATCGATGGCGACGCTTCTGGAGCGAGACAAGTCGTGGTATGGGGATCGCCTCGCGATGCTGGACCAGCGCGTCTGTGCACGGCTGAGCGAGCTTTCCGATCGGCTGGGCGACAACGAGTGGCTCGACGGTGCGTTCAGCGCCGCTGACCTGTTGATGGTGACCGTGCTGCGCCGGTTGGACGGATCGGGTCTGGTGGAGCGATATCCGAACGTCTCTGCCTATGTGGCCCGAGGCGAAGCGCGGCCCGCCTACAAGCGTGCTTTCGACGCTCAGCTGGCGGTTTTCACTGCCAACGCATCACCTGGCTGACCAGCGGCCGGTCCGGTTCCAACTTGCCGCAGTAGCATTCAGCGCTGGCAGGTGGCTATCGCTCTGGCGAAGAAGCTCACGAACCACAGTCTGCCGGAGATCGGTGATGCATTTGGTGGGCGCGACCACACCACCGTGCTGCACGCCTGCAAGCGCACGCCGGGGAGGGCAGCGTCTTGCCGAGAGCGATAGCCAATGCAGTCGGCCTTCGCCTCGCGTGGCTAGAAATTGCGGTTCGCGAGCCCGCGTAGCGTCGGTGAAAGCGGCGGAGGCGCGCGCTCTTCTGGCGTCACACGCTCCCCGGCTGCCGATGTCGGCACCAGGCGTCGTCATGTTCCCGGCTCCTCCGGAGGTGCCGGCTCACGACGATGACACGCGTGGTGTGGGTGAAGCGGCGCAAGTGCGCGCGCTCGTCCGGCGTCATGCGCTCCCGGCTGCCAATGTCAGCACCAGGCGTCGTCATGTTCCCGGCTCCTTCGGCGGTTCCGGCTCTCGATGATGACATGCGTGGTGTCGGTGGAAGCGGCGCAAGTGCTCGCGCTCCTCCGGCGTCATACGCTCCCAGCGCTCACGCATGCGATGCCGCCAGTGCTGGTGATGGCCGCCTCCTCGCAACCCGCCGACGAGAATGCGGCTGAGCACGAGCACCCCCACGGCCTGCCAGAACCCGAGCGTCGGCCCGCCGAAAAGGGAAGGCACGAGCCAGTTCCAGAGCATCATGACCGCAAAGCCGACCACGCCCACCACGACCACGAGGAATGCCGCGATCTTCAGCGCGTGCCTGATCCAATGCCATCTCATTTCTGTGTCCTCATTCCGATAACCATTCGTCATAGACCGCCTGCAGTCGTCGGCGCAGATGCAGAACGGCATAGCGCTTGCGCGATAACAGCGTGTTAAGGCCGGTGCCCGTTCGCTGCGCCAGATCCCGAAAGCTCACGCCTTCCAGCTCGTGCGCGATGAAGACCTCGCGCTGCTCTGGCGGCAACTCGATGAGCGCCTCCTCGATTTGCTCCAGGAGTGCTTCGCGGGCGACCTGAGCATCCGGATCGGCATCCGGCGCGGCCAGCAGCTCATGGAGCTCAGAGAGCTCCAGTTCTTCGGCCAGCGGCTCGATCACGCGCGCCTGCGTTCTGCGCTTGCGGAACAGGTCCACGATGCGATTGCGCGCGACCTGAAAGAGCCACCCGCTCATTTCGTCCAGCGGCTGCAGGATCCGATGCGCGCCGACGAGCTCGATGAACACATCCTGCAGAACGTCTTCCGCATCCCGCTCATCGAACACGTGCCGGCGAATGAACGCCCGCAGCCGGCCGGATTCCCGACGGACGGCGTCCGAGATCGTGCGATTCTGATCGGCAACCATCAGGCTGCTGTGGGCTCCGGCGGCATGCATGTACAGGGATAACGGATGGGCGGGTGCGGATATTGTGCCGGCCGGGCTCTCCCTGCAGCCCCCGAATTTCGCCTATTGGACTTGAGGTGAATGCCCGCATTCCGAAGCTGGGCTAGTGTTGGGCCCGCTACCACGCACCAAGGGGAAATCGCCCGATGAGAGACGAAGTCTTGATCGTTGGCGCAGGTCCAACCGGCCTGGTCCTGGCGCTGTGGCTCACCAGGATCGGCATCCGCGTCAGGATCATCGACAAGACTTCGGAACCCGGGACGACCTCTCGCGCGCTCGCCATTCAAGCCCGAACCCTGGAGCTCTACCGGCAACTCGACCTCACAGACGCCGTCATCAACCTGGGGGTTCGGGTTACGGCAGCCAATATGTGGGTTCGCGGCGAGCGCAAGGCGCGCGTGCCGCTGGGCGCGATCGGCGAGGGCATGACGCCATATCCCTACCTGCACGTGTTCCCTCAGGACGAACACGAGCGACTCCTCATCGCTCGCCTCGAGGCGCTGGGCATTTCGGTGCAGCGGCAAACGGAGCTGATCGACTTCACCGACGACGGCACACGAATCCATGCGCGCGTTCGTGCGGTCAATGGGGGAGAGGAGATCGCCGAGTTCGATTACATCGTAGGGTGTGACGGCGCGCGCTCAACGGTGCGCCAACTGATTGGCGCGGACTTCGCGGGCGGCACATATCGACAGCTGTTCTACGTCGCCGACATCGAAGGAAGCGGCCCCGCCGTGAACGGAGAAGTGAATGTCGCGCTGGACGAAGCGGACTTCATCCTCGTCTTCCCGATGCGCGGAGCGGGACGGGTGCGCCTTGTGGGCGTCGTCAGTGACGAAAGGGCCGAGAGGGCGGAATCCCTGAACTTTGCGGACGTATCCGGCACAGCGCTCACCGCGTTGAAGATGCAGGTCAGCAAGGTGAACTGGTTCTCGACCTACCGCGTCCATCATCGGGTGGCAGATCACTTCCGCAAGGGTCGGGCCTTTCTTGCAGGAGATGCGGCGCACATTCACAGCCCCGCCGGTGGCCAGGGAATGAATACGGGCATCGGCGATGCGATCAACCTCGCCTGGAAACTGGCGATGGTCCTGCGAAACGAGGAGGCCCCCGGGTTGCTGGCGAGTTACGAGGCGGAGCGGATCGGATTCGCGCGCCGGCTGGTGCAGACCACCGATCGAATCTTTACGTTCGCGACAGCTGATGGGCCCATTGCGGACTTCATTCGCACGCGCGTTGCGCCGTTCATCATGCCGATTGCAACGCGCATCAGCGCGGTGACGGAGTTCATGTTTCGCACCATCTCCCAGACGATGCTGACCTACCGCGATGGCCCGCTTGCCGAAGGCAAGGCGGGCGGCGTTCATGGCGGTGATCGGCTGCCATGGGCGGTCGCTCGGGGAATCGACAACTACGACAGTCTCTCCACCATTGCGTGGCAGCTCCATGTCTACGGAACGGCGAACGACAACGTCGTCCGGTGGTGCGCAGCACGCGGCGTTCCGTTGCAGGTGTTCCAATGGGCCAAGCCTTACGAGGAGGCTGGGTTGGCCCGAGGCGCACTCTATCTGTTGCGGCCAGATACGTACGTCGCACTGGCTGAGCCGTCGGGCAATCCCGAAGCGCTCGATCGCTATCTCGCGTCACGCGGACTTCGCTTACGGGAGCCGGTGACGAGTCTGGGGTAACAGACTACCCGCAGCGCTGACTCAGGAACTGGCCTGTAGAGGGCCGCTCGCGCATCCAGCACCCGAATGCCAGGAGGCCGCCCGCGGCCGTCACGAGTGCGCCTGCGAGAGGCACGAAGTCCAGGCCCAATTCGCTCCCGATGATCTGACCACCCAGCCAGGCGGAGAAAGCCGCCGCGATCTGAAACCCCGAAGCATTCAGCGCAATACCCAGCGTCGGTGCGTCTTTCGCGGTAACGAGGACTCGGGTCTGCATGCCCGGGATGATCGAGAACGCCAAGGCTCCTGTCAGGAACACCAGAATCGCGGTGGGGGTCTGAAGCGTCTCCAGGCGCCAGAAGAGCGCCAGCACAATGGACAATGCCACAAGCAGACCGACCAGCGACCCCATGAGGTCACGATCCGAAAGCCAACCGCCGGCAAGATTTCCAAGTGCAGCACCGACGCCGTAGGCGAGGATCAATGCCGGAACCGTTCCCGCGGCAAACCCGCTGACATCGGTCAGCAAGGGCGCAAGGTAGACAAAGACCATCAGAACACCCGCGTTTCCGACGGCCGTGATGGCCAGCGCGAGCTGAAAACCACGACTTCTCAACACCCGAAGTTCGCCGATGACCGATCCACTCGCCGTCACACCGCGAACCGGAACCCACCTCACCAGGAATGCGAGGGCGATGGCCGCGAAGATTCCGATCGCGAGGAAGGTCGCGCGCCATCCGAATTGCTGGGCGATCGCGGTGCCGATCGGCGCCCCGAGAATCATCGCCAGATTGAATCCGAGCGCGACTTTCGCGATGGCAGACGCCTGCTTTTGCCGGCTGCGCCAGCGACGCGGCGATCACGACCGCTTGGGCAAAGAAGGTTGCCACCACGAGCCCGCTTATCGCCCTCGCCGCAAGCAGTGCCGGATAGTTTGGTGCGGCGGCGGCCGCGACATTCCCTGCGACGAACACGCCGAGAAGACTCACGATCAACGCCTTCCGCGGGAGTCTCACGGTGAGCAGGGTCAAAACCGGCCCGCCGACCACCATGCCCAGCGCATACGCCGTCACCAAATGACCCGCGGACGGGATCGAGATGGAGAGATCCGCTGCGACTTCGGGCAAGAGGCCCGCGATCACGAACTCGGCCGTCGTAACGGCGAAGGCACACAGCGTGAGCGTCAATATCGAGAGCAGCGCAGGCGGGTCGTCATGGCGCGCGCTCTTCAGTGCTTCCATCTCCACACATCCCGTTGCTGGCAAGTGATTCGCGGGATACTAGCCAGCGGGGCGAAAATTCAGCTATGACATAGGGCCCTCGTTTTCTGACACGCTACGTCATGGCTGCCTGCACTGTTGGGTTCGTTCTCTTCGATCAAGCCGTGGCGCTGAATGTGAACGGTCCCGCCGAAGTCTTCAGCGCCGCGAACCACGTCATCGGCAAGGAACGAGAGGGATACGAGCTTCTGTTTCTGTCGGAGGCGGGCGGGCTCATTCGCACAAGCTGCGGGATCAGCGTCGCGACTCAGCCCCTCGACTCCATTAGCGTTGCGCAGCTGGACACGCTGATCGTGGTCGGCGGAGCTGGCGTGGAGAGCTTCCCGGCCGATGCGGCACTGGTCGATTGGATTCGACGTGCGTCTCGAAAAGTGAGACGGATCTGCAGCGTGTGCAAGGGTGCATTCCTGTTGGCCTCAGCCGGGCTCCTCGATGGCCGTCGTGCTGTGACGCATTGGTGTGAGTTCGATAGTTTCCGGAAGCGGTATCCCAAGGTGAAAGCCGAGCTCGACCCGATCTACCTGCGCGACGGGCCGATCTGGACATCCGCGGGAATGACTGCGGGGATCGACCTCGCGCTCGCACTCGTCGAGGACGATCACGGGCGGCGCGTCAGTCTCAAGATTGCAAAAGACATGGTCGTGTTTTTGCGCCGTTCAGGAGGACAGGCGCAATTCAGCAGTGCGCTTGCCGCGCAAACTCGCTTGGGGACCCTGCCGCCGGACTCGAAGCTGGCTGAGCTGCCCACATGGATCATGGACAACCTGCACGCGGATCTCAGCGTGGAACAACTGGCCAGAGCGGTTGGCATGACGCCGAGAACCTTCGCCAGGAATTTCGCCCAGTGCCACGGCGGCACCCCTGCAAAACTGGTGGAAGACCTCCGTCTCGAAGCGGCGTGCCGGCATCTGGAAGACGGCCGCATCGCCATCAAGCGAATTGCCGCAATCTGCGGTTTTGGCGATGAGGAACGGATGCGGCGGGTGTTCGTGCGGCGCCTCGGAATTCCGCCTGCTTCGTACCGGGCTCGCTTCGGTGATGCTGCACAATGGCCCGGCAAGAGCGATCATCGGCCACGATTCGCGACTCCACCGGCAAGATCGTCGGCCGCGTGAAGGTGGGAGCGGAGACGTGAAGGTGGGAGCGGAGACGGAAGGTGTGCGCCTCTCGCAACCGCGCGGCCGGCATGCTCTGAACGGGCCGCCGAAGCCGGGCACGCACCCGCTGGATTCCCCTGGCGCGTATGCCCGGCATCCGCTTGCGCAATGACTCCCGCGCCCCCAGCCCCAGCAATCACCCACCGTGGGATCGTCCACGAGAGGCTTTCGCCAAGGCGCGCTTTTTTAGAAGCAGGGTGAGCGATCAACGTGACGCAGGCGGCGGCCCGCCCGCGGGCGGAGCACCCGGCGGGGCGGTTCCGCGGAAGCGTCCCACATAGCCGCCTTGGCGATGACCTTGCCCTTCATCGCCTCGAGCAGTTCCGCGCGACTCGCCGTGGCGGGCAGGTCGAGCTTCGAATTCAGCGCGTAGAACTCGAACACATAGTGGTGATAGCGCGGCCCCGGAGGCGCGCCCGGCCCCATGTAGGTGTTGTCCCCCCGCATGTTCTTGCCGGTGACGGAGCCCTCCGGAAGCTTGCCCTCGGGGATTTCCGTCGTCGTGCCGGGGATGTTGAAGGCCACCCAGTGCAGCACGTCGCCGGGGCCGCCGATGGCCACGTCGATGTCGTGGAGGATGATCGCGAAGCTCTGCGTCTCGGGCGGCGCGTTGGAGATCTTGAAGCCGGGCTGCGTATTGCCACCGCGGAAGCTGTATTTGTCCGGCACGACGCCGCCGTCCGGGAAGGCGCTGCTCTCGATGAGCAGCGGAACGAGCCTGAAGCCACCGCCGCGCCGTGGTCCCTGCTGAGACGGGCTGCCGCCTGCGGAAGGCTGCTGGGCATCCACCGTCGCGACGAAAAGAAGTCCACTAACGAGCAGCGTGAGCGCTGCAAAGAGTCTGGCTCGCATGAATGACCCCCTTAACTTTTGGAACATTCTTGCACGACGATCGACGATCAGAGCTTCGCGTGCGATGTGATTCCCGCTGTGCGGATCGTTTGGTCGACTGCCCGCGCGCGTACTCGCGCCCGGCGTGCACGGGACGAGGACCCTGCGCATCTGATAAATTGACATGACGACGTCACAGGACTGACGGGGGCCGAGGGACGATGAGGGTCTTCACTCTACTTGCCACGATGGTGTTCGCAGGTTGCGCCACAAACCCGCAGAACATCGAGCCGATCGCCAGGGACTATCGGCCGCTGCTGGTCAACGATTGCGTCACACTGATGGATCGCGAGGCGGCCACGCAAAGGGACCTGGACCGCTACACGGAGCTTCAATCCAGCAATCACCTGAACGATGCGCTGGAGGCGGTATTCGTCGTGCTGGGCAAGGACGTTGCTTGGCGGACCCGCAAGCAAGACGCGCGAAACGAGCGTGCTATCGCACGTCTGCGAGGTGAGCTCGAGGCGGTGCAGACGGCCCGCGCGATCCGCTGCGCCGAAGGGGCCCCAGCTCCTGGCGCCAGCGCAAGCCCGGAATCCTGAGCGCCCAAGCGGGCGCGGCCGGAGAGGCTCCACCGGTTTAAGTCAGCGGAGTACTCGGCCGATTCACGAAGAAGAGCCGACTTGAGCAGCCGTGCGGTCAGGCCGCGTCGTGTGAACGAGTGGCCGGGCACTGTAAAGTGCGCATGAAGTCTGCCCACGTGATCGCATGAAGTACCTCCCCCTCTTGTGGTACGGCGTGTGGCGCAAGCCATTCCGTACGCTGCTCACGTTCCTGTCCATCGGCGTGGCCTTTCTGCTATTCGGCCTGCTGCATGGGGTCACGAGCGCGCTCGACTATGCGATCGCCCAGTTTGCGGCGAATCGGCTCAACGTGCAGTCCGCCGAGGGCCGCGCCCCCTTGCCGATCGCCCATCTGTCCAGGATCGCCCAGGTGGAGGGCGTTACGGACGTCGCCGCACTCTCGTACGTCCAGGGCTACTTCGGCGATCCGAAAAACGTCACGTTTGCGTATGCGTGGAGCAGTATCAGGGGGCTCGAGGATTCGGGCGAGGTGAGCTTGAGTGAGGAGTACGCGCAGGCCTTCGCCCAGACACGCACGGGAGCCGTCGCCGACCGGCGCATGGCGCAGAAGTACGGTTGGAAGATCGGCGACCAGATCCCGTTCACTTCCATCTGGCGGCAAACCAACGGCAGCGACGTGTGGACCTTCGAGCTCGTCGGGGTGTACGACGCGCCAGCCAATTCGCTTCTGTCGGATCAACTCTGGATCCACTATCAATACTTCGACGAGGCCAGGCACCGTAGCCGGGGGACCACCGACACGTTCATCGTCTACACCGACGCCGCGAGTCGCAACGCGGAGATCGGGGCGGCGATCGACGCGCTGTTCAGCAACTCCGCGCATCCGACGTCGACGACGGATCAACGCCAGCTCGTGCGCATGGGGATGGAGCAGGCCATCGATTTCAACCTGCTCGTCAAGGCCGTGCTCGGTGGTTCCTTCTTCACGCTGCTGCTGATCACGGCGAACACCATGATGGAGTCGGTACGGCAGAGGATCCCGGAGCTCGGCGTGCTGAAAGCGCTCGGATACACCGATCGGGGCGTGCTGCTGCTCGTGTTTTCGGAAGCGGTCACGCTCTACGCGCTCGGCTGCGCGCTCGGCCTGGTCGTCTCCACGGCCTTCTACCCGCTCATTGCGCCCGTGACGTCCGGTGCAGGGAACATCATTCCCATGCGATGGGGCGTGATTTTCCAGGGTTGCCTGATTGCGCTCGCCGCGGCGTTTGTGAGCGGAGCGGCGCCTGCCCTGCGTGCTCAGCGGCTCTCCGTCGTGGACGCACTGCGCCGAGGGTAGGGCGATGCTGGAGGGACTGAGACAGGTTTGCGTGCTGAGCGCAGTCTCGTTGCGAACGATCCCGCAACGGCCCGGCCCATCGCTGGTAATCGTGATCGGTGTGGCGGGCGTCGTGGCCGTACTGCTTTCGGTGCTTTCGATCTCGTCGAGCCTGGTCCGCACGATTGCAGGCTCAGGGCGAGCGGATCGCGCCATCGTCATGCAGCGTAATGCGGTTTCCGAGAACACGAGCATGATGGAGCGAAGTGCGGCAGACCGCATTCAGTTTGCGCCGGGCATCCGCAGAACCGATGACGGCCAGCCCATCGTGTCCACCGAAGCGCTCACTCCGCTCAGGGTTGTGGACGCGAGCGGCCGACGGGGCAACGTCATGGTCCGCGGTGTCTCGCAGACGGTCTTCGCGCTGCGCCCCGAGATGAAGCTGGTCGCCGGGCGAGCGATGCGGCCCGGCTTCTACGAGCTCGTCGTCGGCCGGAAGGCGCTGGCGCAGTTCAAGGGGCTGAAGCTCAACGATCGGGTCGCGTTTCGAGGCGCCGAGTGGACCATCGTGGGCGTGTTTTCGTCCGCAGGCGATGCGCATGAAATGGAGCTGCTGGCAGACGTCGACATGGTCCTCTCGGCCATGCAGCGTAACGTGGTCAATTCCATTTCCGTGCTGCTCGAGAGTGAGGGCGCATACGAAGCCTTTCGCGACAGCCTGACGACCGAGCCGTCACTCGTGGTGAAGATCTCGCGCGAGTCGGAGTACTACCGGCTTCAGTCCGAGCCGCTGCAGCGATCGTGGTCGTTCGTGGCCTACGTCGTCAGCGGCATCATGGCGCTTGGAGCGATGTTCGGGGCTGCGAACACGATGTATTCGGCCGTGAGCGCGCGGAGGATGGAGATTGCGACGTTGCGTGCTGTCGGCTTCGGCCCGAATGCGGTGCTCGTTTCAGTGATACTGGAAGCGATGCTGCTCGCCGTGGCCGGTGCATTGCTGGGGGCTGCGATCGTCTGGATGCTGTTGAGCGGCCATACCTTCAGTACGCGCATGGGCTCGGGGCGAGTGATGGCGCAACTGTCGCTCGGTGCGGACCTTGTCGCGCTGGGCGTGGCATGGGCCTGCATGATCAGTATTCTCGGTGCGCTCGCTCCGGCGGTCCGGGCGGCACGTCAGCCCATCGCTGACGCGCTTCGCGAGACATAAAGTCTTCGTGCCGGGCCGTTGATCGAGGTGCTCAGCCAGTCCTATCCTTCTCTGCAGTCCTGTTTTACACGCAACACGTAGATAGGCTTGTTGTCATGCCAACGTACGAATATCGCTGCGAGGCGAACGGCAAGATTGTGGAGGTCCGACACAAGATGTCCGAGCGGATCACGACCTGGGGCGAGCTTTGCAGCCGCGCCGGCATCTCGGTGGGCCAGACGAACCCCAGCGCGCCGGTTCAGAAACTGATCTCGGCCAGCTTCGTCGGTACAGGTTCGAGCGCGCCGGCATGTGAGGCGCCGGGCTGCGGAAGTGGAGCGTGTGGCAGCGGGATGTGTGCGTTCGACTGAAGTTGCACGGAGAGATGCTCGCTGCTCGAGATCGCCGCGTTCCGGCTGACGTGGTCGTTCGCAGGGGCATCGACTGATGACCACGTAAAATGGGCCGCAACCGCTGTGTTGAGCCGCTGCTCGCAGAAGTCGCGATCGAGAACAAGGACAGCGGGTTCGTGCGAGAGGGCAACCGGTGCGGCTGAAGTTGGGGCCTATCCGGGTAACCTGCGAGGCGGTACGCGAGCGATGAGCGCGGAAAGGAATCAGATCGGACAACTAGCGCTGACGAGAAGCGTCGTCGCAAATCTGCTGAAGCCTCTTCAGTCGCACCGGGGCGCTGTCGCATGAACGCGCTCGCGCCAGCAATCGTGGTTGTGACTTGTGCATCGCTTCTCGCGTGCGGTCCTCCTACGGAACACACCTCCTGGCGTGAAGAAGTCGAGCTCAGTGGTGGGCGCGTCATCACTGTGGAACGTACCGTGACCTGGCAGGATGTGACGCCCTGGGGTCAAAGCAAGAGCTATCTGACGCGCTCGCTCACGATCGAAATTCTGACGGAGAGCGGAAGAGCGGCCGCGCCGATCTGGCGTGCTGAGCGCGAGCGCGTATTGCTCCTCGATTGGGATTCATCCAATCGGGAGTACATCCTGGTGACGTATCCCGCGAACTGCTCGCGGTATAGAGAAGCCGGCAGACCACAGCCGCCCTACATTCAATACCGCTTGCGAAACGGTGAATGGACGCAGGTTCCCTTCGAGGCGGAGCTCGTCGGCAGGCGGGCCAACATGCTTGTGCATCCACGCGTGTCCCAAGAGCTTGAATTCCTGACGGTCAGTCAGAAAGAAGAACTGCAGGGAGGCGCGACCGGGCAAACCGGACAACTCGTTGCCGAAGGTAGACCGCCAGGCTGCGGATAGCGACACACATGCCTGCGCAGCGAGGCAAGAGAGGGTTAATCCGTCGGGCTTCGATGGTGCCCCCGTATGCGCTACAGCGGAGCCACGGCCACTGGAAATCGTCTCAGCCTCACCTCACTCAACCTGCGCTCGATGCCTCGCGACGGACACATTCATCAACCATGTTGACGTCAACTTGCGACGCGCGTAAATAGTTCTGCGACATCCGCAAGACCAAATAGGCGGTAGTCATAACCAAGGAACAGGTAAAGCCGGAGGGGGTTGGACAAAGATCACGGATGCAGAGCGTCGCACGCTGACTCTTACTGATTACCCAAGATCACTGCGTACACACAGCCATCTCTCACGGCTGTGTTCTGCATCCTTCCTGCGTTCGCGACCGGCGCCTGTGAAAGGGTGATGCGTGAACGGACTCGGGTCCGCGTCAGGGACGAACGAGCTTGTCCTGCAGCCGGCGCAGGCGCTGTGGCTGCTCTCGTCCTTCGGCACGCTGTACCAGAAGTCGATCGACTTCGACGCGGTGGCACGCGAGTGTGCGCAGGTGGTCTCCGTGCCGCTGCTGGCGCGACTGGCGTCCGATGTCGGGCTCGAGGTCAGCGGGCTTGCACTTGCCGGTCGCAATCTGAATTCCTCGCAACTGCCATTGGCAGTTGAAGCGCTCGCCACCCCGGAGGCGACTGGCAGCGAGCCGGGTGCCGGAGAGGGCGCTGCCGACGAGAGGCCGAACACCGAATGGCTGCTCGTTCTGCAAATTGATGCAGACCGCGCGCTCATCGCGCGCCAGGGCGAGAGCACGCCCTCCATCGTACCCACGTCGGAGCTGCAGGCCTGCATGACGGGTCGCGCCATTCGCTGTCGGCTCAATGCACCCGAGCTTTCCGATCCGGATGCCTCGCTCGCCGGACGACGCGAGTTCGGCTTTCACTGGTTCATCCCGGAGCTGCTGAAGTACCGGAGCATCTGGCGCGAAGTGCTGACGGCGTCTCTGGTCCTTCAGCTGATGGCGCTCGCGGTACCTCTCTTCACACAAACCATCATCGACAAGGTGGTCGTGCATCGAACCGAGAGCACACTGATCGCGCTTGCAATCGGCATGGCGATCTTCATCGTGTTTACAGCCTCGCTGAGCTGGGTGCGGCAGTACCTTGTGCTGCATACAGGCAATCGCGTCGACGCTGTGCTCGGTCGCCACATCTTCGAGCACCTCTTCAAGCTACCGCTGCTGTACTTTCAGCATCGCCCGACGGGTGTCATCGCCGCACGACTGCACAGCATCGAGACGATCCGCGAGTTCATCAGCTCCGCGGCAGTTGCTCTCATGCTGGACCTGCCGTTCCTGTTCATCTTCGTGGCCGTCATGTTCTGGTACAGCGTGAAGCTCACCCTGATCGTGCTGGCCATCCTGCTGCTGATTGTTGGGGCGAGCCTGCTGGTGGCACCGCTCTTTCAGCGGCGCCTCAACGAGCAGTTCATGCGCGGCGCTGCGAATCAGGCGTTTGTCACCGAGTACATCGCGGGCGTCGAGACCGTGAAGTCCCTGCAGCTCGAGCCGCAGATCAATCGCCGCTATCGGGACCTGCTGGCGGCATACCTTGACGCCTCGTTCAAAACGAGGCAGCTCGGCAACAGCTACGGCACTCTGGCGAATGGTCTCGAGCAGATGATGACGTTGCTCATTCTCGCGTTCGGGGCCTTGCTCGTCATGACATCGGCCAGTTTCACGGTGGGGATGCTGGTGGCATTCCAGATGTTCGCCTCGCGGCTGTCGCAACCAATGCTGCGGCTCGTGGGCCTGTGGCAGCAGTTCCAGCAGGCACGGCTCGCGGTGAAGCGCCTCGGCGACATCATGAACGTGCCCACCGAGCCGTATCGGCTCACGCGTGCGCGCGCTCAGGGCGGGCCGGGCGCGGTACGGATCGAGGATCTCGCGTTCCGCTATGGCGAGCATCTCCCGGTGCTCTTCGACGGATTCTCGCTGAGCATGAATCCGGGCCAATTGATTGCCGTGATGGGCCCGTCCGGCGCGGGCAAGAGCACGCTCGCGAAACTCATGCAGGGGTTCTACCAGCCTTCACGCGGCAGTATCCGCATCGACGGCATCGACATCCGCCATCTGTCGGCAAACGAGCTGCGGAGCTACTTTGGCGTCGTGCCTCAGGAGACGACGCTGTTCTCCGGCACAATCCTCGACAACCTGCGCATCGCGAATCCGTTCGCAACCTTCGAGCAGGTGGTCGCGGCGTGCCGCATGGCCGAGATTCACTCGGTGGTGGAGGCGCTGCCCAACGGCTACCAGACGGAGCTCGGAGAGCGCGGCGTGGGTTTGTCGGGCGGCCAGCGGCAGCGGCTCGCGATCGCGCGGGCCCTGCTGAAAGGGCCGAAGGTGCTGATCTTCGATGAGGCGACCAGCAGTCTCGACGTGCCGACGGCCGAACAGCTCGGGCGCACGATCAATTCGCTGAAGGGTCGCGTGAGCATCCTGTTCATCGCGCACGCGCTGCCGCGCACGCTGCAGGTGGATCAGCTGGTTCGCATTGGCGAGAAGCTGAGCGTGGTGTCGGCGGAGCCCGCCGCCGCCGGGAGTGCCGGGCAATGAGCGCGGCGGACATGACAGCCGGTTCGGGCCAAGCGCGCAGCCCTCAGGCGCAGGAGCCGCTGACACTCAGGCTCGCGAGCGCACTCTTTGAAATCGAGGCCACCGATCCCGGCCATACCTCGCGACGTGCTCTGAACGTGGTGTGCGCGCTCGTCGCGATCCTGATCGTATGGGCGTGCATCGCGAAGCTCGACATCGTTGCCGTCGCACAGGGCCGGCTCGTGCCGCAGACGTACGTGAAGATCGTGCAGCCGGCCGAGGCCGGCATCATCCGCGAGATCCTCGTGGAGGAGGGTGATACCGTGCAGGCGGGGCAGGTGCTCGTGCGTCTCGACCCTACGGTCAATGCTGCGGACAGCGCGGCGACGGCGCGCGAGCTCGCGCTCCAGCGCCTGCAGCTCCGCCGCATCGAGGCGGAGCTCGCAGGCGTTGAGATGAAGCGCGAGGCCTCGGACGACGCGCTGCTCTTTGCGCAGGTCGAGGCCCAGCGCGTGGCGCACCGCCAGGCCTTTCTGGACGCCATTGCGTCGGAGACGGCGTCGCGGGAGCGTGCGGTCAAGGAGCTCGAAGCAGCGCGCGAGGTGCTGCACAAGCTGGAAACAACGCTGCCGAGTTACGAACGCTCCGCCGAGGCCTATGAGAAGCTCGCAGATCAGCAACTGGTCGGCGCCCTGCAAGCTGAGGAGCGCCGGCGCGAAGCGCAGGAGAAGGCCCAGGATCTGCGGGCCCAGCGTGACACCGTGGCTTCACTCGAAGCCACGGTCGTCCAGCAGGATCAGAAGCTGGCGCAGCTGCGTAGTACGTACCACAGCGACCTGAACCGGGATCGCCTCGAAACGATCGCTGCGATCAACCGGCTGGAGCAGCAGCAAGAGAAGCTTCGCTTTCAGGAAGGTTTGTTGGAACTGCGCGCGCCGCAGGCAGGGGTCGTGAAGGAGTTGACGACAACGACGCTCGGTGCGGTTGTGCAGCCCGGCACCGTGCTCTTGAGTCTTGTTCCGCAAAACGAGCCGTTGCTCGCGGAAGTCGCGATTGAGAACAAGGACATTGGGTTCGTGCGAGAGGGGCAGTCCGTGCGACTGAAGTTGGCGGCCTATCCGTTTCAGAAGTACGGAATGCTGGAAGGGGTTGTCAAGACTGTGAGTCCGGACTCCTCGGCACGGGAGGCCTCTACACAGGCGGGCGCTAGCACGCGCGGGCAGACGAACGAAGCGTCGGCCGTGGCACTGGCGTTCAAAGCGCTCATCGAGCTGCGTGATCAGAAGCTCACGGTCAACGACCTCACGCTGCCGCTTGCAGCGGGTATGCAGGTTTCGGCTGAGATCATGCAAGGCGAGCGCACGGTGCTCGAGTATCTGTTGTCACCTGTTCAGCGGGTAGCGAGTGAAGCCGCGAGGGAGAGATGAGTGATTCGCGCATGGGTGGCTGAAGTGGTGAAACGTCGATCGACGGGGTGAGTGCAAGTCAACACAGGAAGGGCGCAGTGAAGCAGCAAAAATTCAGCTTCTCGTTCGCTATATTCGCGATTCTGCTCGGTGTGGCGGGTACGGCCCGCGCCGAGCAATGGAAATGGCTCATCGGGCAGGAGGACCACTACCCAGTCTGTGAGCACATCTATCAGCGGTTAAATGCCTTTCATTGGACGCAGGAGCTGGCGAGCGCCGATGACGGGTTCTACGTCTGGTCCGTGGTGGCCAGTGCGCCTGGATGGACACAGCCGCCTTGGAGGAGCCTCGACCCTTGGGAGCATCAGGAGCCAGTGCGGGAGTTGATCCGATACAAGGAACTCGGGGCGGACTTCTACTTTGGGAGAACAGATAGGCCGTACAGAAACTACACGGAAGAACAACTGCAGCAGTATTTCCGGAATTCAATGAAGTCCGGCGTGCAGCTGGGTGTGTGGCGGACGCATCTCGTGAACTGGCTGAATAAGAAGCCTACTGCGCCCGGTGATCAGACGGTGGTCGAGATCAGCAGCCCGACGTCGAAGGAGGAGCTGGCCGATCTTCATGCGAAGTATCCCCACATGCCAGCGGTTGCTCGGCCCGGGCAGATCTTCCTTGTTAAGGACGATCTGTCAGGACCGGATCCGCGCCCAACGACCCACGACGTGTCACGGCTGAGGACACCGCTGCTGTTCGGAGGCGAGACGTACTTCGTGACCGTCGATACCACTGGTCACGACGTGGAGATCGGCCAGGATCTCGGCCATGGACCCACTCAACTGTGTGACATCGAGCTGGACGTCAATCATGAATGAGATAGGGAGATACTGACGTGGCACTGGACTGGACTCCAACGGAGGATTTCAACGAAGCGCTGTGGTTCCTGCTGAAACAGCTGAAGGCGTCCAACCCGACTCCGCACCATCAACAAGCGGTTGACTTCCGCGATTATCTGGGCTCGATGAGAGGGGGGGCGCAGCCATGGGCTGCATCATAATGAGCACAAAGATCTGGCGGATGTGCGCGTGTGCGGCAGCGTTCGGGTTGGCGTGGCTCATGGGGGCCGTCGCTGCGGCCGCTCCGCCCCTACCGACGGACTCCTCGACTTCACCAAAATTTCGGCTGACCCATGGATCCGGTCTTTCAGTGTGCGACGCATACGTTCGTTACCTGAACGAGCGCTCTTCACCGTTCGCTCTCTACCAATGTCGCATCGATGACCACGGTCGCGCATCGGAATACGGGTTTAGCGTTCCGGACAAGGGCCGGTGGGTGACGCCGATCCAATACGATGAATTCGACCGTTCGCTGTTGACAGACGTGAAGGAATTTCTCTGGCAGCGCGACGCGAATCCCGTCTTCTATATGACGACGACTTCCTGGGGTCAGTGGCGCAACACGCCAGAACAGCTGCAGGAAGCGCACAGCAGCTTCGTCAGCCAGTTCGATAGCAGAATGGATGGTGGCTTCGGCGGCTACTACATCTCGCGAATCGATCTGGATAACGACGGCAAAGATGAAACAGTGCTTCGTATAAACCCGTGCAAAAACAGCGCCCAGTCGATGCTTTTCTTCGTGCTCGATCCTGGCGGTCACAAAGTCGATCGACAGAAAACCGAGCGCCTGCTGGCGCACCCGGCGCGTAGCAAGGCTCATTGGGGAGACTTTCGTCCGTTGTTTCCCGGAGAAGCCGATTCCGGCGGCACCGGCGTCGCGCCCGTGACGGATGCCGTCCACGGAGTGCGATATTCGATCTTTCGGTTCAACCAGAAGAACTACATCGATCTGTGGTGGTATCCCCATCCTGAATATTCGTACCGAGAGCAGTTCGCACGCGGGCGATTGCGTGTCTTTCTGAATGAGGGTGGTGCATCTCGCGAAGTGTGTACTGTGCAGGTGCATCCGTAAGCAACAATGAGGGACACAGGGAGTAGTGCAATGAGGCTTCACAATGCAGGCAACTATGTCACCGCGCGACGCGCGCATCTGCGACAGGTGGAGGGCGTAGTCCATTTCGCGTACGTCGACTCCCAAGGAATTCCCACGATCGGTGTCGGTTTCAATCTGCGTGACCACGGCTTGCTTGTGCTGCAAACATTGGGATTCGACGTCTCAAACACGACGCTCACGGGCGCGGCCCTCGTGGCTGAGAACGAATACATCCAGGAAGCGCTCGCGATCTTCAGCCGGAATTATCCGGCCGACAATTCTGCAAATAACCAAGCTCTCGCCGATCTCAACGCGATGCTCGCGCGTCGGGCAAACGACGCACGTTACGGAAACAGCAAGCCGACGCTGACGAGCTTTTCGCTATCGGACCTCCAGATCGATTCGGTGTTCGACGCGCTCATGGACGGGTACCAAATCGTGCAACAGCTGCCGATGCCGAATACGCCGCCTAATCCGCCGGGTGCGACGACAAAGGTAGTGAAGGATTTCGAGGGGTATGAGAAGACTCTCGAGAGCATGTTCCTGGACCCGGCCCCGTCTGGGTTGGGAAGCGACCCAGGTGTGAAGAACCCCGGGCTCATGGCAAGAGACAACAACGAGCGAATTGCACTGATCTCTCTGCTATATAACGGTCCCTCACTGCTCGGTCGGGGTCTTCGCACAGCGCTCGTCGAGGACGATCGGGCGGAAGCATGGTTCGAGATTCGCTATCACTCGAACGCGCAGTTCGACTCGCAGGGTAATCCGATTCCGCCCCAAACCCGGGAAGGCATTGCTCAGCGGCGCTATATCGAGTCGGAGCTATTCGGTCTCTACAACAACTCCCCTACGGACGACGATTACCGGGCCGCGTATCGGATGTACACGCGACACCGCTCGCAGCAGATCTATGGCCAAGCAGGCATCGTTGGGTACGAGACGCAATTTCCACCCGCAGGTGCCCGTCCGTCCATTGCGCAGTTGCTTGAGCCAGCTCGCGCATTTCTCGGCGCGGCGTACAACTTTGCCGATGTCGGCTGGGAAAATATCTTTGTGGGTGAAGACAAGAACAGTGTCTACGGCGCCGCGTCCGACCGGGGACAACGTGCGCTGCGTGGCACCGCAGAGGCGGACCTGATTCTCGGTGAAGGAGGCAATGACGAGGTCTATGGTCTTGGCGGCGCAGACGTGCTCGTCGGAGGAAAGGGTGCCGACAAGCTGAGCGGCGGTGCAGATAACGACATCTACTTGTTCGTCTCCGGTGATGGGCAGGACACGATAATCGGTGACGACAATGATGGGGAGATTCGCGTCAACGGTCTCATCCTGTCAGGCAGCGGAGCGAAGGCGTACATCACGCCGCAAAATCATCAAGCGTGGGAATGGACAAGCGCTGACGGAAAGAAATTCAATTATGTGCTCATCAATGGAGACATCCAGAATGGTGGCACGTTGCGTATCACTGGCGACGGCATCAACGCGGGCGAGTGGATTGACATCCATAACTTCAAGCCCGGCGATCTCGGGCTGACGCTGGCGTTCACACCCGCCACCACCGTGATGGCGGATTTCGAAGGGAACCCCTACGAGGACCCGTCCTACTCGCCCCCCACGTCTGTTTCGATCGCTCTGACCGAGGGCCATTCGCGCACGGTCACGGTCGCACTGAATCGTGCTGCGCTCGCCGGTGAGCACATTCGTCTGACGCTCAGCGATCTCGGCAGTGTCATGGCGGTCGTCACGGGCGCGGATACGCTCTCGTTCAATGGGAACAGTCTCGATCTCGCGCTGAGCGCGGGTCAGGACACAATTTCGTTCGCTCTGGTCGCGCAGGGCGACGTTACGGCGGCCGCGGACATCAGCCTGAGTGCTGCGCTCATCGACGCCGGGGGTGCGGCACAGGGCACGGCCGGCAGTCTCGCGATTCACATCGAGCCTGTGGCGGACACCGTCAGCACACGAACGATCGTCGGTGACCTGGAAATCCAGGATTTCGAGCCCGGTGAGGAGGGTGTGCAGCCCCATCTCGACGCGCTCGGCAATCGGATCACGAACGGTGTCGCGAAGCCGATTCAGGACGAGCTAAGCGGTAGCGCGGGCGACGATACGATCGCCGGCGGTGGGCAGGGTGACATTCTGCGTGGCAAGGCCGGAAACGATCACATCTTTGCCGACTCGATCGTCGATGTAACGACAGCGATTGCAAGCGGTGCGACTGGCGCCGGCGACCCTGACCTGCTGCACATGTCCGGCGCGGTCAATGACATCCTCTCCGGAAATGACGGGGACGACATTCTCGTCGGCTCGGCCAACGGGGACGTGCTGTCCGGAGGGACCGGCAAGGACCTGCTCGTCGGCGGTCAGGGCGACGACTTCCTCGACGGCGATTCCGATTTCTTCGTCACCACCTTCGACTGGACGTTCAACTGGATCTTCGACGAGTCGTTCGTCAACTCCGGGGGCGTCTCATATTCCTACACGTTTTTTGGTGACGGCGCGGTGATGAACGTGGCGGTTCCCGGCGATACCGACGTGATTCACGCCGGCGGCGGCAATGATGTCGCGTCAGGCGGCGGCGGTGACGATCAGATCTTCGGTGAAGACGGCGACGACAAGCTCTGGGGAGAAGCCGGCGCGGATGCGATCTTCGGCGGGGTGGGCGATGATTTGATCCTGGGCGACGGCGGTTGGAGCGAGACCGATAACCCGGCGAACGATCGCGCGGACTTCCTCGATGGCGGCGACGGCAACGACAGCCTCTTTGGGGGTAGCGGCGCGGATGTCATCTTCGGCGGCAGCGGTGACGACCAGCTCAGTGGCGACCGCGACGATCAGTATGCGGGCGATGACTTCATCGACGGTGAAGACGGCAATGACACGGCCGTAGGTGGTGCGGGCTCCGACACTATTCTGGGGGGCGACGGCAACGACACGCTCGGGGGCGATGGTGCGGGCGTCGCCGCGGACAAGCAGGGAGACGATTATGTCGATGGCGGTGCCGGTGATGACCTGCTCGTCGGCGACGGAGGCAATGACACGCTGATCGGCGGAGCCGGCGCGGACCAGCTCTTCGGTGAATCGAGCGCGACGCCGCTCGAGGCGATCGGCGATGACTATCTCGACGGCGGGGATGGCAATGACATTTTGGTAGGTGGGGGAGGCGGCGACACTCTGCTGGGCGGGCAGGGCGACGACCAGCTGTTTGGAGATTCCTCTGATACCCCGGCAGGCGCGTCCGGCAACGACTATCTCGATGGCGGTGCCGGCGACGATCAGCTCGCTGGCGCAGGCGGAGCGGACATATTGCTCGGCGGCGATGGCAACGATCTCATCGCCGGAGACAGCAACGGTGCCGCCGCGGACGAACAGGGCGACGACTACCTCGACGGCGGCGCCGGGGCGGACCGCCTGTTCGGCAACGGCGGCTCGGATATCCTGCTGGGCGGCGATGATGATGACGAGCTCTATGGCGACAGTGCCGACACCCCGGTCGACAAGCAGGCTGACGATTTCCTGGACGGCGGCGCAGGCAACGACATCCTGAACGGCTCCGGAGGCTCCGACATCCTGAGCGGCGGGGAGGGCGACGACCAGCTGTTCGGCGACGCGAGCAATACGCCCGTCGAAGCACAAGCCGATGACGAGCTCGATGGCGGCGCGGGCAACGACTTCCTCCGCGGCTACGGCGGCAACGACATCCTGAGCGGCGGGGAGGGCGACGACTTTCTCGTGGGCGACCTCGGCGATGACGTGCTCGACGGCGGCGCGGGCTTTGATGAGCTACAGGGCGGCGCCGGTGCAGATTTTCTTGACGGCGGCGACGATGACGATCAGCTGTTCGGCGAGGCTGACAACGACGTGCTGAGTGGCGGCGCGGGCGATGACGCACTCGTCGGCGGCGATGGCGACGACGTCATCGATGGCGGCGATGGCAACGATGTCATCCAGGGCGGCGCCGGTAACGACGTGCTGACCGGTGGCGACGGCCTCGACCTGTTCGTCTATCACCTGGGCGACGGCGAAGATCACATCGTCGATTCCGGCAGTAACACGGTTCAGCTCGACTTTTCCTTCTCCGGCTCCGGTCTGGTGCTCAGTCTCGGATCGCTCAAGCTGAATTTCACCAGTCATGCTGGGGACAGCCTGCACCTGGACGGGTTCGATCCGGATGATCCGTACAGCTCGGCGATCGCATACACCTTTCAGTTCACCGACATTACGCTGAGCTACACGGACCTGCTCGCGCTGGGCATCGACTTCACCGGCACACCGGATGTGGATTTCCTCACGGGCACGAATGCGAACGACAACATTCGCGGGCTCGCGAACGACGATACGCTCTTCGGCCGAGCAGGCGACGACCTCCTGGACGGTGGCGCGGGTGCGGACGCGATGAGCGGCGAGGCCGGCAACGATACGTACATCGTCGACGACGCAGGCGACGTCGTGACTGAGCTTGCGGACCAAGGCACGGACCTCGTGCAAGCGTGCATCACGTACACGCTTACGAGCGACGTAGAGTACCTCACGCTCACCGGCACCGGCGCGATCGATGGCACGGGGAACCTCCTCGACAACGCCATCACCGGCACCGATGATGCCAATATCCTGAGTGGTCTCGGCGGAAACGACACTCTGACTGGAGCGGGCGGCAATGACCGGCTCGATGGCGGCGCTGGCGCAGACACGATGGTCGGCGGGACGGGCGATGACGTCTATGTCGTCGATGACACGAACGATGCGGTCACGGAGCTTGCCGACGAGGGGACGGACTCCGTCGAGAGTAGCGCGACGTACACGCTCTCGGGGAACATCGAAAACCTTACGTTGACCGGCACGGCCAATATCGACGGCACCGGCAACTCACTGAACAACGTCATCACCGGCAACGCCGGCAACAACACGCTGGACGGCCAGGGCGGTGCAGATACACTGCAGGGCGGCGAGGGCGACGACACCTACATCGTCGACGCCGCGGACACGGTGATCGAAGCCGCGGACGCAGGCATCGACACAGTGGCGGCGGGAATCAGCTACACGCTCAGCGCAAATGTCGAGAACCTCACGCTGACCGGCACCCAGGTGGTCGACGGCACCGGGAACGAGCTTGCAAACGTCATCACGGGCAACTCGGCCGCCAACACACTCGACGGTCTGGCCGGCGCGGACACGCTCATCGGTGGTGCGGGCAGCGACACTTACATCGTCGACGATGCGGGCGACGTCATCATCGAGACCGCCGAGGATGAAACAGACATCCTCCAGTCGAGCGTCACGTACGCAATTGCTGCCGGAGTACGTATGGAGAGCGCGTACCTGACCGGCACGCAGGCCATCGACCTCACGGGTAACGGTCTGCAGACCAGCCTTACAGGCAATAGCGCCGATAACGTCATCAGCGGAGGTTCAGCCAACGGAGCCTCGTACTTCGGTGCCGGTGGCAACGACGCGCTCATCGGCGGCGCAGGCGCGGATACGCTCGATGGCGGTGCGGGTGTCGACCGCCTGGAAGGCGGCGCCGGCAACGACTTCTACCATGTGGACGACGGCAATGATCTCATCATCGAGGACCTTGACTCCGGTTACGACGTCGTCGAATCGAGCAGCACCTACACCCTCAGCGGCAACGTCGAGCGGTTGAATCTCGCCGAAAACGCCGGCGACATCGACGGCACGGGCAATGCGCTCGATAACGCGATCTACGGCAATCTCGGCAACAACACGTTGCATGGCCAAGGCGGCAACGACGAGATCTTTGGCGGCGACGGAAACGACACCCTGCATGGTGACGACGGCGACGACATCCTCGACGGCGGCACGGGAAACGATGTGCTCGAGGGCGGCGCTGGCAACGACGTGCTGTATGGCGTGACTGGCGACAATCAGCTCTCCGGTGGCGATGGCGAGGATATGCTCCACGGCGGCGACGGCACGGACATTCTGCTGGGCGGTGCCGACAACGACATGCTCGACGGCAGCGAGGGAGACGACACGCTGTACGGAGGCGACGGCGACGACATCCTGAATTCCGGCGACGGATCCGACGATGCGCTCTACGGCGAGGCAGGCAACGACACACTGTCCGGCAATGGCTTGCTCGACGGCGGCACCGGCGACGATCTCATCGAAGGCAGCGGCATCCTCTTCGGCGGGGAGGGTAACGACACTCTGCGCGGCCAGCGGTTCGACACTTTGCGCGGTGGGGCCGGGGACGATGTGATCGAGTCTTACAACGATCCCTTCGACCGAGGCAGCAACACGATCGAAGGCGGCACCGGAGCGGACACGATCTACGGCTCGTTCGGCGACGACACTTACCTGTTCAACCTGGGCGATGGGCACGATCTGCTCATCGAGCGCCGCGAGAATCAGGCATTCAGCAATATCACGCCCTCGACCGACACGCTGATCTTCGGCTCGGGTATCGTCTCATCCGACCTCAGTTTCCATCGCTACGGAAACGATCTGCTGATTCAGCACAGCAATGGGACGGACTCCATCCGGGTTCAGAACTGGTTCCGCGAGCCCACGGATCACTTCAAGGTGGATCAATTCGCCTTCGCGGACGGCAGCTCGCTGAGCGCGACGGACGTCGAGAACCGCGTCATCTATCACGGCACGAATGAAGCGGATGTTCTCGTCGGCTATCGCCAGAGCAGCGAGACGATTCTCCTCGGCGATGGAGATGATTTCGCATGGGGTCGCGCGGGTGACGATGAAATCCAGGGCGAAGCCGGTAACGACTACATAGAGGGTGAGGAAGGCGTCGATACCTTGCTCGGTGGCGCTGGTGACGACCAAGTTGATGGTGGCACCGGCAACGATCTGATGGTCGGCGGCACGGGTGATGACAAGTACGTCTACACCTTGGGCGACGGCGCGGACATCGTCGACAACACCGGGGGTGGCAATGACGGCATCTTCTTCCTCGGTGGTATCGGCGCGGATCGCCTGGACTTCAGCCGCGACGGAAACGATTTGCTGATACAGGTCGACGGCGACGCCGCGCAGTCGGTGCGTGTGCTGGAGCACTTCCTCGGCGGCGACAATGCCATCAGCTATGTGCAGCCGGATGGAGGCTTTCTCCTCAGCGCCACTCGCATCGGCCACATGGTCGCCGCACAGGGGCTGGAAGGTAACTTCGCGACATTCATCGAGGGCACCGCGGCCAGCGAGCAGCTCGTGGGCTACGAGGTTCGCGACCTCATCCGCGGCGAGGCCGGCAATGACACGCTCTTCGGGATGAGCGGTGACGATCAGCTCGAGGGCGGCGAGGGTGACGATTACCTCTCCGGCGGCAATGGCTCGATGCCAGGTTCCGGCGACGACGTGTTGATCGGCGGTAACGGTGACGACACGCTCTACGGCGGAGACGGTGACGACACCATGATCGGAGGCGCGGGCAATGACGCCTACTACTACAGCGCTAACGGAGGTGTCGATGTCATCGACAACACCGGTGGCGGATTCGACGGCGCATTCTTTCTCGATATCGCACGCGAGCGCCTGAGCTTCCATCGCGTGAACGACGATCTGGTGATCCTGGTCGATGGGGATCTGGATCAACAGCTCCGTGTCACAGACCACTTCCTGGGCGGTGACCACGCCATCGATTTCGTGCAGCCGGATGACGGCGGCAGTTACTACACGGCCGCACAGATTGCCTCGATGCTGACCCCGCTACCCGGCGATGGATGTGGGGACCCGGGCGACCCGGGCGATGGAGGTGGTGATCCAGGTGATCCTGGAGACCCGGGCGATCCGCCGGAACCCGGCATTGGCGGCGACGATGTTCTGACCGGCACGGCTGGCAACGACACGTTGCTGGGCGGCGGGGGTAACGACACGCTGAATGGCGTAGCCGGCAACGATCGACTGATCGGTGGCGAGGGAGACGACACGTATATTTACACGGCCGGTCAGGATGTGATCGAGGAGGGGGGCACCGGAACGGATACGCTGCAGTTCTCCAACGGCATCACATTCAGTCAGGTGGCTTCCGGTCTGCTGAAGTCCGGCAACGACCTCATTCTGCGTGTCAATGGCAGCTCGACGAATCAGGTCACGCTGAAGGATTTCTTCCTGGGAGGTGACAACCTGGTCGAGACCATCACGTTCGAGACCGGAGGCCAGATCACCGCCGCGCAGATCTTCGGCGCCTTTGGTCTTCCCGTGCCGGCACCTCCTGCACCGTTCGACAGCACAGTGCAAGGTTCGACCGGTGATGACGCTGCTCTGAATGGCACGTCGGGCAGCGATCTGCTGCAAGGGTTCAACGGCAACGATCAATTGTTCGGCGACGCGAGCGCGGATCGGCTGGAAGGCAGCAATGGCAACGACACGCTCGAGGGTGGCACCGGCAATGACACCCTGCTGGGTGGACGCGGCGATGACACGTATGTCTTCTCGGCCGGAGACGGCCAGGATGTCATCGACAACTCCGGCGGTGGTGCGGACACGCTCCACTTCGAGGGCATCACGTTCAGCCAGGTGGCGAGTGGGCTGATGAAGAGCGGCAACGATCTGGTGCTCAATGTCAGCGGCGGCTCTGACAAAGTCACTCTCAAGAACTGGTTCCTGGGAGGCGATTTCGTGGTGGACATCATCACCTTCGCTTCCGGTGGACAGATCACGGCCGCGCAGATCTTCGGCGCATTCGGCCTGAGCAATCCCGATCCGAACGGCTCGCCCGCCTATCAGCATCTGCCTGACGAGCGCGCGTTCGGCACCCTTCTGGCCGGTCAGGCGGGGGCTCAGAACATACTGGGCTCTTCAGATGCCGATCTCATTGATGGTGGCGCGGGTGACGACACGCTCCGCGGCAACGCCGGCAATGACCTGCTGCTGGGCGCCGATGGCAACGACACCTATCGATTCGCTGCGGGAGGCGGTCAGGACACCATCAACAACCTTTCCAACACGCCTGCCGACACCGACGTGCTCAGCATCGAGGGTCTTGCACCGGAGGATCTGTGGTTGTCACGGCAAGGCGATGACCTGGTCATCGATGTCATCGGCTCGGATGACCGCATCACGATTCAGGACTGGTATCTGGATCCGGCGCAACAGCTCGACGAGATTCAGGCGGGTGGGTCGGCGCTGCAGGCCAGCGCGGTCGATACCCTCGTCAACGCGATGGCGGACTTTGGAGACCCGAATGGCGGCGAGATCGAGCTGACACCGGCGCAACGCGATGATCTGGACGCGCTCATCGCCGCGAACTGGCAGAGCGCCAGTCCGGCCATGATGACTGCGAGCACCAGTCGCAACAACACCGTGCCGGGCCTGACAAGTTGGGCGCTCAGCGAATCGCTCGCGAGCTTCTATCTGAGTGGCAGCGACACGGCAGCGATCGGTGGCGAGCTCGAGGATCGTTACGGCCGCGTCGGAACGCTGGGGGACATCTCGGTCACCGCTGCTCTCGGTAGCCTGGGTGACGCGGGCTTCGGTGGTGGCTCGTATGCGCTGCAGCCGCCCCCGCGGCTGCAGAACGCGTCGCTGCGGTTGAGTTGAGCGGTCAGGAAATAAAGCGCCGCTGCACGTAGGACGTGCGCGCTTTCGCATACAGTGAGCCGATCGCCTCGTACTCGGAGGTGATCGGCAAGCCGATGCGACGGCGCGCACGATCCTGCGTGACGTGCTCGGTGAAATCGCGCTTCCACCGGAAGAAGGCGGCTCGCCACGGGTGGAATAGTCGATGCAATCTGCGTCCCGACAGTCGAGGAGTACGCGATGTCGAAGTGGCGCACGTACGTATCCCGCCCAGCAAAAAGGGAACGCATCAGACGCAAGCGACGTCCATGAAGACGCGGCGAACCAGGTGCAGCGAAATTGGAAGCATCCGGAAGCAGTTCCGGTAAGACGACCCGCAGGTCCGCACCGCATGAAGCAACTGCGCGCCTGGTGTTCCCGCAATGCAGATTTCGGGCCGACGCGCAGTGGCTGGCTGTGATCGCGCGACGGAGCGAGAGGAATCCTCGACGCCCCGGCGCGGGAAGGGCGTGACATTGCTCGCCGGAACTGCCACCCTCTCCACGACGAGGAGACCATGAGCACACCCGCACGTCACGTCGCATCGTCGGCAACTTCGGCCCATCCTGGCTCTCGCGCCATGCGCGCCATTCTGGCTGGCGGCCTGCTGGGTGGCGCATTCGACATCACGTATGCCTGCGTCGTGTGGGGCTTTCGCGGCGTGTCTCCGATTCGGGTGGGGCAAAGTGTCGCGGCCGGACTGCTCGGGCGGGAAGCGGCCGTCGCCGGTGGCGTGCCCACCGGGCTGCTCGGCTTCGCGCTTCACTTCGGCATCGCGCTCATCATGGCAGCCGTGTACTACGCTGCCGCCACGCGCGTGCCTTTACTCGTGAAGCGGGCGACGATTTGCGGCCCGATTTACGGGCTGGGCCTTTATCTGGTGATGAACTACATCGTCCTGCCCCTGTCGGCGATTGGCAGGGCGGGTGGAAACGGCCCTTGGTATCTCGTGCTGCCCGAGATTGCCGTTCATATGTTCCTCGTCGGCCTCACGATGGCGTTGTTTACGCGACGCGCGCTTGCGGGGCGTGTGCAGGGTGAGGGAATCGCTCGCAGCGAGTGAGTTGACTGGGGCCGCGTTGACCGGGCACGAGCACTCCACCGCATCGCCCGAGCGCGAGCCTAGCGCGGGTGGCGCCGTCTGCCGGCTGACGTGCAGGTCATCTGTGTGACGCCACCGCACCAGTCGCCAACCGCCGCGGCAATGTCCTCCGCGCGTCGCACCCCGTGACCTATTCTTCGCACATTCCTTGGACGCCTGAAGTTGTCAATGAGGAACTTCCTGGGGTCGGACGTATGCGTGCTTACGAATCGAAGATCGTCATCAAGGCCAAATCACATCGCGTGTGGAAGGTGCTTTCAGATGTGGCGCGCTGGCCGCAATGGCTGCCCACCGTCACCCGCGTCGATGCGCTCGATGGGGAGTCGATCGCCGTGGGAGCGCGCTATTGGGTGCAGCAGCCGAAGCTCAAACCGGTTGTGTGGACCGTTACCGGGTTGGAGGACTCCAGGCGTTTCGTTTGGGAGGCCCGCTTCACGGGCGTTCGCATGATTGCGGAGCATGCGGTTGTTGAGAAGACTCAGGATGTCTCCGAAGTCAGTTTGAGATATTTCTTCGACGGGCTGCTGGGCGGCGTGGTCGGCCGCATTTATCGAGGCATCGTCACACGGTACCTGGCGCAGGAAGCAAGTGCACTCAAGCAGGCTGTCGAGCGGTTGTCTTCGCCTGACCCATCAGAATCCGATCGCGTGTCTTCCTGCGCTGAACGCTGACCATCACTACTGATGTCGGCGCATGACGGCCACCGTGGCCGCAGCTATCGGAACAGACCCTGAACAGCTGGTCAGGGTGAAGCGCCACTCGCCGTTCTGCAGTCTCGGTGCGGATACGCGTACGGTAACCGCGAGACGTGCGTTCTCGGGCCCGGAGCGGCCACTTGCGTGACGGTTCTTCGGTGCATGGAGGATCTCAGCCAGCAGTGCTCGCGGCGGCAGTGTGGGAGAGCGGCCTGATGTTGGCGAACATGCTGCGAGCGTTCCAGGTCGGGAAGGCTCTGACCAGCGACGGGGAACCGTCGAGCCGGATGCGATCCTCGCGGAGGGCTTGGGCCCAGGAGAGCTGGCCGGCGTGCCATTTGACGAAGGCTTCCGCTTCCGCGGTGATGTAGAGGTCCTCGTCGAGGCCGGGGTACTTCTTGCAGATTTCGGTGTCGCCGAGCTCGATGATCAACCAATAGCGCTCCAGGCGCGGGCGGCCAGTGAAGTCGAAACGGAGGACGACGCGTCAATCCGGGAGCCGGTCTCGGCGGAGCGCGTTACACATCGACCACAACGCCACGAAGGGGTCGAGATTCTCGGGCGCGATGTCGAGCCAACGCGCGCCCCACTCACCGAGTGACTGGCACACGGCGAAGAGTTCGTCGCCCGCGGAAGTGAGCCGGTAGTGGCGTCCGCGCCCGTCGGATTTGGCCGCCGACTCCACGACACCGAGTTGCTCGAGCCGCTTGAGCCGCTGTGAGAGCAGGGTACGGGAGAGCCCGGGCGCGCCCACGAGGATCTCACTGAAGCTTCCGCAGCCGAGATGCAGGTTGCGGATGATCAGCGGTGTCCAGCGCTCGGCGAAGATCTCGGCGCCTCGGGCGATGGGGCAGTACTGACCGTACGTCCTCATGCGGCACGTGATACGCCGCTGTCCGTCGGTTGTGAAGTCCAGATTCTTGACTTTTCGCTTGCGCTCTCCGGTGGTTCGATGAGCCGTCGACAGGAACTGGCGTTCTGTCGGGGAGGCTGAAATGCATCGCAGGCAATTCATCGCGGGGGCGGGCACGGCTCTCGCGGGTCGGGTCCTCGCTGGCTGCACATCGCATGTCGACGATGTCGGCGGGGGTTCTACAGGCCAGCAGCGATCCGTCACAGAGATCGACGGCTTCCGGGGACAACTGATCGATACCGACCACCCGGACTATGACCAGACTCTTA
>JADGHX010000187.1 GCA_019683695.1 Steroidobacteraceae bacterium
TGCGCGGCATGCAGCGACGCCCCACGCTGGTAACGGCGTTTTGGAAACAGGCGGAATTGGCGTGGTAACCCGTCAACCATTTACGTGAAACTCAATAATGCGGGCTGGACGTGGCAGAGAGGCTCGACAGCGTGAATCGGCTGCGGCCGGCACGAAGCGACACGTGCTCACGGGTTCTGCCGCACCACCATCGCCCCAGCCCGTACACGAGATCCAATCCAGCAGCCCGACAAAGCGGGACAGTGGGTGACGATCGAATTCTGCGGCCAAGCATCCCGAGGGATCGCCACCCGTCAGCGAGCACGGGTCCTGACTCGCTGCGATCAGTGCCGTAGCGAACGACTGCGCGCGCACCAGCTCGCCAAGCGCACCGGTCGATCACAGCGCCGAGGTCGCTTCACGCGCCCGCGATCCGTGCGGTCTTTCCCACACAGTTCCTCATAGAAGCGTTTCGTGTCCCCGTGGCGGCGCATGGGTGCCTCATGCATGCGTGTTGTGCGCTCGTCGCACCGCGTTCATCGAAAGCCCTCGAGCCGTTGCGCATTCGAACCAACTGGTTGCACATTCGAACCAACTGAGCGCGGCACCTCGTGAAGCGCCACGGCCTCCCGGCGAGGCGGCTACTGCACCCTCTCCAACCTGTCCGTGCCCTTCCGCACCTCATCCTCCGGCGTGAGCACCGCGCGCACGCCGAAGGTTTCCGCGAGCCCCTGCACGAAGCTGTCCGGGTCCGTGGTCTCGAACTGCCCGCCGACGCGCCGGGCGGCAAGCTCGGGGTTCGCAATGATCAGGCGCCGGGGGGTGTAACGGTTGAACTCGGCGACGGCCTCGGCAAGCGTCTCATTGATGAAGGCGATCTTGCCGATGCGCCAGAGCAGGCCGCGTTCGATCTCCTTCAGGCCGATGCGCTCGATGCGCGCGCTCTCGTCATCGATCAGCGCGCGATCGCCGGCGTGCAGCAAGGGCCGCACGGCCTGCCGGCCGTACAAGACACCGAGAAAGCGCTTTGGCTGCGACATGGCAACCGCTCCCTCGAGCACACGCGTCTCGACCAGGCCGTCTTCCCGGGCTCGCACGGAAAACTCCGTGCCCACCGCTCGCGCTACAACGCCACGGCTCGTCACCTCGAACGGCCGCTCAGGATCATGTGCCACGCTGAATAGCGCCTCGCCGCGTTCGAGCTCTGCGATGCGCTCTGTGGCAGTGAGCCGCACACGAACGCGTGTGTTCGTGTTCAACGTGATGCGGCCGCCGTCGTCGAGAACGACGTGCTCACGCCCGCCGATCGGCGTTTGATACACGACGAACTTCGGGCTGCTCAGCACAAAGGCGGCCACGGCCACCACCACACAAACGATAGACGCCGCAAGCGCCGCAAAGCCGGCATCCCTCGGCTGTGCGAAACGCCAGCCTGTCGTGGCAGGGGAGTTTTCACGGGCGCTGCGCGAGGCGGGTGAGCCTATATGGGTACCGCGGAAGACCATCCGGTCGCCCAACCCTCCATGTGACGCAGTCATGCCCGTCAGCCATTTCTCGGCTGCAGGAGCAGCTCCACCGGTCAGGCGATCCGCGTGAGTGAGGCGCTTCCTATCGGGAAACTCGTTGGTATGTTCCCGCCTTGTGCCAAGCGCACAGTGCTCATCAGCTTCGCCGCGCCGCGCCGGCGGCGGCGCGGCCATTCCCGCCAGACCGTTCTCCGCTGAAGCAGCAGCTAAACGCGTAAGCCGATCCGGTTGAGTGAGGCGGTCACCATCGGGAAGCTCGTCGGTGTCTTCCCGCCCTGTGCCAGGCCCACAGTCCTCATCCGCTCCGCCAAGGCACCCGGGCGGCCACGCGCCCATGCGCAGCGCGCGAGGAACACGCCGCAGCACATCCGGATCAACGGGCGAGCCGGGCGGTACCGCAAGTCTCAGCCGATTGCATTTCTCCCACGCGGCCTCCACACGAAGATACGCCGCGCGATTCCTGGGGTGGCGAAACCACGCGTCGAACTCCGTCTTGCGTGGCTCCGATAGCCCGGCATCGCGTTTGACGAGCCATGCCCAGGCTTCTGCCTCGATGTCTTTCGCAGAACGCATATCCAACCGTTGCTGGCGAAGGAGGTCATTGTCGGTTTCTTGTTCTGATGTGGACGTGGAGTCAGGGCGTTTCCTCGGTGCCTACCAGGCGAATCACGTCCGGCCCGCCTTCGTCGGGGGACGCAGGAAACGCACGCACCCCCAGCGTGCGTTCGAGGGCAGCGATGAAGCTGTCAGGGTCCGTGGCTTCGAAGCCGCCGCCGATACGAAGATCCGCAATGGCCGGGTCGGCAATCACCATCTGCCTGCGGTTGTAGCGGTTGAACTCGGCCACCACATCCGCCAGACGCTGGCGCTCGAACCAGAGCCGGCCTTCCACCCAGGAGAGTTTCCGGGAGACATCTGCCTCCGCCACCTTCTGCACGCGCACGCGTTTCGCGGTGACCGTGACGGCTTCGCCCGCAGACAGCGTGGGCACCGAGCGCGGCAAGGCCGCAGGCTGATTCGGCTTCGGGGGCGGCGGATCGATGGCGACACGCCCTTCGCGCACGAGCACCTCGACGCCTTTCTGGCCGCCAGGCATCTCTGCCGCTTCGTGCACGCGGACGGAGAACTCCGTGCCCACCGCACGCACCCGGGTACCCGCAGCCTGCACATCGAACGGCCGCGTCGGGTCGTGCGCCACCTTGAAGAGCGCTTCGCCTCTTTCCAGCACCACTTCCCGAAGCTCGCGTGTCATGTGCACGCGCATGACACTGTTTGTGTTCAGATGAACGACGCTGCCGTCGTCCAGCAGCACGCGCTCGAAGCCACCATACTCCGTGGCGTACTCCTGCCAGCCGGTACGCGTTACCGCAAACCAGATGCCCGCTGCAATTGCGACGAGTGCAATGGCCGCAGCAGCCGCAAACATCAGCACACGCGAGCGGCGCCGTGGCTCCGATGCCTGGCCTGCCTCGGCGGGCTCGCGGCCTTCCTCCTGGGCCAGAGCGTCCGCGTCCACAGCCCACTCACCGTTGCCTCTCGTCTTGGCGCGCGCCGGGAACTCCTCGATGTCGATGCGCACGAACGGCGACCGGGCCAGCAGATCCTCATGCACGCGCCCATCCAGCGGCCGCAGGCGCGACAGCCGGTCCGCACGCCGCCAGGCCGTTTCCAGGCGCACGTACGCCGCGCGATGACGCGAGTCTGCCGCGAGCCAGGCCTCGAAGGCCTCTTGCTCCTGCACCGTGAAATCCGGCGCTTCGCGGCGGACGAGCCAGGCGGCAGCCTGCTCTTCGATGTCGGATGCGGTGCTCATCTGTGGGCGATTCGCGAGCGAGCTCTCGAGAGGAACGATGGGCCGCTCTCCCGATCGGCGGCATCGGAGGCGGCATACGCGCACTGGCGCGCGGCATGAACGAGGTGCGCTTCCACAATGTGCTCCGGAATCCCTAACCGGCCGGCAATTTCCCTGCCCGTGTACCCATACACCTTGCGCAGCGTGAACACCTGCCGACATTCCTCCGGCAGTCCTCTCGCAAACTCCGCCACGAAGGCGAGCTCGGGAGTCGTCACGGACAAATCTCGCTGCGTCTCTCTCATGCTTGACGGTTGCTGGTGGCTTAACCGTTATGCCGCATGCCACGGATCGGGCGCGAGGGCGGATTGTGCCTTAATGCCGCGCGCGTCTGTGGAGCAAAATCGATTCAGAAAGAAGACCTTGAAGCGGTCGAGGCGCTAACGGAAAAATGTGCCGCGTCCGTCTAAGTAGCTAATCGGTCCGGCTCCACAGCGATCGCGACCCTGGGCCTCTTCCCGATGCGGTGAGGCGGCGGCATATGCCGGGCTCATGGCATCGGCGTACGCCTCCAGCCCCTCCTGCATGAACTCCTGGTACGTAAGGCGCTTGCTGCCATCCGCGTGCGCGAGGTGTTGCAGTGTGACTTCGGTGGTGAGCCACGTCGCTTGTGCACGCCCCGCGTACACGGGGTGGCTGCTCCACGCGTAATCATCCAGTTCGTCCGCGAGGCCGTACTTCAGCGGAGCGAGATGGATGTGTCGCACCAGGTCGAGCAGCGCGGTCTGGCCCTCTACCGGCACGCCACGGAATCTGCGCTCCAGGCGGCCGCCTGCGCCCCCAGTCTCCCTTTCGTGGCGCCGGGCATAGCTATCTACCACCTGCCGCGCGAAGTCGCCTACGGCCTTCTCTTCGCTTTGAACCGCAAGCCGCGCTTCCGTGCGCAACCAGCAATACGCGTGCACCCGCACCTGGCAGGCCTCGATGGCTCTCCCCACCACCTGTGTGAGGCGCCGCCGGTCGTCGTCGCTGTTGAAGATCGGCTGGCTGCGTGCGCCTTGCAGGATGACGTAGTAGACCTCGCTGATGTCGCTCATGCCCAAGGCGCACCTCCCCGCACACCCAATCAAGCATAACTGGGGCGAGGGGCCGGTTTATCTCAGCTCGAGCGTGCCCGTTTACCGTGTGGGGGCTGGTGTGGCTTGAGGGTTCGACGCTGTGCCTTTCAGATGCGTGAATTTTTCCGGCAAGCAGCGCACAGGCGGTCGCGCTCAGGCGTGCGAGCACGCGCCGCCGCGCGCGGTCGGCGCTCGTAATGGGTACGAGCTGTCTCACATACGGGCGCGAAATGTCTCGCGTCATTCGAAGCCGTTCAGCGGCCGGAGTGGCGCGGTGGAGGGTGCGCGCAAGGAGAAGCGGCGTCTCACGAAAGTGACAGGCGGGTGGAAGTGCGTAACGCAAGCGGGTGTACGCGACGCATAGCCTGAACGGGACATCCCTCATCCTCAGCGGGGTTCGAGCCTTGAACCAAAGGCCATCCTGTCTTCAGGAGAGACGAGGCCTGTCGGGATTTCCGTTAGACGACACTGCGGAACGCGCGAAGAGCAAATAATCCCACACTGACACGCGCAGCAAGCCCGTTGCGGTTCGTACGATGCAAACAGGGCTGAGGCGAGATCAATGAACCACTTGCGGTTCGCGTCTGTGCAACGGCGCGTTCCGGATCGCGCGCGAGACGATGCGCCGATTGACGCGATCGCAAGGACCAGCAACCTTCCCACGCGCTCGAAGCTGACAGGGAGTGTCATGAAGAAGGGCAAGGGAGTCGGGCCGCGTCTCCGTCCCCACGTTGGCAGCGTTGCTGCTGCCGGACGACCTGTGACTACACGGCTCACGAGCACGATGGCGTTCGTGGAGCTGTCGCGCTCGCCGTGCATGCCCGGGTCGCCAGACGCGCCCGATGATGAGGCCGATCCGGCGGAGGGCCTCGATGCCCCTTCGGGCGCCGCGCCCCACGGGAACCGATAAACCAAGAATCCAAACTCTGACACGGTTGACGCTCTCGCATCCCGAGATCGGCTCGTGGGGCGCGGCGGGATCGTGATTGATGTGGCGCAGGTCTGCACCTGCGCCAATTTTTTTGTTTGTGTGCAATGGCCTTTCGCAACACACGCACTTTTGAGCGCACCGCGCGCAGCGCTCGCACGCTACGAACTCCGCAGAAGAACGCAATGCGCGACTATTGACGAATGGAAATCTGCGCGGCAGGGTGTGCCGCCGCCGCAAGGCGAAATTCTCGACCCGATCGAAACAAGGAGTGCTCGATGTTCAGTGTCCAGTGGAGGGACCAGGCGTTTCCATCCGCCTGACAACTCCAATCAACACGAGGGCGGGGGAGGCCGCACCTGCCGTGACGCATTGCTGACCCCCCTCACGCAGCGCGGCCTCGAACCCCTCGAAGGCCCGCATCGGCCGCTCCAGAGGTCCGGTGCGGATTCGTGGAACCGACCTTATCGAAGGAGATGGTCATGAACGAAGAAGTCATTGAGCGCGGCCTGGAAGCCGAGTCGGAACAGATCGAGTTGGTGGAGTGTGGGGAGGCTTCGAAGACGACGAAAGGCGGGACGTGGTACTGGGCGCCGGAAGGGGGCTTCCCTCCATTCAACAGAGCACGGCTGATCTGACAGAAGGGGAGTGGCTGATCCAGCGACCAGCCGCCTGAGAACGAGAAGCGCGGCAGGCTAGCCGCGCCGTCGAAGCTCACCCAGAGCGATTCCGAATGTCGCAGTACATGCTGCCCCACCACGTGTTCGTCTGCCATGAAGGCGAGCACGTGGTCTTTCTCGATGTGCAGCAGGATCGCTATTTCGCCCTGGAGCGCGGGCTGTTCCGCGGGCTCGACAAGCTCGTCCGAGGTTGGCCCGCCATCGGTGGGCCGGGCGATCCGAGGCCCGATCTCGTTCGTCTGCTATTGAGCAAAGGCTTGCTTGTCCCGGGCGATCGCGCAGGAAAGGCTGCAGCGCCAATCTCATGTGCAGAGCCAGTGGATGAGCTCACAGCCGAGAGCTGGGGTGAAAGCGTGCGTATCCGGCCCATCCACGTGATCCACTTCTGTCGTGCGGTGCTGGCGGCAAAACTTTCGCTACGCCTGTGCCGGTTTCAGACCACAGTGCGAAGGGCCACAAAGGATGTCGCACGGCGCGCAAGACGCGTGAGGCTCGATATCCGCTGCATCCACGAGCTGGTTGCGATATTTGCGTGGCTTCGTCCGTTTCTCTTCACAAGCAAGGATGCGTGTCTGTTCGAGGCGCTCGCGCTGAGAACCTTCCTCGCCCGTTTCGGCGTGCACGCGAGCTGGGTATTCGGCGTTCAGGCGAAACCCTTCCTGGCGCACTGTTGGCTGCAATATGAGAACTGCGTGCTGAACGATGGTGTCGGCAGAGTGCGCCGCTACACGCCCATCATGTGTATCGAGTGAATCGTGTACCGATATCTGGCGCTCATCTGGGACACCGAGAACAACACTGCAAGCGCCGAAGCGCGCGCGATCGGTCGTCGGCTGAGCGGTCAGGCTCCACTCTGGTCCTGCATTATCGACGAACCTGGCTTCAGCCTGTTTCACACTGGCGCCAGCGAGCACCGAGGCTCGTCCGAAACCCGCACGCTCCGTGCGGCGACAGGGGCCCTCTGTGGCAGGGCATTTCTGAGCGACCGCGAAAGTGACGGCCACGCATTGGGTGCCGAGCTCGATGCGCAGCTGAGTCACCAGATCGTCAGTTCGCGCGGCGAGTCCCTGATACGGACCTTCTGGGGCCGCTACGTGGCTTTCATCCGTGCGCCGGTGACCGGAGAAGTGTGCGTCGTGCGAGATCCGACCGGCGCGTTGCCGTGTTTTGTGACCCGGCGAGCGGACGTGCACATCGTGTTCTCGGATATCGAGGCCTGCCTCGGGCTCGGGATCCAGGAGTTCTCGATCAACTGGAAGTACATTGCCGCCCACGTGCCCTGTCCGGGACTGCAGATTCGCGACACCGGCCTGCGGGAAGTGACGGAAGTGCAGCCCGGTGAGCGACTCACTTTCCGGCGCGCTACAGTCGAGCGCGATTGGCTCTGGAACCCGATCCGGCTGAGACGTGAAGGGGCTATACACGATCCAGACGAGGCCGCCGCGCTGGTGCGATCGACTGTGCGGAAGTGCGTTCACGCCTGGGCCTCGCTGCACCGTTCGATCATTCACAATCTCTCCGGCGGTCTGGACTCTTCAATCGTTCTTTCCTGTCTGGCCGATGCGCCCGGACGCCCGAAGGTCACCTGCCTCAACTACTTTGCTCCCGAGACACGCGAGGATGAACGCGTGTTTGCCCGCATTGCCGCCGAGCGCTTCAGGTCGGAGCTGATCGAGTGCGCGGTCGACCCGAAAGCGATTCGTCTCGATGCACTGCTGGGTGTGCGGCTCACGCCCAAACCTTCTTCTTATACTTACGATCTCCAGTACGGCGCATTCGAGACGCGATTTTCGGCAGAGCACGGCGCAACGGCGGTATTCGCCGGTGCAGGCGGCGATAGCCTGTTCTTTCGGGACGGAGCGGAACTCGCAACGACGGATTGCCTGCTTCACCGGGGAGCGCGTCCGTCATTGCTGCGGGTGGCGCTTGACGTGGCGCGGGTGACGCGCCGGTCAGTGTGGTCCGTGCTTCGTGAGGCGCTGGCTCTTCATGTCTCGCGCGGACGCCCCCCGCCCGTGAAGGTTGACGAGGAGCGGACGCTCATTCCAAAGAGCGTGCGGGACGAGGCTGTGTGTGATGTCACGCTCGTTCATCCATGGTTGAAGGCCGCGAGCGAGATCTCACCCGGATTCCGGTACCAGATCGCTTCAGTCTTGGTGGCCCCGGCCATGTACAGTCATCTCGCCACATCCGGCTACGTGGAGCGCACTGCCGTTCTGCTGTCGCAACCGCTGGTGGAGCTCTGTTTGCGCATCCCGGGTTACGTCTGGATCTCAGGAGGGCTGGATCGCGCCGTGGCGCGGCGAGCATTCGCGCCGGAGCTCCCGCGACGCATTCTATGGCGCACGGACAAAGGCACCGTCGAGCGATCGGACCTTGCAGTGCTGCGTCGAAACGAGCGCTTTATCCGCGAGATGCTTCTGGATGGACTGCTCGTCAGTCATCACTTGCTCGATCGCAAGCGGCTCGAACAGTTCCTTGGCCCGGGCTTCGCGGAAAGCACGCTCGAGTACACAGACATCATTCATAACCACCTGTGCACCGAGATCTGGTTGCAGCGCTGGAAAGCGCTCACCACGTCTTCCGGAAGCCGAGTGAGATCATCCGTCCAGTGAGATCGCCGTTTTCCTGATCGTAGCCCACGCCCACCGGGTTGTTCAGGAATGGCGCGGAAGTGTCGAAGACGTTTTCGATGCCAAGCGCAAACGTGGTCCCGGAGAAGGGAGCAAGCGCCTCTTCGCTCAGGCGGTAAGCCAGTCGCAGGTCGAATGTGCTCCAGGCATTCACGCGTCGAGCCGGAGTGTCTGCGACATTGCGATAGTTGTCATAGTAGTGCCAGCGCAGGTTCGTCGTGAGGCGCCGGAACGACCAATCCAGAGCACCCTCCAGTCGCAGATCGATCGGGTTGTTCTGCGTGCTGACGCGCTCGTGAGCGGGGAGCCGATCCGATTCGGCTTCCTTGAAGGAAAAAATGTACGTCCCTTGCAAGCCGAGCCTGAGTGTGTGCCGATCCAGCTGCCAGTGGTGCTCGGCGTTGAGATCGACGCCGTGAGTTCGTACATAGGCCGTATTGCGAACACGCACGTCCACGATAGCGGCCACCGGAATGCGTGTGCATTCCATCCCTGCGTACCCGACGAAGTTTGCGACACGACAGGTAGCGGCCAACTGCTCTTCGGTGAAGCTTCTCAGAACCAAGTCGGAAAAGGCGGGGTTCGTGAGCACGTCATTGCTGGTCGGAGGCAGGCCAATTCGGTCCCGGAAGCGAGTGTTGAAGTACGTGAGCGCCAGGGAAAACGCTGGCTGCGACCCTGGCCGGAATTCGAGCCCGAGGGTGGAGGTTGCGGCTCGTTCCTCGCGCAAGTCGGCGTTCCGCCCCGTTCGCACGAGCACGAGAGACTCCCCCGTGGTGGTCGCGTCTGGCAGGGTGGTCACGAAAGTGACATTTTCACTTTCATCGGTGTCGACGAGATTGGGAGGGCGATAGGAC
>JADGHX010000188.1 GCA_019683695.1 Steroidobacteraceae bacterium
CAGCTAGGGGTGGTGCGGTCCGGACGGCGCCTCTGACGAATCCAGTCATACCCCGGGTGGCCGACGGATGTGTGCCCGGGCTGAACAGCGCTGTCTTGACGAGCGCACCGGGACGATGTCTGCGGTCCGGCTGGCCGGGTGGCTGCGGTGAATTCTTCGGTAGTCCGGTGTTGAATCGTTTCAACTGCTGCATGTCGATCAGCCGCAACTTCACATTCGCACCCACTCACGCGCGCCAGCTGTGACCGCGGCACGATGTAAAAGCACTATGCGTTGAACGCACGCGTGCGTCGCTCGTGCATCGCTAAAGGTGAAATCACACGCAACGCGCACTTGCTGAATTCGCTGGAATTCACAGGGTTTTCTCGTACTTTTGTGACGCGAAAATTGTGGACGATAGTCATCATCGCGCAGATAATTTCGCGCGAAATGATTCCGCCGCGATCATGCCCATGCGCAGACTGGCACACGCGCTTTTCTCTCAGTCGGACGAGGTACCTGTGAACTCGAACACGCCGCTCGAGGCCGATGTCGCTTCCATTCGCACCGATCTCTCGCACTTCAGAGACGAGTTCCGCGCCGTCATCGCGAGAATCGATCACGACATTCGTACGCTGGCCGCAAGAGCCGAAACCGGGCTGCAGAGCGCCCTCGCCCGCATCGACGAGCAGTTCCGCGAAATCCGGCAGGACATTCGTGAGCTGCGGGCGGAGTGCAAATCCCTGCGTGACAAGAGTGATTCGCTCTACGAGAAGATTGACGCCAATCACGCTTCCCTGAATGCGAAGATCGACGACATGCGTGCAGACATGATGGAGATGCGCGGCAGCATCGCCGATCTCCGCGCGATGCAGAAAGCCATCTTGTGGCTGCTGGGCGGGCTCGTGACGCTGGCGACTCTCTCAATCACGGCCGCGAAGGCGTTCCACTGGGCTTAGCCGCTGTCCGAATCGGGCGTGCATGCCTGCGGAACGCCAGAACTTCACGTCCGTCTCCTGGCAGGACGTCAAGTGGCGATGGCGCGCAGGGCCCAGCGACCCTGCGCGCTGCGCCAGCGGCTGCGCGCGCACCGCGCGCAGTCACGATCGGCTCACTGCGTTCCGCGGTTACCCCGGAATTCGGACTGCAGCAAGTGCGTCAGCGTATGCACGTAGCGCAACTTGCCGTTTTCGACGCGGAACAGATGAGTATCAGGTGCCCCGCTGCCGGCGCCCGGCCCGCCAGCGCCGAACGTGCAGAACACCGCCACCGTGCCGAGCACCTCGTCCACGATGAAACGGCGATTGGAGATGTTCACGCCCGCCGGAACGCCGACCTCGCAGCTGTCCGACGGAGAGCCTTTGCCAGTGTAGGCGCCGCCCTCGACGCGCACGCAGGGGAAGCCCCACGGCACCAGGTCGATCTTCTTCTCGAGGAAGGCGTCGAGGTAGGCGTTGGCCGCCCGGACCAGCGTGCCGCGCGTGTCCCGCTTCTCCGCGGGGATCGGGTCCCATCGCTCCGTGGAGGAATACTTGAAATACGCGTCCGCATCGAACAGCCAGTAGCCCGTCGTGGTCCAGAGGATCTCGACATCGACGATCTTGTCATGATTGACGCGCAGACGCGTGGCGAACACGTACGGCGCCGCCTTGTCGGTCACGATCGACTCGGTGAAGCTCTGGCACGAGTCGGTATCGAAGAAGCTGCGGTGATGATCGATCTTCAGCGGCTTCTTGATGAAGCCCTTCTGGATATCCGCCGGCGCGATGTTCTCCCAGTACCCGACGCCCTTGGCAAGCGGCAGGCCCGAGAGGTCGCCCTTGCTCTGGGCGTCGAGATACAGGTCGACGGCGTGCTGCAGTCCCCCTCGGGTGCACGACACCTGCGCATGGCTGAGCGCCGGAGCCAGCAATGCACTGCAGGCCGCAAGATAAAGATAAGTGAGAGTGCTGCGTTTCATGGGATGCTCCCCCGTTGGGTTGTTGTCTGGTGCGGCATTCCGGCGCGTGATTTCCGAACGCGTGGGACAACGTGACGCCCGGCAGTTGTCTCATTCGCCGCGGCCACAGGTCTTTCCGTTCGCGGTACTTTATCCAGTGCACGGGCCAGCCAGCGGTGTGTCGGGCTCCATGTCCCAACGATGGACACGTTGCCCGTGTCTCAGTCCGCGAGGCGCTTCGACTCCACGTCCCAGTTTGCATCCGTGCACAGCTGGCAGGTCGGGCCGACGAACATCGCCCTCGCCTTCTTGTCGCCCTTGAACTGCCAGAGCACCCAGTTCGACGCCACGTTCGCGAACTCACCGCCGCCCGGGTGATAGGCCGTTGCCGTGTGGCCGGCGCCGTGGCGCGCGCCGTAGAAGGCCGGCAGAGTCTCGATTGCGTCGTATGTCGCGCGGGAGCGCTCCATCATGAAGTCGCGCTCGTGGCCGTTGATGAGCAGCACCGGTCCGTGCAGCTTCGAGAGCGCCTCCGTTGTCGGGAAGGACGAAGGCGGCGCGTTCGGGTCTCGCGGCTGAACACCCGAATTGAAGACACCAATCGTCCCGACACGCGGGTTGGCGCCCAGCGTGATCGCCAAGGCTCCGCCGCAGGACTGGCCCATGACGGCAACCCGCTTCGTCTCGATCTTGCCGTTGAGCGGCGAGCCGGCACGCGCGTTTTCCCGCTCGGCCCAGTCGATGGCGGCCTTCAGGTCATCTGCCGTGGCGCGGCGGGGCGCGGCACCGGCCTGCGTCGCACCGGTGGTCGTCACGACGAGAAAGCCGTGCGAGGCCACCGTGGAAAGGAAACCGGAGTAGCGCGCGTTCTCGATGGCGCAGCCGCCGTTGCCCCAGATCACCACCGGCAGGATGTCGCGCGTGGGAAAGGGATCGAGGTTCGCCGGCCGGAATGTCTTGAGACCGGGCGCGCCGAAGGCCCGCTCTGTCGTGACGGCATAGGGACCGGGCACCGCTTTCGGTGCGCTCTCTTCCGGAAGCGCCGTCGCAATCATCTCGGGGGTGATCCCCGCCGGCTGTGCCCCACAGAGCGTGCTGAACGCGAGCAGTGCAAACGGTGCCAACGTGACGTGTGCTTTCATGAAACCGATCCCCCCAAAGTCCCATCGGTGCCGGGCAATCGTGGCCCGCGCGTCACGGCGCGCGCAAGCCGCATCCACCGGCCCGCCCATTCCACCCCGGGTCAGCGCCGTGACTTCTTCGTCCAGGGCGACTGCATGTAGTACGGCGCACCGATGAAGGTGGCTTCCACTGCGGTGATCATGTCGTTGCGCACCTTGAACATCTCGAGGAATGCCCAGGTGTGCGGCTCGCGAAACACCGAACGCGTCCGGGTCCCATCCGTCAACGTGTACTCATCGAGCACGCCCTTGTGATCGATGAAGCCACGGAACAACACGATGCCGCGCTCCTCGTCCACCAGAATGGGCTCGCGACGCACGCGATCATTGAAGCGATAGCGCCCGAGCCTGAAGGCCTTCTCGATCTCGGTGAACTTGAGCCCGTTCTCCAGGCGCGTGGCCTGCGGGTGGAAGCGCGCACCCCGAATCTCGCCCGTATTGTTGTGCAAGGTGTTGAAGTAGCCGTTCCCGAGCTCAATGAGCCGCTCGCGCGTTGCGCGCTCGGCAGGCGGCACGATGTTCGACGTGTCGGGCTCATGCTTGTAGTTCGCGTGGTCCCCGATTGGAGTGGGGGGTGAGCTGAGATTGCGACGAGTGGACAGCATGTGCTCCACCTCGGTGATCCTGCCGTCTCTCACTCTGAGCCGAACCGCAAGATAGCCCGGGACGTCGTTCTGCATGATGGCGGTGAACATCCCAACCCCGCCGGTCTGCGGGTCCGAGATGGTGAGCGGCGGGCCCACTTCCTTCGTCACGGTGTCCCAGCTGCCATCCGGGAATTGCATCTCGACGTTGTTCTCGGTAAACCGCACCTTGCGTGCGAACGGCGCAAGCTTCGGATCGTGCTTCACATACGCCGCGCGATACTGGTCACCGATGTCTTCGAGACACTTCTTGTCGCACTTGGCCGCGAAGGACACCGAGGCCACTGAAGCAATCGCCATCGCGAACGCGAACCTCACCCGATTACCGAATCTCGTCACGTCGTTCCTCCCAGCCGCCCCTGGTGCGCGAGCGATTCCCGGGCCGGAAGACTACCCACGGTCGAGGCGATGGTCACGATGGTGACGCGGTCGCTGGCCTTCACGTGGTCGGCGCAACGGTCCGACCCATCACGCTCGGGCAATCTCCGGGAGGATGGCATCGGCCTCGCGCACATCGGCACAATGCACGCCAACGCTCTTCTCACCCCACAAGAGGCTTTTGAATGGCGAACACGTCCGTCCTGGCGATCGGCCTCGATCCCCGATTCGCCGACCTCTCTGCATTTCCTCAGCTGACGCCCGAGCTCGTGCGCGACTACATCGACGCGCAAATCGATCGGGTGCGGCAGGCGGGATATGACGTCGAGAGCTGCCTGATCGATCGCGGCGAGACCGCCGAGGCGGTCGTGGAGCGCGCGCTTCGGTCGAAGCGCTACGATTGCATCGTGATTGGTGCGGGCCTGCGCGAGCCGCCCGCGCTGCTCATGCTCTTCGAGAAGGTGATCAATCTCGTCCACATCCTCGCGCCACAGGCGCGCATCTCGTTCAATACCAACCCGCAGGACACGCTGGATGCGGTGAGGCGGTGGTTTCCGTGAAGGGTCAATACACGTGTCGGCAAGTTTCCGTGAGCTGCACGCCATCCCTTGCCTGAGTTGACGCCTTACTCGCCTGCCAGCGCCGGTAATCTCGAAAGATCCATCAGCAGCATGTGGCCCGCGCGGCTCGCCACCAGCGTGCGTCTTCCATCGTGGGAGATCACGGCCAGCTCGGGGCGCTCACTGAATTGCCAGGGCAGTGGGTACTTCAGGTGCGCACCTGTTCGCCTGTGACGGATCTGTGTAAATACACCCTCGTCCGAAGACGTCACGCAAAGCTCGTAAATCTCGCGACCGTCCCCGTGCTCGCTGGCGAACAATGCATTGGTTTGCACATCGATGGGCTTGGCGTCGGACCCAAGTATCGCCACGCCTGCGGGCCCCTCGGTGAGCACATACACCCGTCCCGGTGCCGAGGCCGGCAGTAGCCGTCGAACATGCGTGCTGCGCCAGCGTGCTTTTCCGCCCTCCTCCCCATCGATGAACGCGGGAAACACCAGTCGATTCGCCTGACGTGCCGGATCGTCCACTGCGATCACAAGCACGCTCTCATCGCGCAGGTCCGAGTCCTGTTCCAGATTCGCGTCACCATAAAAGAGGAGAAGGTTGTCCGCGACTCTCCCCATCGAGTGAACGATGGCTGGCTTTGCGAACAATGTGTTCACCTCGCCGGGAAAGGCGACGTGCAGCTCGATCGGCTCACCCTCGCCTCCCGGCAGCGGGCGGGCCGTGATCGTCAGTTCGGATCCCTGAGGATGCGCCGGCGCCACCCACGCCCGCCCTGCCTCGGGATCGAGCCACGCCACCGCGGGTGCATTTCCGGTTGCGCTCGGCGCGATATTGATCGGCGAGCCGGGCGCGAAACAATCCGCCGTCAACAATCGGCCATCATCCGCCACGACCGCATGCGCCTTCCCGGTTTCAGAGTCGACGTGCAGCCCGGCCGCACGATCGATGCGCCCGGGCAACTCCCTTTGAACCCACCGCCCGCTTTCCACGGGCGCGCACAGCAGCCGCTGCGGCGTAATGGCGGCGAGAAGGGTCGAATCCTGCGAAAGAGCCACCGCGAGCAGGGTTTCGCCGTCGCGCACCTCCGGCAACGAAAACCCGCGCACCTCCTGAAGCCCTTCTGGCCCCGCCGTCACTCTTGCGGCGAACAGATGATGAAGCGCAAACAGCGGGTCGCGGCCGAGATCCCGCAACGTATCGATGGACCTTTTGAAAAACTGCTCTGCTGCCGCGGTGTCTGCCTCGTTCAGGCGCTCGAGACCTGCTGACAGGGCGCGAAGCGTCTCATCCAGGCGAGCCTGCCGATCCTCCCACACAACCCGTCCCAGCCCGATCGCGGCGAGCGCCACGACCCCGAAAGCGATCAGCAGGAACAAGGACTTGATGCGAAGAACCCGGTTCATCGAAACAGGCGTCGCGAGCCGTATGAGACCGCCCGCCCTCGCGGTCGTCGTTGCCCGACAGGAAAAGACATGCGCGCACTATAGAATGCGATCGCGAGACCCGCCGCACCATTTTCGGGCGGCATCATCTCGCAAAACGATCGCACCGAGGGCCTCTCTCACCCGACAAACCTCAACTCGCCGCGCAAGCCCCGGGTACTGCCGGCCCGCAACAGACGGGCTGCATGGAGTCCGGGCCGCTCAAATCCGTTATCGACAGTGCCTGTGCCCGAAATGAAACGGCGGATGTCATTCGGGCTAATGAAGACTGCCGCATTTCGATTGCTCTCCCCCGTCCGTAAGAGCTAGGCTCGACGCATACAGATCACTGCGGCTCCCACACAAATCCAGAACACAACGGGATGCCGCGCGGCGCATTAGGGGGCGCAGACGCGCACATCCACACGGACTGCGCCCGTGTCGTGGCATTGAGTTGAGGGGGAATTCATGCAATCTGTATCGGTATCGCGCGCCGTATCGCGCGCGCTTCATTCGCATCGCGGCCATGCCACCCTGCCCTGGGTGGCGACGGCGGTTGCGCTCGCCGCCCCGGCATGGGGCCAGTCGCCTTCCGGGGATGAGTCCTCGCTGGCCGAGGTCATCGTCACCGCGCAATTCCGTGAGGAGAACCTGCAGGACGCGCCCATCGCCATCACCGCCGTCTCCGGTGAGCAACTCGAGAGTCAGGGTCTGACGAACGTCACGGATCTGGGGCTCGTGATTCCCAACGCCAACATACGGCCCCAAGGCAGCTTCAGCGGTCCGACGCCCCTTATCGGCATGCGCGGCGTCATGACCACGGACTACATCTACACCTCCGATCCGGGCGTCGGCATCTACATCGATGACGTGTACCACGGCTCCCTCACCGGCTCGGCCATCGACCTGCTCGACCTGGAGCGCATAGAGGTGTTGCGAGGCCCGCAGGGAACGCTGTTCGGCAAGAACAGCCTGGGCGGCGCCATCCGCCTGATCTCGAAGCAGCCGCAGGGCAACGACACGGGCACCCTCGAGCTGACCTATGGCACCTCCAACCGGCTCGACCTGAGAGGCGTGTACGACTTCGCGCTGACGGAAAAGCTGTTCGCGCGCGTGACGGGCGTGTCCAAGCAGATCGAGGGCTATCAGGACGTGCTCGACTTCACCTGCCAGATGCGCGCGAACGGTACACCGGAGCTGGCCGGCACCTTCCCCTCGCTGGTGCCTTCGGAACGCCAGGCCAAGGGCGACTGCAAGATCGGCGAGCGCGGCGGATCCGACGTCAACGCCGGGCGCGTGATGCTGCGGTACGTGGCGAGCGATGCGCTCGAGATGGGCTTCTCCGCGGACTACTCGAAGACGGTCGCCGAGCCTCAGCCCGACGCGAAGCTCACCCAGCACCAGACCACGAACTTCCTGAACAATCTCTACAGCGAAACCGTCATCTTTCCGCGCTTCGGCATCCGCTTCACCGGCGACGACCGGTTCGTCACCGGCGATCCGTTCAAGACCTACGCGAACCCGATCGACCCGGTGCAGGGCAAGACCTTCCCGACGGACCAGGTCACCACCGCCTGGAATGCCACCGGCAAGCTCGATTACCGATTCTCCGATACGACGGCGCTAGCCCTGATCCTGGGCTATCGCACGTACGAGAGCGACTGGATGGGCGATGGCGATCAGATGCCCATCGATCTCAACCACACGTACGAGCTGCAGAGTCACAGGCAGTACAGCGTCGAGACGCGGCTCTCCGGCACGGCCATCGCCAATCGGCTGGAATGGACCGCGGGCGCGTACTGGTACGACTCCCATTCGCACCTGGGCGGTTACGTGACCCTGCCGGCATTCAACTCGATCCTGCCGGACTTCAATCAGAACGACACGTTCACCACCGAGAGCACCTCCGGCTTCCTGCACGGCATCTTCTCGGTGACCGACGCATTCTCGATCACAGCGGGCGGGCGGTACACGGATGAAAAGAAGACCTACGCCTTCGATCACAGCCCGTACCTGCTGGTGCCGGGCGAGCTGAAGTACGGCTCGAGTCATTTCGACTGGAAGGTCAGCGCGGACTATCGCTTCAACCCGGCGGTGATGGTGTACGGAACCGTTTCCACCGGCTTCCGTTCCGACGGCGCGCAGCCCCGGCCGTTCACGCCCGGCCAGCAGCGCGTGCCTGTGCCCGCCGAAGAGCTCATCGCCTACGAGATCGGCACGAAGCTGGACCTCTTCGACCGCCGCCTGCGCCTGAACTTCGCGGCGTTCATGGACGACTACGATCCCCGCGTGTTCACCTCGAACGGCACCCAGTGCAATCTGGCGTCCGACCTCGATCCGGGGCCGGTCTTCCGCGGTATCAACGCTGGCAATCCGTGTCCCGCCGGCACGCCACTCGCCGGTACGACCGGCATTCCGTGGATCGTGTACGACAGCGCCCCCGGTGAGGATCGCGGCGTGGAGCTGGAGTTCACCGCGAGCCCGATCAACAACCTGACGATCAACGGCACGGCCGCATGGTTCGATTTCAAGTCGAATGTGGCGCCGACTGTGAACGGTGTGCCGAATCCGGGCTACGTGCACCCGAGCTACAAGGTGCAGGCGGAGTTCACGGGAAGCCTCGGTGTGCAGTACCGCTTCGGCCTGGGGTCGGCCTCGCTGATTCCGCGCCTCGACTGGTTCATGCAGGGGAGCCGCACCAACGGCGATCAGTATCTGCAGCAGCTCCCCGGCAGCGCCAACAAGGTGCCCGGGTACACGCTGGTCAACGCGCGCATCACCTACATGCCGGAAAGCGGCAACTGGGATCTCGCGTTGTCGGCCGAGAACCTGTTCGACAAGTTCTACTGGTACACGCTCGCGCCGGAGCGCAGCACGCTCACGGGCCTGCCCACGGATAACCGCACGGGGAGCCCGGGGCGGGGGCGCGAGATTGCGCTCACGTTCCGCCGAAACTTCCAGTAACGGGTCGGGCAAGAAGAAGGGACGTGGATTTCACGCCCCTTCTTCAATCGTTCGGCTGAGTGATGGACAGAGCGAGATACACCACCGTCGCGTCGGTTGGATGGAAAGCCATTGCGGTCACACTGCCCTCGCGCGTGGGCCAGGACACCGAGGTGACGGCGCCCGTGCGAGCGTCATATCGATACAGATATGATGGTGCGGAGGCGCCAATATCGGCGAACTCGAAGTACACGACGTTCGGGTCGCCGGGGTGAGCCCAGAAATGAGTGCCACCGTCAGCCAGTGGCGTGCTCGCTGAATCCGTCAGCACGCGCGTGAAGCTGATACCGCCGTCGTGTGACGCATAAACACCACTCGGCCGCGCGGGCCCGGGCAAGGACGACCTCTCCTGCACCAGCAGCAGCACGGTCTGCCCATCGACGCCGATGG
>JADGHX010000189.1 GCA_019683695.1 Steroidobacteraceae bacterium
ATGTGGCGCGGCGTAGCGGGGAATGCGGGACCGCCGAAAATCGCCGTCTTCGGCGATTTTCGAAGCGCGCCCGAGTAGGCCGCCGAGGGACCCTCTTGCACGCGCCTCCGCTCGCCGGCACGGCCGTTCGCGCCTCCCCAGGCCCCTGTCCTCGCGCACGCCTCTCTTCCAATACGGCGCGCCGCGAGATGAGCCGGTAACTACCCTGCGTGACGCTAGCGCGAGCGCTTCCCAGAACCGAACATGAGCAGATAAACCGCTGGCACAACGAGTAACGAGAACAACGGCGCCGTCACCATTCCCCCCACAATCGGCGCCGCAACAGGCCGCAACACATCCATACCCGGCCCCTCGGACACCAGCAGCGGAATGAGCCCACCCAATATCACGGCAACCGTCATCGTCTTCGGCCGCAGCCGAAGCAACGCCCCGCGAACAATCGCCGCGTGCACCGATTCGTGTGCAAGCGGCACGCCCGGCCTCCGCGTCGCTCGCATTTCCTGATCCAGGTACAGCAGCATCACCACGCAGAACTCAGCCGCCACACCCGCCAGCGCCAGAAATCCCACGGCGGTCGCAAACGACCATTGCTGCCCCAGCAGCCAGGTGAGCCATGCCGCGCCACTCACGGCAAAGGGAAGACTTCCAAGCACCACGCCAACCCGTTTCCAGCATCGGAAGTGCCAGTACAGAATCAACGCGATGGAGAGCAGCGTGGCGAAGCTCATCACGAGCAGCCGAGTGGACGCAGCCTGCAGGCGAGGATACTGACCCACCCAGCTCAACGTGTAGCCCTCTTCATGGACGCCGGCATTGCGCAGTGCCTGCTGCGCACGCTGAAGCACACCCCCAACATCAGGATCTTCGAGATCGAGCAGCACAAAGCCAACGGGACGGGCGTTCTCGCTGCGAACCTCAACGGGCCCGTCGATAACGCGCAGTCGCGCGACTTGTGACAGCTCGACCGTTGCCCCGGATCGCGTGCGGATGGGAAGACGCTCGAGACTCTGAATCGACGTGCGCTCGGCACGCGGAAGCCGGACAACGATCGGATAGCGTTCGCGTCCCGCTGTGAGCGTGTCGAGCGGTGCGCCTCCCACAGGACCCGCGATGACCGCTGTTACATCGGACGCGCTCACGCCATATTGATTGGCGCGCGCACGATCGAGCTCCACCTGTATGAAGTGCCCGCTCGCGGCCCGTTCGGAGAACACGCCACGAATGCCCTCCACGCCGCGAAGAGCGTTCTCAGCTTTCTCGCCGAGCTCACGTATCCGCGAGAGATCCGGCCCCGAGATGCGCAGGGCCAGCGGCGTCTTGACGCCGGTCGCGAGCATGTCGATGCGAGTGCGGATCGGAAACCCCCAGGAGTTCGTGAGTCCCGCGAGCCGCACGCGTTCATCCAAACGACGAATGAGCTCCTGGGTCGAGATCGGTTCCGGCCATTCCGAACGCGGCTTCAGCAGGATCGTGGTCTCGATCATGGACAGCGGCGCAGGATCCGTCGCGGAGTCGCTGCGACCGGCCTTGCCATGCACCCGCAGCACTTGCGGCATCTGACGGATCGCCTCGTCGGTCCTGCGCAGGATTTCCGCAGCTTCATCCAGCGACACATCGGGAAGCGTGGTCGGCATGTACAGCAGATCGCCTTCGTCGAGTGGTGGCATGAATTCGCGGCCGAGATTCGTGAGCGGCACGACCGTCGAGAGACTCACGACCACGGCGACGGCGAGGACGCCACGAGGCCGCCGCAAGACCAGCTCGAGCGCAGGCCTGTATACCCGGGCGAGTGCGCGGTTCAGTGGATTTCGCATCTCGGGCACGACGGGCCCACGAATGACGAGCCCCATCAGCACCGGGACGAGAGTGATGGAAAGGAGCGCCGCAGCGGCCATCGCATACGTCTTGGTGAGCGCGAGCGGTGCGAACAGCTTGCCTTCCTGACCTTGAAGTGAGAGCACGGGAAGGAACGAGACCGTGATCACCAGCAGCGAAAAGAAGAGCGCAGGGCCGAGCTCGCGCGCCGATTGCCGGACGATGGCCCAATGCGATCCGTCCCGGGCCGTCCCCTGCTCCAGCCTGCGGTGCAGGCCTTCCACCATCACGACGGACGCATCGACCATCGCACCGATTGCGATCGCAAGCCCGCCGAGCGACATGATGTTCGCCGTCACGTCCTGCCAGCGCAGGATCGCCAGGGCGCAGAGGAGCCCCATAGGCAGCGTGATGATGATCACGAGCGCCGAGCGCACCCGCCAGAGAAAGAGGCCACAGACGATCGCGACGATGAGCGCCTCCTCCGCGAGACGTTTTGCAAGTGAGACGACGGCATCGTGAATGATGCGCGAGCGATCGTACGTGGTGATCAGCTCGACACCCTCTGGCAACGTGGCCCGGATGTCGGCCATTGCGCGCTTGAGCCGCGCGACGACCTCGTAAGCGTTCTCGCCCTTGCGCATGACGACAATGCCGCCCACGACCGGGCCTCGGCCATCGAGATCGCCCAGCCCTTGCTGTGGCGCAGGACCGAAGCTCACGGTGGCCACCTGCGCCAGCCGGAGAATCGTGCCATTCGCATCGACGCCGATCGGGATGTCGAGCAGCTCCCTGCCGGTGCGCAAACGCGCATCGGCGGAGATGAGCAGTCTCTGCCCGCCCGACTCCAGAGCACCGCCGCCACTCGCCTGGTTCGCGTTGCGGACGGCGGCGCTCACGTCCGCAGGAGTCAGCCCGAGCGCGGCCAGTCGCCGCGGATCAATCTCGACCTGCAACTGCCGGGCGGCCGCACCGAAGGTCGCCACTTCCGCCACTCCCTTGACGCTCTGAAGCTCCGGCTTGAGAACGAAGTCCTGAAGTGCCCGCAGGCGATCGGGTGCGAGCTGCGCGTTATTCGAGACCAGCGCGTACTGGTAGACCCAGCCCACGCCAGAGGCGTCGGGGCCGAGCGAGATCGCCGCATTCTCCGGCAGGCTGCCGGTGAGCTGACTCAGTCGCTCCAGCACGCGGAATCGAACGCGCTCGGCCTCGACCCCCTCTTCCAGCGCGATGTAGATGAACGCCTCTCCGAACATGGAGTACGCGCGCACCGCCGAGGCGCCCGGCAGGCCGAGCAGCGCTGCTGTCAACGGATAGGTGACCTGGTCTTCGACGAATTGAGGCGGTTGTCCGGGGTAGCTTGCCTTGAGAATGACCTGGTTCTCGGACAGGTCGGGCAAGGCATCGAGCTCGAGGTGTATCGCATACGCCGCCGCCGCGACCGCACACACGAGCACCGCGAAGAGAACCCAGCCTCGCTGGCGTAGCGAGCCGTCGATGATGCGTTCGATCAGGGTGGCGTTTTCGCCCGCCCGGCGAGTGTCGTGCACGTCAGCGCGCGGCTGCCGTTCTCCGCCAGAGGGACTGCAGCGAGCTTTCCGCGCTCAGCAGAAACTGGCCATTGGTCACGACCGTTTCGCCAGGCGCGAGGCCCGCGAGCACCTCTACGCGATCCGCGCTTTCGCGGCCCAACTGCACGAACGCGGGCCTGAAGTGATCGTCGGGCTCGGCCACTACAACGATGTCCCCCTGGCCTGAGCGCAGAACCGCCGCAACGGGCACGGTCAGGGCGTCGCGTGCTTTCGTGACGACCTCCGCATCCAGCAACATGCCGGGCAGGAAGCGAGCGCCGCTCTTCGGCAGTGGGACCGGGAGCGTTACCCGTCTCGACAGCGAATCGGCCACGGCAAGCGACGGATCGATGGACACTCGAACCGCCGGGGCGCCCGGCGAGTGGATCAGCACGTGTTCCACGTCCGCGAGATGCGGGAGCAGATCGGCGCTCATGGACAGTTCCGCCCACAAGGCTTCCGGGTCGCTATACGTGATCACCGGTTCACCCGGACCGACGAAACTGCCGACCTGGGCGCGGATTGCGGTGACGAGTCCGTCCTGCGGGGCGAGAACGGGTACGACCTCGCGAACGCGTCGGAACTTCTCGACCTCCTCGAGCACCGCCGGCGGCACACCCGCGGCGAGCAGGCGGCTGCGCATACGAAACCGTTCGCGAGCGACACTGGCGAGCATGGGATCGGGCTGAGTGTTCTTGATGGAGCGCATCTCACCGCCCTTCGCGGCGACGAGCGCGTCCCGGCGCGTGAGAAGATCCAGGTAGTCCTTCTGCCGCTGCTGCAACTCCGGCGAGTAGATCTCGTAGATCATCTGGCCCGCGCGAACGCGCTGCCCGACGACGGAAACACCCAGCCGCTCGATCCAGCCTTCCACCCTGGGCGCAAGGGCGATCGTGCGGCGTTGATCGGCGACGACCTGCGCGGTAACAGGTATCGAGGATTGGAATGACTCGATCTGCGCCGGCTCGGTGACAACGCCCATGCGCCGTTGAACGGCGGCGGGCACGTGTATCTCGCCCGCATGCGACGACTCGGGCGTTTCCGCCCCTTTCCGCACGAGCTTCATGCCGCAGATGGGGCACGAGCCTTCGTGATCCGACGTGACGTGTGCGTGCATGGGGCAGTACCACACATCACTTTCGGCGTCGGCAGATGCATGCAACTCGCCATGGACGTGAGCCTTCCCTGCGTGCGAAGACTTCGGACTCTCCGCCACTTTCCGGACGAGCTTCATGCCACAGATCGGGCAAGAGCCTTCGTGATCCGACGTGACGTGCGCGTGCATGGGGCAGTACCACACGCCAGTCTCTGCGTCGGCGGTTGACTGCGACGCCTCATGCTCGGCAACGTGCGCATTCCCTGCATGCGACGACTCCGGATTGCCCGCCCCTTTTCGAACGAGCTTCATGCCACAGATCGGGCACGAGCCTTCGTGATCCGACGTGACGTGCGCGTGCATGGGGCAGTACCACACTTCGCCCTCAGCGTCGGCCGATGCCAGCAATTCGCCATGTGCCGACTCATGCATCCTCGCACGGTCCATCGCTCCATCCATGGCTTCCGTGTGGGCGTGCTCGTGATGTGCGGAGCCCTCCGGAGATTCCGGTGCACAGGCGGCCAGCACCAAACCCAGCAGCGCAAGGATTGCGACCGAAGCTCCTGTTCCCGGCCAAACGTGACGTCGAATCATGGTGACCTGCAAAGGAGCCGGGCGACTCCGGAGCGTCGCCCGGCCCGTGCGCTCATCTCACGAGAATGTTGTCGCCGCGCCCCATCTTGGGATCGGCATCGTTCGTGAACTGAAGAACCGCAATGGCGCCCGTCAGTGCCTGGCGCAACGAATGGGTGACGAGTGCGTTTGCGCCCTCCACCGGCGAGATGATGTCGAACGCCGCGGCGTCCCCGGGGCCCACCACGTAGCTCTGAAGCCCGACGAGAGCGTTCTTCGCATTGCCGCTCGGATACACACGATCCCAGATGCCGGCGATCGGGTGGAAGGAGGCGAACTCGTTCACGCCCGCGTTCACGAAATGAATGCGCACACGCTCGCCGGGCTTCGCCTGCAGCACACGTGTCGCATTCGGGTCGTGCACCGGGTCGTATTTGAAGATGGCGCCGTTGAACATGACGTTCGTCCACTTGTTCGCCATCATGTCGTCCTGGTTGTCGGGGTTCGGATAGAGCTCGGCCTGGATGAGCACGTACTCACGATCCGCCTTGGGGAGCGCGTTCGGGTCTTTCGGGTCCACGATGATCACGCCGTACATGCCGCGGGCGATGTGCTGGATCATCGGGTCCGAGCCACAGTGGTAGTAGAACGTGCCGGGATAGCTCGGCGTCCAGGTAAATGTCTTCGTCTCACCGGGCTTCACCGACTCGAACTCGCTCAGCACGTTCACGCGCGCGGCGTGAAAATCGATCGAGTGCGAGTTCTTGTTGGTCTTCTCGTTGATGAGCGTGAATTCGACCACGTCGCCCTCGGTCACGCGCACGACGGGGCCGGGCACCTGCCCATCATAGGTCCATGTGCGATACATCGTACCCTTGTTGTCGATCGGCAGATCGACTTCGCGCGGCGTGAGGGTCACTTTCACGGTTCGCGCCTCGATCGCGCCCGATGCGAGGGTCGCGACGCATAATGCCAGCGCCAGTTTCTTCACGTTTCTGCTCCCGTTGATTCGGTTCATTGATTCGTTGTGGACTGCGTCTTGCTCACGAAGCGCAGGTATTGGACCAGCAGGCGGATCTCGTCGTCGGTCAGCACGCCGCCCCACGTGGGCATGAGCACGGATTTGCTCACCGAAAGGCCCCCGCTCTTGATCGCCTTGAACAGCAGGTCGTCAGGCGTGTCGCCCATCGCCTTGCTGTCGGTGTGATCGCGCGGCTTCACGGCCATCGTGGCGCTGTTGATGCCATTGCCGTCGCGATTCACGCCGTGACACTGCACGCAATATGTGTCGTAGAGCTTCACGGCCTGAGGCGAGGGCTCATCTGCGGCCATCGAGACCGACGCGCCGAGTGCGCCGAGCAGCACGGTCAGCGAGCAGGCGAGCGTCTTCATTTCCCACCTTCCTGTTTGAGCGTCATGAGATAACCGGTGAGCTTCTGGATATCGCCGTCATTGAGCTCGAGCTTCGGCATCCAGATGTGCGGATCGAACTTCTGCGGATCGCGGATGTACTCGGCGACGAAGTCGGGCTTCAATCGATCGCCGGCGGTGTAGAGCTCGGGGCCCGAATGCGGCGGCTCGCCCGGCTTGGCGGCGTGGCACGAGGAGCACCCCCGCAGCTTGTTGAAGAGGAGCGACGCCATCATCACGTTCGGCGCACCGCCCTTGAATGCGCCCTTGGTCACGAGCGGTGAATCGGCGCCGAGCGCGGCAAGCGCCTCGGCGGCGGCCGCAGCGTCTTCGGCCGACAACTTCATGTGCGAAGGAAGGAGGCTCTCATCCACCACATCCGCCGAACCCGCCGGGCCGGCTTTCACGACCTTCCTGTACATGACGCCCGCGGGCCGGATTCGAGTAGGCGCCTGCAGCCAGCGAACCAGCCACTCCTTGTTGAACTTCACGCCGGCGTAGTAGAGGTCAGGTCCCTTGCGATTCAGCAGGCGATCGAGGCTCGTATCCTCAGGCTTCGAAAGCGCGTGGCAGGAGCTGCATTGACTCTGGAGAATCTCCTCGCCCTTCCCGGCGTGCGTCAGCGCCGGAACCAACACCGCAGCCAGAATCGTCACGAATTGCGCGCGTGTTCGTTTCATCTTCAGCTGAACCCCTTTTCTACTGAACCGCCTGCCCGCGGAACGTCTCGTTCGTGTAGATGCCGGGGCCCTTGCTGATGGCGTCCTGGTAATAGAAGTCCGGCTGGGGAACGCGCTTGTTCCACGGGTACCAGGCATCGTCGGACTTGATTTCGGTGTATTCGATGACGGTCATCATGCCGCCCATCGGCCGATCGCCGTTCATGGTGTGCGAGTCGACGTGATCGTGGACCATCCAGCGCCCCGGGTTGTCCGCGGTCAGGATCAGGTCATACCGCTCGCCCGGCCCGACAACGATGGTGTCGGCCCAGATGGGGCTCGGCAGCGGGAAGCCGTCCTTGAACGCGATCTGGAAGGAATGGCCGTGGATGTGCAGGGCATGCGTGAGCTCGCCCGCGCCGATGAGCCGCAGACGAACCACGTCGCCCTTCTGAATGCGAATCGGCTCGGATTCGGGATAGGCGCGCCCGTTCAGCGTGAAGTAGTCGAACACATCGCCCGGCACGCCGCCGAAACCCGGCTTGTCGGCCCATTTCGAGGCCCAGTCCGACAGCATCAGCACGAATTCCTTGGTCACCTTCTTCTCGATGGCGGTCGGCTTCTTCGGGCGCACGATGAAGGGGCCATACATGCCGCGCATGGCGACGTGCTCGTTCACGTTGACGTGGCAGTGGTACCAAAAGGTGCCGGACGGCTCCGCCGTGAACTTGTACGTGAAGCTGTCGCCGGGCTCGATCGCCTTCTGCGTGACATCGGGCACGCCGTCCATCTTCCACGTGCCGCGCTGGAACATGCCGTGCCAATGGATGGTGTGAGGCAGCGCCGTCAGGTTGTTCACCGTGACTTCGAGCTCATCGCCTTCGTCCACATAGAAGAGCGGACCGGGCACCTGCCCGGCGAAGGCGAACGTGTGGAACTGCTGTCGCTCGACCAGCGTGATCTTCGTGTCCTCGATGTTCATCTCGAAGACACGTTTTGCCGCGAAAGCGGGGTGAGTTGCGATGAGCGTGAGTGCGGTGAGAAGCGCCAGCCCCAGCACGCCTCTCCGGGCCGGCAGAACGTTCGAACTCATGTGCTCCCTTCAGCATTGCCCGACGATGGCCAATCGGAATAAAAGATGTATGCCGTATGCATGATTTAAACGATACATTGCCGATGCATGTTTAACAACACGCCGAACGGCGTATTCGCACCGGCGTCAGGGGGAATGTGCTTCCGCGTTCATTTTTTGACGTGCCACGCACGCCGGATGGCCGAACGGGGTTCCGAGACACGCTTCACAGACGAAGCGTCACAAACGAAGCCAAACCGCCCGAACACGCACGGGGCGAGCGACGCCGCCACCCCACCGAAACACCACCGCTTCGCGAAACAAAGCCACAACACGTCACAGCGGATGGGCGCGCCCATCGAGCCGACATTCCTCTCGAACGAAGCAAACGCGCCCGAGCCGGCACGAGGCGAGCGGACGTGCGAGGGTGTGACGGGAGCTTCCGGCGCGCAGGCACGTAGCCGCCCGCGCGTTTTGTAACCGAAGCCTCTGGACAACTCGCCCGCCCACTCCCTCATTCAGACCAGCACCGGGCGGCGCCCATCAAGTGCACAGACCCGATTCCGCGCGCCGGTTGCGAGCGGCACACTCTCGCGCGGCCGATCGCCGCCCAACCGTCAGCAACGCTCTTCACGAACGAAGCCGACGCTGAAGGCGACCCATCTCAAGCAACACTCTTACCGAACGAAGCCACAGTGCCCGCGCGCGGCACGAGGCGAGCGGACGTGCGAGGGTGTGACGGGAGCTTCCGGCGCGCAGGCACGTAGCCGCCCGCGCGTTTTGTAACCGAAGCCTCTGGACAACTCGCCCGCCCACTCCCTCATTCAGACCAGCACCGGGCGGCGCCCATCTATTGCATCAGCCGATTCCGCGCGCCGGTTGCGAGCGGCACACCCTCGCGCGGCCGATCGCCGCCCCACCGACAGCAACGCTCTTGGCAAACGAAGTCACAAGCCCCCGCGCGCCAGATGCTCGCCCCGAGCAACTCTTCACGAACGAAGCCAAGCGAACCGAACGACAAACCCGCACGCCCCCACGAAGTCTGTCGCACATGGAGCATGCGCTCTTCTGCTAGTGCAGCTGCAGTTTTCCAGAGGCGGCACCGCGCCCTTGATAACGGTGCGTTCCCACGCGCTCCCGCGCCGCAGAAGCCCATCAGCGAGTGGAGGTGCGTGCAAGAGGGTCCCTCGGCGGCCGTCTCGGGCGCCGCGTTCCCCGCGTCAAGCGCCGCGCACCTCTGCACCAATTCTTGGTACGCGCGCATGTGGCGCGGCGTAGCGG
>JADGHX010000190.1 GCA_019683695.1 Steroidobacteraceae bacterium
ATCCTGGATGATGCGCGCCACGTAACGCCCCATTTGCATGGCGGCCTGAGACACGCCCGGCACGGGCCGACCGTTCTTGGGGTCCACGATGTAGGCCGCGTCGCCGATGACGAACACTTCCGGGTGACCCGCAATGGAGCAGTCCGGCTGCACCTTCACGCGCCCGCCGGGGCCCAGCTCGGCACCCAGGGTCTGCACGAGGGGGGCGGCGCGAACGCCCGCCGCCCAAATCACGTTGTAACTGCGCAGCCGCTCTCCGCCGACCTCCACGCCGTCCGGGAAGACGGCGGTCACCGGCACACCGAGACGCACGTCCACACCCAGTGTTTCGAGCTGCTCCAGCGCCCGTCGCGAGGATGAGGGATCGAACCCGGGAAGCAGCCGTGGCCCGGCCTCGATGAGAATCACGCGGGCCCGGCGCGTATCAGCCACCCGGAAATCCCGCGGGATGACATCGACCGCGAGCTCCTTGATGGCGCCGGCCAGCTCCACGCCGGTGGGGCCGCCGCCCACGATGATGAACGACAGGTGCGCGGCGCGCTCGGCCGGGTCCGTTTCGATCTCGGCGCGCTCGAACGACAGCAGCAGGCGGGAGCGGATGAGAGTGGCCTCCTCCACATCCTTCATGCCCGGGGCATAGCGCGCCCAGTCGGCGTGGCCGAAATAGTTGTCCACCGCGCCGGGCGCCAGGACGAGGTAGTCGTACGCGATGGCCTCACCGTTCACGACAATGCGCTTGGCGCCCACGTCCACCCACTCCACCTCGCCGAGGACGACCAGTGCGTTCTTCTGGCCTCTGAGGATGGTGCGGATCGGCTGGGCGATGTCCGCCGGGGCGAGCGCGGCGCTCGCCACCTGATACAGCAGGGGTTGGAACAGGTGGTAGTTGTTTCGATCCACCACGACCAGCTCGACCGGCGCATGCCGAAGCGCGCGCGCACAGAACAGCCCGCCGAATCCGCAGCCCACGATCACGACACGCGGGGGCTTGCCCTGCCGGGGCTGTTCGAAGAGGTCACGGGGAGAGGTAGTCACACAACCATTATCTCGCAATCCCCGGGCGGCCCTACCAAACGCGCGTCATGGACTGCGGCGGAGCTGCGGGCACGGCGGCGTTGGAGCGGGCTGCACGCACGGCCGCGTTTCGGCAGAGCTGCAAGCACGGCACGGTTTCGCCCGCCCCTGCGCGCTGACGCCGAAGCGCCTGAGCGCGACAGGAACCTGAGGCGCGACCGGGTTTGGCCGTGCGAACGTTTCGGGCTGGCGCAAGGGAGATCGCGCGCTGAACCCCGGGGGATGTCACACTCCGGAAGCCACCGTTGTCATGTCCTCGCGACCCCCTTTTCGAAGGAGATGACAATGGCGGACACGAAAACCGCATCGATTGATCCCCGGGCGAAAATCCTGACACTGATCAACGTGTATGAAGTCGAGCCCGACAATCAGGCCAAGCTGGTCAAGGCGCTTCTGGACTCGACAGAACGCACCATCAAGCACCAGCCCGGGTTCATCTCGGTGTGTATTCACAGCAGCCTCGACGGAAAGAAGGTCGTGAACTACGCCCAATGGGCGTCGAAAGAACATTTCGAAAACTTCATGAAGCAGCCGGACACGCAGGAACAGCTGAAGCGATTTGCCGGGCTCGCCAAGTCCGTCGCACCGAGTCTCTACAAGGTTGATGCGGTGAGTGCTGAGCAGGATGCGTCACACCCTTTGACAGATGACCCACCCCGATCCTGAAACGTCATTCTCCGAAGTCCGACCCCAACTACTTCGCCTCGCCTATCGGATGCTGGGCTCCGTCGCTGATGCGGAGGATGTGGTTCAGGATGCCTACACCCGCTGGCTGGCGACGGACCGCGAAGCCGTTCGCCAGCCGGCCGCACTGCTGCGGACGATCGTGATGCGGCTCTGCCTCAACGAGCTGAAATCCGCCCGGCGCAAACGTGAAACCTACATCGGGCCCTGGCTACCGGAGCCGATCGTCGAAGTGGAGGAGGCGGACTCGATCGACGACATCACCCTGCCGCTCATGATCGCTCTTGAACGGCTGTCTCCCCTGGAGCGGGCGGCATTCCTGCTTCACGATGTCTTCGGCCTCGAGTTCGAGGAGGTAGCGAAGGCCATTGGCCGGGAACCGACGACGTGTCGGAAGCTCGCGAGCCGCGCACGGGGGCACATCCAGAGTGCCCGGCCCCGTTTCCCCGTGACGAAAGAGCATGGGATGAAGATCGCCACGGCCTTTTTCGCAGCGTCGCGAAATGGTGACATGGCAAAACTGCGCCCTTCTTGCCGATGATGTCGTGGCCTATTCCGACGGCGGCGGAAAGGTGCCCGCGTCGCCCTATCCGCTCAGAGGCATCGAGGAAGTCATGGATCGGCACGCACAGCTGGCCCGCGACTTCAGAACCTCACCATCACTGCTCGTTCGCTACGCCTTGATCGACGGACTTCCCGGCTTCGTGACAGTCGAGGATGGCGGAGTGGTTCAAACCACCGCTTTGCAGATCGAGCGGGAACGGATTGTCGCGATTTACGTCACGCGGAACCCGGACAAGTTGCGTCACTTGCCCGACTGTTCCGTACATTAGGCCGACAACGCGGCAGCGAGCGTCAGAGACAATCGTCGCAATCCTCGTCGTGCGAGGGTGGCGCAGCGCATCAGCCATGCGCCGCTCGCTCGCGGCATAACGCCCGCTACCGCGGCGCGCCGCGCCTCCGGCATTGGACGTCAGTCAGCGCTCCCCAGTGAGCGCCGATGGCGCGGACCCCGCCCCCTCAAGGGACAAAGCCCGCGTTTCAGCTGCAGGCACGGCCGCGCGTTTCTGCAGGCACGGCAGCGTTTGCGCCATCTCCGGGGCGCCCGGGCCATCGGGTTATTTCTGGGCGACGGCGCGACAGGCGCGAGCAGTCGCGTGCGTCAGCGGCGCCGGCACGTCGCCCAGAAATAGCCGGAGGGTCCGGACTTACCCGGGCGTTGCCGTAGCAATCTTCCTGCCTGCCATGCCAACGGCGGCGCTGGACGTGGCTTCATTCAGGCGTGCGGTCATTCAGGCGTGCGGTCGTTCAGGCGTGCGGTCGGCGGGGCGCGCCCATCTTGGCGTGCTCGCCGACGGCATCGGGAGAGCCCGTGACCATCGCGCGTGCGAGGCCCAGCAGCTGCACAACGGAGCTTCCCGGCGAATCCCAGTACTCCGCGGACTCGATGTTCACTCTCAGCAGCACGAGATCCGGGTCGTCCAGACCCTGCGGGAACCAGGGTTTCACCCAGGCACTCCACAGGTGCTGCATCTTCTCACGGTCCCGCACGACACTCGCGGTGCCGGAGATGGAGATGTAATCGGCTCGCTTCGGGTTCGCATAACTCAGGTTTACGCGCGGGTGCTCTTCGATCTCGCGCACCTTGGGAGATGACAGGGAGGTGAAGAACCACAGGTTCCCCTCGGAATCGAACTCACGGGTGGCGAGCGGCCTGCTTCTCAGTGAGCCGTCGGGCTGCACCGTGGTAAGCATGGCAATGCTCGTTTCGTCGACCGAGCGCCGCAAGCCGGCGCATGTCGTCCGTGGATTGAGGTTGTCTGTCCATGCCGCTCCTCGTGGACGATGCTGCAGGAGACGGAAACAGCAATCCGGGTGCCGCAATGCCGCCGAAGTCTTGAGGTGAGCAGGCAGGCATGGGACGCTTCGGAATGGTTTTGCTCAGTCCACGCTAGAGGGTGAACGATCATGCGAGGTAGACACCTCACATTGGCGCTGCTGGCCACCGCCGCGCTCGGCACGAGCGCTTGCCAAACCGTACAAACCACTGCGCCGGGCGCTGTCGGCATTGAGCGCAAGCAGCGCATGCTCATCTCCGAAGAGCAGGTGGAAGCGGGCGCGCAGGAAGCCTATGCGCAGGAGAAAGCAAAGGCGCAGCAGCAGGGCAAGCTCAACTCGAACAGCGCCCTCACCTCGCGCGTGCGCAACGTCGCCCAGCGGCTCATTCCGCAAACCGGCGTGTTCCGATCCGACGCCCCGAACTGGGAGTGGGAGGTGAACACGCTGACCACGGATGACCTGAATGCCTATTGCATGCCGGGCGGCAAGATCATGGTGTACACGGGCCTGGTCGAAAAACTGAAGCTGTCGGATGCCGAGCTCGCCGCCGTGCTCGGCCACGAAATGGCGCACGCGCTTCGCGAACACAGCCGCGAGCGCATCTCCCGCGCGTATGCGCAGCAGCTTGCCCTCGCCGGCGTGGCACTCGTGACCGGCGCCGGGCAGAACGTGGTGGACCTGGCGAACATGGTGGCCTCCGTGACCTTCCAGCTGCCGCACAGCCGCGAGCAGGAATCCGAAGCGGACATCATGGGCCTCGAGCTGATGGCGCGCGCCGGATACGACCCGAACGCCGCCGTGAGCGTGTGGAAGAAGATGCTGCAAGCCAACTCGAGTGGTCCGCCCGAATTTCTGAGCACGCACCCCTCACCGCAGACGCGCATCCAGGACCTGCAGGCGCTGGTTCCGAAAGTGATGCCGCTGTATGAGCGCGCGAAGAGTTGACCTTTGATCCGGCGCGGCCGCGCATCGGCAGGGCATCCTCTGCAAGCTGCGCGGCCGCGACTTCCTCCAGGACACGCAGCACGCAACTGTCAAACGCCTCCGAGCCCGCGGCTGACGGCACGAACTCCAAACACTTCGCGGCTCCACGCGTGACTGTCGCACCGACAACACCTTGAACGTCCACGGCCGCAGGCCGCAATCTCCAGACGCTTCGCGGCTGTGCGACCGCCGGACTCATGCCTCTGAACGCCCAGCAGCTCGCCGCGATCTTCGGGTACTTCGCGGGAGCGCGCGCCCGTGACTACCGCACCGACAACGCCTTCAAGCCCACGGGCGCGGGCCGCAATCTCCAGACGCTTCGCAGCTCCGCGACTGCCCCACCCATGTCCCTCAGCGCTCGCAGCTCGCCGCGATCTCCGGGCACTTCGCGGGTGCGCGCGCCGTGACTACCGCACCGACAACACCTTCAAGCCCAAGGCCGCAGACCGCAATCTCCAGACGCTTCGCGGCCGCGCGACTGCCGCACGCCGCTGAGCGCCCCGCGGCTGCGCGCCGTGACTACCGCACCGATTGGATTTTCGTCGACCAAAGTAGCGATTTGACAGTAGCGCGTGCCGCGACGGCGGACGTGCGCTCGCGACAGCAAGTCACTGCAGCCTGCCTCGCGGGCTTTCGGCCCTGAGCGCATCTGACGCAATGCGAAGGCAGCACTGTTCGCGCGCACAGATGCCTCCGCGCGGCACACTGAGTTAAATCAAATCAGGAGAACCGGGCGGCGCACCGTGCAAATGCCCGCCACAGGCCGAGGGCCTGCGGCGGGCATCTCACCACAGTCACCTTCTCGACCCTGACAAGGAGCCGACCGTGGCTACCGTTGAGTTCGTCCCTATCAGCTACTAGTCGGATGCACCGTAATTTTCCGTTATCTGCGGTTTTTAAAGTCTCTGGCGACTTGCATCTTTCCCGTCACATGACCGTTCCGTTACATCAACGCAGCGAGTACTATCTCCCGCGCACCACTGGAAGGTGTCGCTGACGGATCCAGTCAGACGAATGACACGGAGGGAGGAACGAGTCAGGGGTCTCGCGTGGCAAAAATCGAGGATCGTTTTCTCCTCCACGCTCTCGAGTTCGAAAGTGTGCTGCGCGCATGTCTTTACCGTTACACGCGCAACACGTCCGATGTCGATGAGTTGCTGCAGGAGACGTACGCCCGGCTCCTGGTTGCCGGTGCATCCACGCAGCCGAACATCCGTTCGATGCGCGCGTTCTGCCTCACCGTGGCCCGCAATGTTGCGCTCGACTGGTTGCGTCATCGCCAGATCGTGCCGATCGAGCTGGTGGCGGACATGGAAGCGTTGGATGTACTCGACGAGGGAGCGCAGATCGAGGAGATCGTGAACGCTCATCAGGAGCTGTCGCTTCTGGCGAGCGCGGTGGAGCAGTTGCCCACACGTTGTCGTCAGGTCTTCACGCTGCGCAAAGTCTATGGCTACAGTCAAAAGGAGATTGCGGAGCGGTTGCAGATCTCGGAGAACACCGTTGAGCAGCACCTGACGAAAGCCGCACGCCGATGTGCCCAGGCGCTGTTCGAATCCCCCAGAACCGCCCATCAGGACAACGGAATGTTCGCCCGGCTGCGCCGTCGCATGAAGCACTATGACGAGAGCGCATGAACGCATCGAACAGCGGGCAGCAGAGTGGATCGTGCGACTCGACCGGGAAAGTACGCCGGAGGAACTCCGCGTCTTCGAGGCCTGGCTCAATGACAATCCGCGGCATCGCGCCGCATTCCTGAGACTTTCCACCGCGTGGCGCCGCGCGGACCTCCTTCGGAGACTGGCGGATCCCGGCGAGCCGGCGGACCCCGACCTGCTCGCGCCGGAGCATCCGCCGGCGGACGAATCCATCACCGAGCCCTCAGCCGTGGAGCACCCCCGTGGCAGGCGCTGGCGGCCCTCTTGGACCCGTGCACTCGCTGCCGCGCTGATCGGCGTGGTGGTGGGCGTCGCGTTCTGGATGATGCGCGACTTCATGCTCGGCAAGAGCTACACCACGGGCGTCGGCGAGCTCCATCGGTTCACGTTGTCGGACGGCAGCTCTCTCGCGCTCAACACGAACAGCAAGGTTGTCGTGCGCTATCAGCCGAACGAGCGGCGGATCCGGCTCGTTCGCGGTGAAGCGCTGTTCGACGTTGCGCCGGACGTGCAGCGGCCATTCGTGGTCACCGCGGGTGAAACGGTGATTCGTGCAGTGGGGACGTCCTTTTCCGTGCGCCTGCGAAGCGATGAGACGGTGGACGTGCTCGTGTCCGAAGGCAAGGTCGCCATCAACCCACCCTCCGACACACTGCTGGCGGCGAACGGCGTGGCGCACGTTCGCGGGAAACAAGTGATTTCGCGCGTGGCGCTGCCCGATGAGATCGCGCGGCGCCTCGCCTGGACGGAAGGTCGCCTCGTTTTCAGCGGCGAGACGCTGGGCGCGGCGGCCGCAGAGTTCAATCGGTACAACCACAAGCGGCTCGTGATCGCGGATCCATCCATCGCGACGCTGAAGATTGGTGGTGCATTCAACGCCACCAATCCCGATGAGTTCGCCGCAGCGCTCGAGACAACTGCAGATGTGCGCGCGCAGGCGTACCGCACTCTTTTCGGAACAGAAATCCGCCTGACGCGTCGCATGAGCCACTGAGCCGAACCGTGGCGCCTGCGGACCCTTCGATGTCGTGATGAGAAACAGGGATGTGCACAACGGACCCCAAAAAGCCTGAGCATCCGCATTCACATGCCCTGACTCGCCAGGCGGCGCTGCTCCTGTGCGGAATGCTTCTCGCCCTGCGGCTGGACCTCGCGACGGCGGACAACAACTCATCACCTGCCGCAGGCCCCAAAGCCCGGAATGCACCAGAGGCCGTCGCTGCTGCTGCGCCTGCGGATGACGCCCGCCTGCGCTTCGACATCGCGCGCGGGAACGCCCCGGAGAGGCTGAACGAGTACAGCACCCAGAGCGGTTTTCAGGTGCTCTACATGTTCGAGGACATGAACGGCATCACGACGAACCGCGTGCGCGGCCGCCTCACACCGCGCGAAGCAATGGAAGCGCTCACCCGCGGCACCCGCATTAGATACCGCTTCGTCAACACGAAAACGGTCACGCTGACTGCGCTACCCCCGCCGCCGCTACCGATGGTTGTGGATGCGAGCGAGGATCGAAAATCGCGTGCGTCGGCGGTTGAGCAGGTGACGATTACCGCGTCGCCTTACCGGAACTCCATCGCGCAGTTGGGATCTCGACTGATCGCCGTGAGCCGCGTGGACATCGATGCACTGGGCGCACCGACCGTTCAGGACGTGTTGCGCACCGTTCCGCAGATCTTTGGCGGCGGGCCCAGTGAAGACACCCGAATCGGAATAGAAGCCGAATCGAATGCCACCCTCGGTTATGGCGTGAACCTCAGAGCGCTCGGTGCGGGCTCGACGCTGGTGCTGGTGAACGGACGAAGGCTCGCGGGCAGCGGCACGCGGGCCATGTTCTCGGACGTTTCGAGCGTGCCGCTTTCGTTGGTGGACCACATCGACATCCTCGCCGATGGGGGTTCTGTCCGGTATGGCGCGGATGCCGCAGGTGGCGTGGTGAATTTCGTGCTGAAGCGTGCGCCTGGTGATCTGCAGACGGACGGCCTTTTCGGCACGGCTACTCGCGGCTCCTTGCATGAGATTCAGCTCTCGCAACTTGCCGGAATCGAGATGCCGCGGCTGGATGCCACGTTCGCTTTCGACTACTACAGCCGGGACAATCTGCCGGCGCGCGATCGTGTCCTTGCCCGCAGCGACCTTCAACCGCTTGGGGGCTCGGATTTCCGGACCTACCAGAGCAATCCCGGCACGATCGTGATCGGCACCAGGCGGTGGCGCATTCCCTCCGGTCAGGACGGAGTCGATCTTGACGCGTCCGAGCTCGTTCCTGATGACCACAACCTTGCCGACCCCTGGAGCGACAGCGATCTGCTGCCCGCGCAGAAGCGCCTCACCTTCTACGCATCCGCGACCTCGAACGTGTCGGACGACATCCGTGTATTCGTGGACGCTCTGTACAGCAGGCGCGATCTGAAGGCGGCGGGCACTGGCGCAACCGCGCTGCTCACCGTTCCGCCATCGAATGCGTTCTACGTGAACCCCAAAGGTACGAATGAGCCGATCCAGGTCGGCTACAGCTTCACGGACGACCTCGGCCCGACGGTGCTCTCCGGCGAGACCGGCACGCTGACGCTGAGCGGGGGTGCAGAATTCGACGTGGGCGCCTGGAAAATCAGCACGACCGTGGACTACGCGTTCGAGCGCGCTCGAACGCGCCAGGATAATGCCCTTGAGCAGGGCGCTTTGCGCAAGGCGCTGGAAGACAGCAATCCCGAAACCGCGCTGAACGTATTTGGCGATGGCTCACATACCAATCGAGCCACACTGGAGCGGATTCGGACAGCCAATCTGTACCGCGCGGACTCCAGCACCCTCGCCGTGAGCGCAGTGGGATCCACTGAGGGAGCGTTCCGGGACAAACCTTTTGAGCTCACAGCCGGTGTGGAATATCGCGAGCAGGAATTCGAGTCCGTGAGCAGCACGCTGAGTCTGAGCGACTATGTGGACGAGCGGAACAATCGATCTGTGCTCACCGGATTTGGTGCCGTATCGCTTCCGCTGGGAAGCAAGGTCGAGATCTCATTGGGGGGGCGTTACGACCATTACAGCGACTTTGGCAGCACGCTGAGTCCGCGGTTTGGCGCCACGTGGCAGGCGCTTGGGAATCTGACCGTACGAGCCAACTGGTCGGAGTCCTATCGCCCTCCCAATCTCGTCGACACCGATGAAAGTGAAAATGTCACTTTCGTGACCACCCTGCCAGACGCGACCACCACGGGGG
>JADGHX010000191.1 GCA_019683695.1 Steroidobacteraceae bacterium
GAATGGCGATCTCTCGAGCGTGTGTTGTCTCCGGCAGCCGACGCCAATTTTCCGCGCACGCAGTGCGCGGGGCACCGTCGCCGCCGTTAGCCGCCCGCCTGCGCACCTGTGAGCCGCACGAGCACGCGGTTCAGCCGCTGGACGTACGCTGTGGGGTTTGCGAGCTGGCCGCCCTCTGCGAGCGCTGCCTGGTCGTACAGGAGCTGCGAGAGCTCATTGAACTGCTCCGTGTCAGTGGAGCTGTCCATGTACTTCACGAGCGGATGCGCAACGTTCAGCTCCAGCGCGGGTTTCGCTTCCGGAACATGCTGGCCGGCCGCCTGAAGCACGCGGCGCATGCTGGTACCGAGATCGTGCTCGTCCAGCACCAGAACAGCCGGAGAGTCCTTGAGGCGAGTGCTGGTGCGCACTTCGCTGACCCGGTCGCCCAGCGCGTCCTTCACGCGCTTGAGCAGGCCCTTGCTCTCCTTCAGTGCCGCTTCCTGTGCCGCCTTGTCGGCCTCGCCCGCGAGAGAACCGAGCTCGAGATCGCCTCGGGAAGCATCCTTGAAGCGCTTGCCCTCGAACGCATCGAGCTGACCCATCACCCATTCATCGATGCGGTCTGCGAGCAGCAGCACCTCGACGTTCCGTTCCTTCAGCAGCTCGATGTACGGGCTGCCCCGCGCGGCATCGATGCTCTCTGCAATGACGTAGTAGATGCGCTCCTGACCGGGCTGCATGCGCTCCACGTATTGCTTCAGGCTGACAGTGGGCTCGTTGCCCTCTTCCTTCGTGCTGGCGAAACGCAGCAGGGGGAGAATCTTGTCGCGGTTGGGCCGGTCCTCGACGAGGCCTTCCTTCAGCACGGCACCGAACTCGCGCCAGACCGTGCGGTACTTCTCCGGCTCTTCCGTCGCGAGCCGGGCCAGCATGTCGAGCACACGCTTGGTGAGGCCGCTCTTGATGGCGTCGACTTCAGGGTCCTGCTGGAGCAGCTCGCGGGACACGTTCAGGGGCAGGTCCGCCGAGTCCACCACGCCCTTGATCCAGCGCAGATAGAGCGGCAGGAACTGCTCCGCATCGTCCATGATGAAGACGCGCTTGACGTACAGCTTCAACCCGCGCGCGGCGTCACGCTGCCACAGATCGAACGGCGCGCGACCCGGCACATACAGCAGGCTCGTGTATTCGCGCTTGCCTTCCACCTTGTTGTGGCTCCAGGCCAGCGGCTCGGTGAAATCGTGCGAGATGTGCTGGTAGAACTGCTTGTATTCGTCTTCCTTGATCTCGCTGCGCGGCCGCGTCCAGAGGGCCTTGGCCTGATTCACGGGCTCGTATTCGAGCGAGGCCTCGCCCTCCTTGCGCATCAGCACCGGAAAGCCGATGTGATCGGAATAGCGGCGAATCAGGCTGCGCAGGCGATAGCCGTCGGTGAACTCTTTTGCATCCGGCTTGAGATGCAGCGTCACGGCTGTGCCGCGTTCGCGGCGCGTGATCGTTTCGACCGTGAACTCGCCATCGGCGCTCGATTCCCAGCGAACGCCGGCATCCTCCGGCGTGCCCGCCTTGCGCGTGAGCACTTCCACCCGGTCCGCGACGATGAAGGCGGAGTAGAAGCCCACGCCGAACTGGCCGATGAGCTGGGAATCCTTCTGCTGGTCTCCCGAGAGGGATTTGAAGAACTCCGAGGTGCCGGACTTTGCAATGGTACCGAGGTGAGCGACCGCTTCCTCGCGCGTCATGCCGATGCCGTTGTCGCGGATGGTGATGGTGCCGGCCGCCGCGTCGGCATCCACCCAGATGCGCAGCTCGGCATCGTCTCCCAGGAGCGCGGGCTGCGCGATGGCTTCGAACCGCAGCCGGTCGTTTGCGTCCGACGCGTTCGAGACGAGCTCGCGCAGGAAGATCTCCCTGTTGCTGTACAGGGAGTGGATCATGAGCTTCAGGAGTTGCCGGACCTCTGTCTGAAAGGCCCGCGTTTCTTTGTGTGCGTCACTCATGGACGCGCGATGTTGGGAACAGGCGCAAAAAATTCAAGTGGCCGGCCGGCGCGCTGTTCCCACCCGAAACGTCTGCGCCGGAGGTCAGGCGAAGGTCACCGGCAAACGGCAAGCGCCCCCAGCAAGGCCGCATTCAGCCAGCCCTGCGCCATCGATACCCAGAGCGCGAGCGCCGAGCCCGCTGCCGCCAACGGCGCCCCCAACGCGATGACTTCGGACAGGGCCGCGCCCGCAACGTGCCGGCACGCCCACGCCAGGTCGTCCACTTCATCCCAGAGCAGCAGCATGAATTCCATAGGCCGGCGCATGCTACGGTGCCTCCATGACAGTCCGGTGTGTTCAGGCTCACAGAGCACGCACCGGCACGACCCCGCTCCGCCGATCCGCCTTGCAGCGCCTGCTGGGCGTGCGTAGGCTTTCGGCGACCGGTCTGCGGCGCGTTGGACAGTACAGGGTTCCAGGCTCATGAAGCGCATCGTCGTCCTGAACCCGAAGGGGGGTTCGGGCAAGACGACACTCGCGATCAATCTGGCGAGCTACTACGCGTCGCGCCAGCAAAAGCCGGTCCTGATGGATCTCGATCCGCAGGGCTCGTCGGTGAGATGGGTGAAAAAACGTCAGCCGGCGCAGCCACCCATCCACGTGATTGCGGGCTTCGAGCACGATGCGCGCATGACGCGCTCCTTCCAGATGCGCATCCCCACGGATGCCACGCACGTCATCGTGGACACCCCCGCCGCGCTCGAACCGCTTCGGTTACCGGACATAACGCGCGGCGCGGACAAGATCATCGTGCCCGTGCTGCCGTCGGACATCGACATTCACGCGTGCTCGCGCTGCATACGGGACCTGCTGCTGGTCGCCAAGGTTCGCCGTGAAGAGGACCGCATCGGCGTCATCGCCAACCGCATCCGCCGCAACACGCTCACGTATCAATCGCTCATCCGCTTCCTGCAGACACTCGGCATTCCCATCGTGACCACCATACGGGACTCGCAGAACTACGTGCGGGCCGCGGAGCTGGGCATCGGCGTGCACGAGATGAAGTCGTATGTTGCGCGGGACGATGTGGAGCAATGGGGCCCGCTGATCGAGTGGCTCGCTCGCGGGCCGGGGGATGCGCCGGATCCGGCTCCCGTCACACCTGTTGTGGCGAACGCCTGATGCGTTCCGAAGCGGCGTACGTCCGTCGGCAGCGAGACTGAGAAGACCGCCTCGCTGCGCTCGCCCGGCTCACTTCTTCAACGTGTCGTCCTCTTCCCAGGAATCCTTCATCCGGTCCGCCCAGTTCTTGTAGTTGGACCAGGTGTAGAGATTCCGGGTGATCGCGGCGTGCCGCGCGCGGGCGCGCTGCATGCGATCGAGCCACGTCGCATAGGCGTCGGCGTCTTTGCTCGGGGCAGGCTTGGCGACGGGCGCGGCATCCGTGCGCGCCGCCGGTGGGTCGCTGCGTCCCCGGTCGGATGAACTCATGACAGCTCCTGGATCATGAGGAGAAAGACTACGGCTTCGGTCCTTGCAGCGCAGGAACTGGTTCACAGGCGATACCCGGTCCCGCGAACGCGCGCCGCGCGACTTTCACACAGCGCGAACCGCTTAAAACAACTCGCGTGTTATGTCACGCGACGAGCCGATAGCACGGCCGGTAGGTGCTGCCGGGAAGCTTCATGCGCAGCTGCGCGACGAAGGCGGTCAGCAGCTCATCGAGCAGTCTCATGAGCGCCGGGTCGCCGGACAGCTCGTAGGGCCCGTACTTCTCGATCGCCTGAATGCCGTATTCCTTCACGTTGCCGGTGACGATGCCCGAGAACGCGCGCCGCAGATTCGCGGCGAGCTGATGCAGCGGCTGGTCGCGGTGCAGCTGCAGGGCGCGCATCGATTCGTGCGTCACCTCGAAGGGATGCTGGAAATCCTCCGGCACGGCGAGCAGCCAGTTGAAGTTGTACGAGTCGCTTTGCTGCTTGCGGTACTCCCGCACCGCCTCCATGCCCTGCTTCAGGTGGCGCGCGACGGCGGCCGCGTCGTCGATGATGACCGTGAAGCGCTTCAGCGCCGCATCGCCCAGTGTCCCGGAAATGAAGCGGGTGAGATGCTCGAAATAGCTCGCACTTTCCGAGGGGCCCGTGAGCACGACCGGCAGCGGCTGCTCGTGATTGGCCGGGTCGAGCAGAATGCCGAGCAGGTACAGGATTTCCTCGGCCGTGCCGACACCGCCCGGGAACACCACGATGCCGTGCGCCATGCGCACGAAGGCTTCGAGGCGCTTCTCGATGTCCGGCATGATCACGAGGTGATTCACGATCGGGTTGGGCGGCTCGGCGGCGATGATGCCCGGCTCGGTGATGCCGATGTAGCGCCCGAAGGGAATGCGCTGCTTGGAATGGCCGATGGTGGCGCCCTTCATCGGGCCCTTCATCGCGCCGGGGCCGCAGCCCGTGCAGACATCCATGCCGCGCAACCCGAGCTCGTAGCCCACCTTCTTGGTGTACTTGTACTCGGCGTGGCCGATGGAGTGCCCGCCCCAGCACACGACGAGATTCGGCCGCCCCTTGTAATCCAGCAGCCGCGCGTTGCGCAGCACGTGGAACACGGCGTTGGTGATGTCCGCGGAGTCCGTGAGATCGAAGCGGCCGCTCTCGACGATCTCGTTCGAGATGAACACCACGTCGCGCAGCACGGCGAAGAGGTGTTCCTTGATGCCGCGGATCATCTCGCCATCGACGAAGGCTTGCGCCGGCGCGTTGCGGATCTCGAGGCGAATGCCCCACGCATGCCGCACCACCTTGATGGAGAAGCTGCTGTAGCGGTCGAAGATTTCCTTGGCGTTGTCGGTGGCGGCGCCGCTGTTCAGCACCGCGAGCGCGCACTTGCGGAACAGGTCGTACAAGCCGCCGCGGCTGGAGTCCAGGAGCTTGCTGATCTCCGCCTGCGAGAGATGCTCGAGGCTGCCACGGGGCCCGACCTGCGCATCCACGAATTCCGGAACGACGATGCTGGATTCCACGCGATCCCGTGACCTTGGGTGTGCGTACTCAGTTCCCGCCGCCGGCGAGGCTACGGCAGGATCTCGATGGGTGTGTTGGGCGCGGTGAGCAGCCAGATCTCGACCATGTCGGAGTTCGACACGGCGATGCAGCCGTCGGTCCAGTCGCGGTTCTCGTAATACGACGGCGCGTGCTTGAGCTGGTTCGGCAACCCATGAATCATGATGGCACCCCCGGTATCCCATCCATTGCGGCGCGCGTGCGCGATGTCTGCCTCATTGGGGTAGGACACCTGGATTGAAAGGAAGAAGTCGCTCCGGGGGTTCCGACGGGTGAGGAGGTAGCGACCCTCCGGCGTGCGGAAGTCACCCGAGCGCTCCTTGTGGCCGATGGGATTGAGCCCAAGCGAGATCTTGTAGGTACGCAGGATGCTGTCCCCGCGCATGAGCAGCATGCGCCGCTGGCCCTTGTAGACGACCACCCGATCCGCCATCGGGAGCTCGGTGGATGCCGTGCTCAGGCTGGTGCTGGCGGCGCTGCTTGCGGGCCTCGTGGTCCCGATGTTGTCCATGGCGTCTGCATGGACGAAGCCCGCGAGGGCGCTGGCGACCAGGGCAAAGAGAGGCAGCCGGACGAGCTTCATTTCGAAGTCAAACAATTATTTGCGCGATTATCATCGATTATAGGCGGTCGAGCTTGTGGCAGCGACGTGCAGGGTTCACGCGACAGCCGCCGCTGCGGCCCCGCTGAAGCAGGAGGTTCCGTGACTTCGCAACGCTCGCGCGCCGCCACTCGAGCCACACGCGCCCTCGCCTCCGCTGCCGCTCTCGCGGCTGTGCTCGTGGCCTGCGCTCCCCTGCCTGTCGAATCGAGCAGCGAGCGCCTGGATGAGAACACCGGCACGACGCTCACGGTGATGCCTCGCCCGGTCGAGCTCGTCGCCGAGCGTCCGCGCGGCCCGGGCCGGGATCCCTTCGCCTACCTCGCTCCGTTTCAGACGAACCGAATGGGGAACTATGAGCTGTTCCTTTGGGTGTCTGCCCCGCAGGATGCGGGCCCGCTCGCGACACCGCGGGTGTTGTGCGGCGAGCGGACCGTAGCCCTCGAGCCGCTGCAGGGCACGATCCGGGACATCGGCCTGTCCTCCCCGCCATACGAAGCCCCTGCGCCCTGGAGCGCTCAGTGGTACTTCCGTCTGACGGGCGAAGCGCTCGACTGCTTCGGCTCCGCGCGCGAGCTGCGTATCGAAACGCAGACTGCGGACCAGCAGGAATCCGCACGCTATCTCGCCGACTCGCGCGCCCTCGAGCCCCTCGCCGCCTTCATCGCCCGCCTGCGCACGTGAGAACGCGCGGGCCCATCAGCCGTCGGTGGCAAGCTCCTCCACCTTCGGCACCAGCAGCTCGGTTCCCGCACGCATCTCGCTGAAATCCACATCGGGGTTGTACTGCTGCAGCAACCACATGGGCAGGCGAGCGAAGCGCTGCGTCACCGTCCACAGCGAATCGCCTCGCCGCACGATGTAGATCTCCGTGCCGAGGATGCGATGGGCCGCGAAGTAGCTCGCCTGCAGCGCGCGGTGATATTCGCGCCGCGTCTGCTCGAACTGCTCCGGCGTCACCTTCGAGAAATCCAGTTTCAGCTTGTGACCGATGAGCACGGGCCGCCCGTACTTCATGTTGTTCACCTGACGCAGGCGGCTCGCCCGGATGCCCAGCCACTCGGCGTAGTGGCCGAGCGTTTCCTCCGCCACGACGACGATGGTGCCGTCCTGGGCGACGGAGTAATCGATCGGGTCCGCCGTCTGCGGCACCTCGATGGCCGGACCGAGCGCCGGGCCAAGCGCCTCCGCCTGGGCCGCGGAAACCGGTTGCGCCTGTTCGGCCGACTCGCCCACCTTCTCGACCGCCTCGGCATCTTCCTCGCTTTCACGCTGTGCTTCGGCCGGCGCCACACCTTCCGCCACTTCCGCCGAGGCCACCACAATGGGTTTCGGCTGCGTGACTGGCCGCGTGCTTCGGCGGCGCGCCGGACGGGATGCCGCGGCAGCAGGTGTCTCAGGCTGCGACGCCTCCTGCGCCGGCTCGCTGGGTGCGGCGGCGAGAATCAGCTTCTGCCCCTCAAAGATGTAGTTCGGATTCCGCAGGCGATTGAGCCGCAGGATCTCCGATTCCTTCATGCCGGTTTTCCGGGCGATCTCGTAAATGGAATCGCCGCTGCGCACGATGTACACGTTGCCCTCGGGCTGCTCCGGCTCGACGGCCGGCCGGGCAGCTGGCGATGAGGTTGCCGCCGCCGCCAACGTGGGCGCCGGCGCGGACGGCACGACGAGCATTCCACCGGCACGCAGCTTCGCCGTGGGGCTCATGCCATTCAGCTCCGCGAGCGCCGCTGTGGTGATGCCGTACTTCGCGGCCACGGACGACAACGATTCACCCGGAGCGATGCGGTGCCGACGCTCCACCGTCTGGCCCGCGTACTGCTCCGTGGGCGCGAGACGCTGCGCGAGCAGCTCGGTGGTCCATTGGTCAGCGTCGTACGGCAGGCGCAGGCGATAGCCCTTCGGAACGTGGCGCTGTCCCTTCCACACCAGCGGACGCAGCGCCGGGTTCAGCTCACGAAGCGTCTCCATGTCGAGATCGAGAGCGCGCTGGAGGGCGGCAATGGGCACGTAGGAGGGCACCGCCACTTCACGGAACTTCACTTCCGGCCTCGGCGTGATGCTGCCGAAATACTTCTCGGGGTTGCGGTCGATCTCCAGCGCCGCGAGGAACGAGACGTAGAAGTTGCGCGACGCGAAGCCGAACGTCTTGCTCTTGTAGTTGCGGACGATGTACTCGATGTCGTCCGTGCCCATGGCCTCCTTCGCCCGCCGCATGCCGGCGGCGCCATGGTTGTACGCGGTGAGCGCAAGGGGCCACGTCCCGAGCAGCCGGTAGTTGTACGACAGCAGCTGCGCGGCGGCTTCCGTGGACCGGAACGGATCCAGACGATCGTCCACCGAGGCGTCGATGCGCATGTAGCGGCGGCCCGTGGAGCGCATGAACTGCCAGAGCCCCGCCGCGCCCACCTTGGAGTACGCGGACGGGTTGAAGGACGACTCCACGTGCGGGAGCGCCGCAAGCTCGTTCGGCAGGCCGCGGTTGGCGAACACTTCCGCGATGTGCGCCTCCCAGGCGCCCGCGCGGATCAGGCCTTCGCGAAAGCGGTCCGCCTGCCCGAGCTGAAACCGGATGCCGTTGGCGGCTTCGAGCAGCCGGCTGGGGGTGCCCTCGGCCCCCCAGAGGTCCTTGATGCGCTGATCGTCCGGCCCCAGCGGACCGCTGGCTGTCGCGATGCGCTTCAGGGCGGCCGCGTAACGATCGCGCGCCGCGTCCACGATCTTCTGCCGCTCGCGCGGGGAGGTGTTGGGCGCGAAGGTGAGCGTCTCATAAACGATGCCGAGATTGCGGTCGTCATGAAGAAAGCCGCCGTTCGTGGTCACCTCGGTGTACACGCGCACCCAGAACCGCACATCGCGCTCGAGTCCCGGGGGCCGCGGAATCGGGTTGTCGGCGGCGAACGCCTGCACCGCAAGGAACGTGAGCAGCACGCCCGCCACGCGGGAGAGACGCACGCGGCGGCTGGCGCGGCGCGCGCCGCAAACCGATGTCGAGTTCATTTACACCCCCCGCCGCACAGAATTCGAATGTTTCATCAATGGGTTGAGCCTATCAGCGTGCCGCGATGCGATCCGGAGCGCAGCGAATCCGTCGACGCCTTTGACAACCGGCGGTTCTGCCGTGCCGCGCGAGCCGGTCGCAAACCCGCGGCGGACGGGTTCGGAGGCTGGCATAGCGCGCAGTACGTCACAGTTGAAGTACGTCGCAGATACAAGATGTCACATCGGAGGCCGTGGCGAGACCCCTGGCATGGCCGTTGCTTATCTTACCGGCAGAAGGGCGGCGCGACCCCCGCCCGGAAGGAAGAGACGCTAGCGGATAGTTAAAGAAGAATTGCGACAGCCCGAACGGCATGACTCCCCGCACGGGCTCACGCGATCCGACAACAACAACGACAACGACGACACTCCTCCACAAAACAAGCAAGCGACCACCCCCTGCACAACAGGGGGTTTTTTTTGCCTGCGTGGCGGGTGCGCGCGGCCCGCGAGCGCGCGGGACGTAGCGGGAGGCGATGAGCGGGGCGCACACGGTGACGAGTCGGCGCGGGATTCGGCGGCGCGTGCAAGCCCGAAGGGGTCCGCGATCGGGTCGCGGCGTCGCATCGTCCTGCTGAAAGAACGACGGTGATCGCGGCATCCGCCGCTCTCCAGGGCGCATGCCGAATGGGATGCTCGTGCGGTGCGGTACTGCGGCGGGCGTCTTGCGTGCGGAGCGGGTTCATATCGGTACAGATGGGCCTGTCTATT
>JADGHX010000192.1 GCA_019683695.1 Steroidobacteraceae bacterium
GTCCGCAGTGGAAATTACGTCGTCCAGCGACGGGAGCAGCGTCGGGCGCAAGGTGGCCATGGACTCTATTATGGCAGGCTGCGGCGGGCTTTTTGCACGGCGCTTTGCATTGGCGGAGGTCGTTCAGTACACTTCCGCGCCTTTTTTGGGGTTCACGGCTGCGCGCGGGCCCACCGCACGCGGCGGATTTTTCCGGACTTCGCCCATGACAACCGTATTCGCCAAGCCTGCCACTGTGCGCAGTGACTGGTTCCTCGTCGACGCCAGCGACAAGACGCTGGGGCGTCTCGCTTCGCAGATTGCCCATCGCCTGAAGGGCAAGCACAAGGCGGACTACAGCCCGCACGTGGACATGGGCGATCACATCGTGGTCGTCAATGCCGAGAAGGTGCGGGTCACGGGCCGCAAGCTCACGGACAAGATCTACTACCATCACACCGGTTACATCGGCGGCATCAAGTCCATTGCGCTCGAGAAGCTGCTGAACGAACATCCCGAGCGGGTCATCGAGTTCGCCGTCAAGGGCATGCTGCCGAAGAATCCGCTGGGGCGCCGCATGTTCAAGAAGCTGCACGTGTTCGCGGGCGACAAGCATCCGCACACGGCTCAGCAGCCGAAGCCCCTGGACCTCTGACCGGCGCACCGCATTAGCGACAGGATCATCTTTCCATGGCAGTCTCTTCGAACTACGGCACCGGCCGACGCAAGACCGCGACGGCGCGGGTATATCTGCGCCCGGGCACGGGCACCATCACGGTGAACGATCGTCCTCTCGACCAGTTCTTCGGTCGCGAGACGGGGCGCATGATCGTGCGCCAGCCGCTGGAGGCCGTTCAGCTTGCGAACCGGTTCGATATCTCGGTGCGCGTGGACGGGGGTGGCATCACGGGCCAGGCCGGCGCCATCCGTCACGGCATCACCCGTGCGCTCATCCAGTACGATGAGACGCTGCGCAAGCCCCTGCGCGCCGCCGGCTTCGTCACGCGCGACGCGCGCGAGGTGGAGCGCAAGAAGGTGGGCCGCCGCAAGGCTCGCCGCGGCACGCAGTACTCGAAGCGCTAAGCAACGGGGTACACTGGAGCCTACGGAACCAACCATTGGGGGATCGTCTAGTGGTAGGACAACGGACTCTGACTCCGTTTACCTAGGTTCGAATCCTAGTCCCCCAGCCAACACCGCAAGGGCCCGCCATCGGCGGGCCCTTTGCGTTTCGGAGCCGACGTTTCCGGGCTGTGCCTTCTGGGCCGAACAGAGGGGTGCGCTCGGGTTGGCGGAGAAAAGCTTCCGGACTGTGCATCCAGGATCGCTTCGTTCACGGCCGCGATCGGCCGCGCGAGGGGTGGGGCTCGCTTACGCGTTGGCCCGCATGCGGGCAACGGCGGGGAGCTCACCCGCAGTGCCGAGGGCGCGGCGGATGAACAGGCGCTTCAGTTCTTCGCTGCGGTTGACCCAGCCGAGGCCGCGTTGGGCGAGGCGCGACAGAGGGCCTGTGCCGTGCGCGAGCACGCGATCGAACGTGTCGATTGCAGTGGCCATGACTTGCGTTTCGCTTTTGCGCCAGCGTTCGTACTGGCGTAGCACACGCAAAGCACCAAGGTCCTCGCGCTCGCGGCGCGCGGCGAGCAGCAACTCTGCGAGCGCTGCCGCGTCGAGAACGCCCAGATTCACGCCTTGCCCTGCGAGTGGGTGCACGACATGCGCTGCGTCGCCGACGAGCGCGCATCGATGCGCAACGTAACGGTGTGCTGCGAGGCGACGCAGCGGGAACGCTGCCCGTTCGCTGACGAGCCGTGTGTCGCCCAGCGCCGAGTCCGATGCTTTGCGCAGCTCGAGCCCAAACGCTTCGGGTGAAGCGTCCAGCAGCGGTTTCGCCACGTCATCGTCGGCGGACCAGACAATTGAGCTCGTGCCATCGCTCAGCGGCAGGAACGCAAGCGTTCCCGTGCGAAGAAATCGCTGCCACGCCGTCTTTTCGTGCGGACGTTCGGTGGCGACGTTCGCGACGATGGCGGTTTGCCCGTAGCTCATGAGCTCCACGGTGAGGCCCACGGCCGCTCGCACCGCCGACTGCGCGCCATCCGCGCCCACGACGAGCTTCGCGTGTATGGCGCCCGCGCTCGTTTCCACGTGCACGTGCTCTTCGCCGATGCTCAGCGTCGCAAACTCGGCGGACATGATGCGGGCCCCTGCGCGCTCGGCGGCATTCAGCAACTCGTTCTGCACGAGTCGAAGCTCGATGATGTAGCCGAGGTTCGGCTCGTGTGCCTCGGCTGCATCGAAAACGAGCACCTGTGGAGAGGTGGGTGTCACACTTTCGTGCCACACACGCATCCGCTCGTACGGACTGATGCGTTGAGCAGCAATCGCATCCCATGCGCCTGCAGCGCGCAGCACGCGTTCGCTTGCACGGGAGAATGCGGCCACCCGCAAATCGATGGGAGCGCCCGGCGCGAGCGCGGGAAGCCGACGGGGCTCGAGCACGACGACACTGAGTGGCGCGCGATCCGTGCTCGTGCCCCGTGCGAGGAGTGCAGCGAGCGCGCCGCCAACGGGGCCGCCGCCAACAATCAAGACGTCGCACTGCTCAGCCATTGTCGTTCCTTCCAAGCCGGGTCTCGCAAAACGCTCACGCTAGCTCACCGCAGCGGCAGGCCACGCGCAAGCCGCGGGCTCGGGCCTGCGAAGCCCGCACTGACGCGCGCGAGAGCGCTCTTCGCGGGCGGCATGAGGTCGAACAGCAGCAACCCGAAATTGCGCGCGAGCCCCATGCTGGGCCGCGTATCGCCAAAGAGCCGGATGAGCCCGTCCGTGAACCGGATGACACCCCCGCGATCACCCGAGCGCCACGCTTCGAATCGAGCGAGCAGCTCGGCGCTGCCGGGGTCCGGTCTCGCGCCGGACGACGTTTGCGGAAGGGAATTGGGCCCTTCTGTCGTGGCAGCGCCTGCGGCACCGGGCATTTCATCACTCGCCGAGTCAGTACGCTTCTGCGTTGCCCAAGCGCTCGGCGTGGAACCCGAGTCAGCGGGTTGCGGGTTGCGGTTGGCCGCACCGGCGAGCAGCTCCGCAAGCATCGCGGCATCCCGCAAACCCAGATTGAATCCCTGGCCCGCCACGGGATGCAGCGCCTGCGCGGCATTTCCGATGAGCACCGCGCGTTGCGCAACGAGCGTGCTGGCGCGCGTGAGCTTCAGCGGATACGAGGATCGCCGGCCGATGCGCGTGAATCGCCCGGCACGCCAGCCAAAACGGCTCTGCAGCTCTTCCGCGAAAGTCTTTTCCGACAGCGCAAGCAGTCGGGTCGCCTCCGCCGGCTCGACGCTCCACACGAGCCCATAGCTGCCGTCATGGAGCGGCAGCAGCGCGAGCGGCCCGGATTGCGTGAAGCGCTCGTAGGCGGTGCCATCGGGCGCCCTATCTGTCGCGACGTTCGCCGTGATCGCAACCTGCCCGTAATCCTCGACGGTGGCTTCGATGCCTGCCGCCGCTCGCACGCTCGAATGCGCGCCATCCGCGGCGACGATCAGCCGCGTGGAGATGACTTCAGGGTTCGCTCCGCCCGCATCGGTCACCGTGAGCCGCGCGAAATCCGGGCCCAGCTGCACGGACTGCGCCTGCGCAGGCGCGCGCACCGTGATGCCTTTCGCATCGGCCAGCCTGGACCACAGCGCGCGGCCGATCACCCGGTTCGTCACCACGTAGCCGAACGCATCCACGCCCTGCTCGGAGGCGTTGAGACGCGCAAACCCGAAACGTCCCGCATCCGAGACATGGATGGTGCGAATGGCCGCGGCCTCGGGCGCCATTGCGGACCACACGCCCAGACCCTGGAAAATGCGCCGGCTGGCATTGCCGAGCGCAGTGGTGCGGTCATCGAAGCTCGGCTGCGCGCCGAGGCCGGGCAGCACGCCTTCGATCACCATTGTCTCGAGCCCCGTGCCGGCGAGCGCCAGCGCGAGGCTCGCGCCCACCATGCCTCCGCCGACGATGACGACGTCCAGCTCGCGCATGGCCACTCAGCTTTGCGCCATGAGAGCTTCGATGGCGTCCGGATCCTTCGGTGCCTTCGACGTGAGCACCTCGCACCCTGTACGCGTGACCACCACGTCGTCTTCGATGCGGATGCCGATGCCGCGGAAGTTACGCGGCACGCCACGCATCGAGGGTGCGATGTAGATGCCGGGCTCGATGGTCATCGCCATGCCAGGCTCCAGCACGCGCCATTCCTCGCCGATCTTGTAGTCCCCGACATCGTGCACGTCCATGCCGAGCCAGTGGCCGGTGCGATGCATGAAGAACTTGCGATACGCGCCTTCCTTCTCGAGGGTGGCCACGCGCCCCTTCAGCAGGCCGAGCCTGACGAGCCCCTGCGTGACCACGCGAACGGCGGCGCTGTGCGGATCGTTCCAGTGATTGCCGGGCTTCACCTTCTCGATGGCGGCGAGGTTGGCTTCCAGCACCACCTCGTAGACCGCACGCTGCTCCGGCGTGAACCTGCCGTTCACCGGATACGTGCGCGTGATGTCTGAGGCATAGCACTGCAGCTCGCAGCCGGCGTCGACCAGAAGGAGGTCGCCATCCTTCAGCATCTGGTCGTTCTCCCGGTAATGCAGGATGCAGGCGTTCTCGCCTCCGCCGACGATCGGCTGATAGGACACGTCCGCGTTGTGCAGCCGGAACTCGTGCAGCAGCTCCGCGACGATCTCGTATTCCATGAGCCCCGGGCGGCACGCCTTCATCGCGCGGCGGTGCGCCTGGGCGGCGATGCGCGCGGACTCCCGCATGAGGTCGATCTCGTTGCGGGACTTGAAGAGGCGCATGTCGTGCAGGAGATGGTCCAGCGCAACGAATTCCTGCGGCGTGTGCCGGCCCTGCCGCGCCTGCGCCCGCAGGCCGTTGACCCAGCCGACGACGCGCTGATCGAACTCGGGATACGCACCCATGGCGTAGAACACCTTCGTGCGGTTCTCGAGCAGGCCGGGAAGGATGTCGTCGAGATCCGTGATGGGGAAGGCGTCGTCGGCGCCGTACTGACGCCGTGCGCCGACAGGCCCGGCGCGCTTGCCATCCCACGTTTCGCGAGTGGGGTCGCGGTCGCGCACGAACAGCACGTACTCGCCTTGCGGGCGGCCCGGGATGAGCACGGCCACTGATTCCGGCTCGGCGAATCCGGTCAGGTAGTAGAAGTCGCTGTCCTGCCGGTATGCGTATTCGACGTCGTTGTTACGCAGTCGCACAGGCGCTGCCGGCAGCACGGCGATGCCGTCGCGCCCCATGAGCTTCATGAGATGCCGGCGACGGCGTGCGAATTCATCCTTCGGAATGGAGGGGAGCTTCGGAACGGGCCGGGCACGACGGGCGACGGACCGGGTCCGGACTCGGGAGCTTTGCGCCACGGATGGCCTCAGTGCAGCGGGGGATCAGGTTGCTCCGGGGTGGCGGAGGCGCGCAGGGGCTCGAGCTCCTCGAACACGAGCTGCACGCCGACACGGACGAATTCCACCAGCTCGGCGTAGGCGCTCTCGTTCTGCTCTTCGCTTTCCGCGGCGCCGACGCCCACGCGCGTGATCTCGTTGAAGTCGCGCACGACTTCGCCCACGTCGCCGGGGAGTGTTTTCAGATCCTGAATCGAGCCGGAGCCGAGCCCATAGAGAAACCCCGTGCACCATTGCGCCAGCGCGGCGGTGCGTTCGCTCAGCGGCTGTTCGTCGTGCGGCAGCAGCGGCTCGAACTCGAGCTGCTGGCCGGCGAGTGTCTCGGTCGTGAGGAAATACAGGCCGCGCAAGGCGGATCCCGAGTCCGACTGCGTGCGGCCTTCCGGCAGGATCTCCTGCAGCCAGTCTTCGAAACGATACGAGGGCAGCGCGCAGAGCGCGCCCACGAGCGTTCCGTGCGCCTCCGCAGCGTCCGTCATCGAGCGCTCGTCGGCGAGCACCCGCTGGATCTCGGTGTAGCTCGCGGTCTGCATAGAAGGCTGCATTATGCCTGAAGTGCGTCGGGCCGCTGGTTGTTTCCCGGCGCCGCGCTTGCGATTGACCGGGTTGAGAGGCCGACTCCATAATCCTTCGCCATGAGTGACACAACAAGAACGCAGCTCGATCTCGAGCTCGCGCGCCTCGAAAAGCGCATCGAAGAACTGATGGCCAGCATCGAGAACCTCAGGGAAGAAAACCGCGCGCTGCGTCAGCGTCACGAAACCCTCACCACCGATCGCGCGACGCTGCTGCAGAAGAACGAGCAGGTGCGCGCGCGTGTCGAGGCCATGATCGGCCGCCTCAAGACCCTGGAACACGGCGCATGAGCCAACCTGAACCCGCACGCGAGTCTCGCGTTGAGCCGACCCGGGAACCTGCGCGCGTCATGGTGCGCATCCTCGAAAAGGAATTCGCGATGGTGTGTCCGTACGAGGAGCGCTCGGCGCTGCTCGACTCGGCCGAGTTCCTGAACGCGCGCATGCGCGAGGTGCGCGACAGCGGCAAGGTTGTCGGGCTCGACCGCATTGCTGTCATGGTCGCGCTCAACCTCGCGAACGAATATCTCAAGCTCAAAGAGCGGGAAGCGAAGCTCGAAAGCGAAGCGAGCGCGCGCGTGCGCGCGTTGCGCGAGCGGGTCGAGGCTCAGCTTCCCCACGGCCAGCAACTGGAATTTTGAACCCCCGCACCTCCCCGCTCCGGCGAGTCTCGTGTAGAGTGAATCCCGGCGTCGCCTGCGGTGTTCGACAAGCTGGTCGGGTTACCTCTCGACCCTAATTGGAACACCCACGGGACACATGGGCTTGAAGGCAGCATTGTGCAGGTCCGCATCCGCGGAAAGCCTTACCTGCCACAGCTCGTCCCACATGTTGCTCTGGTCGAGAGCAACGGCTAGCACCGGCACAGGCGGGTGGCGCTCTTGAATTCCCCCCTCGACAGCGTCCGCAAGACCTTGCGGGCGCAGTTGCGCGCAAAGCGGAAGGCGGTGCCGCCGGATGAGCGCGCGCAGGCCGGCCATCTGGTGGCACGCCATGCGGACCGGGCGCATCTGCTGCGCACCGGCCGCCGCATCGCCATCTATGCCTCGATGCGCGAGGAGCTCGACACGCTGCCGCTCATCGAGCTCGCCCAGCGCCGCGGCTGTCAAGTGTTCCTGCCGTGCATCGAGCGGCGCACCGGGCACCTGCACTTTCGTGAAACGTTGCCAGGCTCGCGCGAGAGCGTGAATCACCTCGGCATCACCGAGCCCGAAGGCACGGCCCGCATCGGTGCGCGCTGGCTCGACATCGTGTTCATGCCGCTCGTGGGCTTCGATCATCGCGGCATGCGTCTCGGCATGGGCGGCGGGTACTACGACCGTACCTTTGCCTGGCGCAACGTCCGGGAGGTGTGGGGTGGGCCGCGTCTCATCGGTCTCGCCTATGCGTTTCAGCAACTGCCGCTCATCGAGGGTGCGGCACACGACGTCCGCCTCGATGCGGTCATCACGGAGAAGGGGATCGTGCGATGTCGTACTGGCTCATGAAGACGGAGCCGAGCACTTTCAGTATCGATGATCTGGCCCGCGCGCCGCGCAAGACCACCGCGTGGGATGGTGTGCGCAATTACCAGGCGCGCAACATGCTTCGGGACCAGATGAAGCGCGGCGACGAAGCCTTCCTCTACCACTCGAGCACCGATGTGCCGGGCATCGTCGGTGTGATGGAGATCACGAAGGAAGGCTATCCCGATGACACCGCCTTCGATCCGAAGCACCCGCACTACGATCCCGATTCCGATCCCGCGAAGCCGCGCTGGTACATGGTGGATGTGCGGCTGAAGGAACGCTTCCCGCGCATCATCACACTCGAAGAGCTGCGTGCGCATGCGACGAAGGAGCTGAAGGGCATGGTGCTGCTGCGACCGGGCAATCGCTTGTCGGTGAGTCCTGTTGAACCTCAGCACTGGAAGTTCATTCGATCGTTGTTGTGATGATCGCGAGCGCGCGCGTTATCACAGAGCGAGCTCGCTTGCTTGTTTTTTTGATTTGCGTGCGTATACTTCGACCCCGGACTAACCCGTAACTGGAGTGCCAACATGGCTAAGGCGAAAAAGAAGGGCAAGAAGAAAGCTTCCAAGAAGAAGTAAGGCCCTTGAATTCGGTGAGCGCGGAAATTCTTCCGCGCTCACCGGACCCGAAAAGAGAGACATCGAGCCCGCACCCTGCGGGCTCTGTCGTATCTGGACCCCCCTTCACGAAATCCCTTGATCTTCAGGGTTTCCGCATGACCTCTGATTCGAATGCCAGGAAGCGGCGCGCGGCCGAGGCGGCTCTCGCCTACGTGCGTGCGGGCACCATCGTGGGTGTGGGCACCGGCTCCACCGTCAACTTCTTCATCGATGCGCTCGCGAGAGGCACCGTGCGCGTGAGCGGCGCGGTGTCGAGCTCGAATGCATCCACCGCTCGCCTGCGCGCTGCGGGCATCGAGGTGCTGGACCTGAATGAAGTCGGGTCCCTCGAGGTATACGTGGATGGTGCGGACGAGGCCACGCGTGCTCGCCATCTCATCAAGGGCGGGGGTGCCGCACTCACCCGCGAGAAGATCGTTGCGGCCGCATCGAAGCAGTTCGTCTGCATCATCGATGACGCCAAGCTCGTCACCACGCTCGGGCGCTTCCCATTACCGGTCGAGGTGATTCCGATGGCGCGGCGTTACGTGTCGTCACGCCTCGAAGCGCTCGGAGGGCGTCCCGTGTGGCGGCAAGGCGTGGTCACCGACAACGGCAACGAGATTCTCGACGTGCATGGGCTCAGCATCACCGATCCGGTGGGGCTCGAGCGGGAGATCAATCAGATCGTGGGAGTCGTCACGGTGGGGTTGTTCGCGGCGCGCGGTGCCGATGTTCTTGTCATCGGGACTGACAAAGGGGTCGACACGCTCTAGCGAGCCACGTTAACGAATTCCGTTAACGTTTCGAGCCACGGTGGATGTGAGGCGCCATGCGCGCCTCAAAGACCCCATCACCTGCCCGATGTCGCCGACGCGCGGCGGCTCGATGCCTCATTCCCCATGGTGATGGGGCAGCAACCCGCCACGTGAGGCGGTGGCTCGCAATCGACACGCCCCATGCGCGCCTCAAAGTCCCTCACCTGCCCGATGTCGCCGACGCGCGCCGGTTCGATGTCTCATTCCCATGACGATGGGCAGCGATCGGCCACGTCAGGTGGTTCGCAATCGACACACGACGACCTGCAAGGAAGGCGCAGTGGGCATGAGGCTTGCGTCATGCCCCACCCTCGACATGCC
>JADGHX010000193.1 GCA_019683695.1 Steroidobacteraceae bacterium
GGGGTGGGCGGTCCCTGGAATCTGCGGGGGCGTCCGGAGAAGGGGCGCACGTGGCAGCCGGGCGCCGGTTGGCGGATGGGGCGATGGCGCGACCGAACGTGGCACGTTGGGCACGAAACAGGCGCTTCCCCGGTTCGACTTGGTGCGGGCGAGGCGTAGGCAGGGTCGTCCCCGGTATGCGTCAGGTCCCGGCCGGAACTTCGGCCACACGGAAACTGGTTTTTGGCTAAAATGGCCAAATGGCAAAAACCGTATCTGCGAGCAACGCGAAGAACAACTTCGGTGGTCTTCTCGACGACGTTGCCGCCCTGGGTCGTGTGGACATCGTGAAGCACGGGCGTCTGGTCGCGGTCGTGCTGGCACCGCGTGTGCTGGAAGAGTTGTCCGCGCGGAGCGCACCCCGAGAGCAGTCGCGTGCGTGGGGGAAAAATCACATGATCCCGCCGGAGAGTGCGCGCGCCGCAAAGATGCTGACGATCCCGAGCTGCTTCGATGAGGAGTAAGGTTGAGGCTGAGGCGCCGCTCACGCCTCAGGATGTTCGCAAGATCCTGAGTATCTGCTCGCCGCAGGCTCTCCTGGTCGGTGGTCAGGCACTGGTTTTCTGGGCCGATTATCTGCAGGTCGAGCGTCCATCGAATCTCGTCCCCGTGGTGACGGCCGATGCAGATTTCATCGGCGATGCCGTGCTTGCAACGACGCTGGGTAAGCGTCTCGGTTGGAGTATCTGGATTCCGTCACTCGATGATTCAACGCCTCAGACCGCGAAGGTCAGCCAGCGCACCAGAAGGGGTGCGATCAAACAGGTGGACTTTCTTTCGGGCGTCGTTGGACTGACTACGAAGGATCTTGTCCGTCGCGCGATCGAGCTAGACGTGCCGGATATCGGCCGCCTTCGTGTCATTCACCCGCTCGACGTGCTCGACAGTCGAATCCAGAATCTCCATCTGCTTGCGGATAAGCGAACTGAGGCCGGCATCGCACAGGCGCGGCTCGCCGTGAGCGTAGTGCGTGCATTCATCGAACGAGAGATATCGAGTCGCGGAGAACGAGCGGGGCTCAAATTGCTCGAGCGCCTCGCGGACATGGCACGCGACATGGCCGCGGTCAGGGTATTCCTGCTGTACGGCATCGACCCTTTGGCTGCCGTTCCACTCGAAAGCTTCCGAACGACGCCGGCCTTACACAAGGTGCGCTGGCCCCAGATCGTCGCCGAGGTCACGAGAAGGCGCGAGGCGCTGAGGACATTGTCGTCTGGGGCGTCATCGTCCAAACAAACGAAGAGAAGGAGCGGCAAGCATTGAGCAGGAACGTTGCGATGCTCCTGGAGCGGCGAGTCACATGCCCGTGAAAAATAGAAGTCAGACTTCTAATTTTCACGGGCTCCGAATCTGCGAGGGTTTGCGCGATCCACTGGCTTCAAGCGGCGGACCAATCCGCCCCGTGGCCACCCGCATCCGCTTCCCCAAGCCCGGCGCGCACCGCGTGCCGCATCCGAAACCTGATCGGATACGATGAGCCTCATCCAGCACAGCACCTCGGGGGGGAAATGAAGAAGAAGCTCAAGAGCGTCCGTACGCGTGCGTTCACAGCAGCCGGTCTCCTGGCCAGCGCGTTTCTGTTGTTCTCGGGACCCGCGTCCGCCTCGGGTGGCGAGGCCGGAACGATCAGCCTGCGCGATCAGGGCTTCTTCTGGGTGGGCGTGCGGACGAAGCAGGTGGAGGTGCCGGGCCGCGCCGGCCAGCCGCCCACCACGGGTCACGCGATCGAAGGCCAGATGTACGTCGGCTTCCAGTTGCCCGCACGGAAGCGCCACCCGTATCCCCTGGTGCTCGTGCATGGTGGCGGCGGCCAGGCTACCGACTGGATGGGCACACCGGATGGGCGCGATGGCTGGCTCGATTACTTTCTGGCCGCGGGCTTCGATGTGTATTTCGTGGATCGCCCCGCCCATGGGCGCTCACCCAACTCCCGCGCCTATGGCGAGCAGCTGGGTGCCCCACCCACCACTGAATTCATCGCCAATACCTTCACCAAGCAGAGCAAGCAGTATCCCGGAGGTGGCGCCGCGGATTCGCGCGAAGTGGCCCAGCACACGGCCAGCTCCGAGCCCGGGCCCACGGTGTCCAATGCGATTCTGAAAGAGAACCTGGCAGAGCTTCTGGACAGGATCGGCCCCGCCATCATGGTGACGCATTCGGCTGGCGGTGCGGCCGGCTGGCTCGCCATGGAGGCGCGTCCTCAGCTGGTGAAGGGCGTGCTCGCCATCGAGCCGGTGATGGGCATTACCAACACGCTCGCACCGCTCATCACCTTTGAGCCGGCTCTGGCGCCCGGCGAGCAGATCGAAACCGAGTCGCTGCCGCCGGAAGGCGAGGGGCTCGCCCCCTGCCGCCTGCAGCCGAAGGGCAAGGTGCACACTGTGCCCGCCTATGCGGGCAAGCCGGTGCTGTTCGTGGTGTCACCGCTGTCGTTCCCGATGTTCACGCCGACCGTGCACTGCTCGGTTCACACGCTGAACCAGCTCGGCGCCAAGGCGACGCTGGCGCGGCTCAAGGAAGACTACGGCATCGACGGCAACGGGCACTTCATGAACGAAGAGCTGAACAACGGGGAGATTGCCAGGAAGGTGTTCATCCCCTGGCTGTCTTCGATCAAGTAACGTCACGGGCATCGCCGCGCCGGCGGCGATGCCCTCAAATTTCCGCGGTTCACGTGCTCGCGGCTTTCAGTGCCGCCAATACGCGTTCACTGCGAAACGGCGGCCGCCGCAACCGAACCCCGGTGGCGTCGTAGATCGCGTTGGCGACCGCGGCGATCACGGGTTTGTGGCTGCATTCCCCCGCGCCGTAGTGTGGCAGGTCCGGGCGTGTCGGGTCGGGATCGCCGTTGACCAGCACGACGTCGATGGCCTCGGGTGTATCCGAATGTCGCAGGCTGGGGTGCGACACCCAGTCGACGCTGGTCACCTTCTCGTTGTCGAACTGCACCTCTTCCCAGAGGGCGCGGCTCAGAGCGTGCAGCATGCCGCACTCCACGGTGTGACGCAGACCTTCCGGATTGATCACGAGCCCGCAATCGTGGGCGCACACGAGACGTTTGGTCCAGACGCGCCCGGTCTCGACATTCACCTCGACCTCGGCGATCACGGCGGCGATGGTGTTGCTCCGATACGTGTAGGCAATTCCCCGCCCTGAGAGCACGTTGCCACGCGTTGCGGCCGCGCGCGGTCTGGGTGACGGGCGTGCATCCCATCCATATGCCTTCGCGGCCGCACGCACCACGGCGAGCGAGCGCGCTTTCCGGAACACATCGTCTTCCTTGGCCGCTTCGAGCATCTCGAGACGGAACTGCACGGGATCGGCCTTCGCCGCAGCCGCCAGTTCGTCGATGAACGACTCGAAGGCGAACGTGACCTGCGGGCCGTTGGGATCGCGCAGATTGCCCGTCCGCAGTGGCGTCTCCCAGATCATCGGCAGGGCGACGATGCGCGTCGTCGTGCGTCGGTTCGGAATGGCGTACATCACGGAAGGCGTCGACGCGCTGCCCCGCGCCGGGCGTTCGGGGCGCCGGCCCATGAGCTGCGCGATGAGCACCGTGTCGGGCTCGTTGTATCCGAGATGGTTGTGGTCGATGGCGCAGGCGTCGTACTCCAGCGCCGTGACCTTGCCGTTCTCATCCAGCGCGCCGCGCAGCTTGAAGACGTACGCCGGGCCTTTCGTATCCCACGCCGTTTCCTCATCGCGCATCCATTGCACGCGCACAGGCCGCCCCAGCTCCTTGGCCAGAAACGCCGCTTCGAACCCCGCGTCATCAGCGGCGGTACGACCGTACACCTGTGGCCCGTCCATGTAGACCACGCGCACTTTCTCGCGCGGCATGTCGAGGAATTTGGCGACGCCATTGCGCAGGCCGTAAGACTTCATGTCATTGGAATAGATTGTCATCTGCCCGTTCGACGGGTCCGCCAGCGCGTGTGCCGGACCGATCGCGGTGTGTCCCTGAAAAGGCACTTCGTATTCGGCTTCGATGACATGCCGCGCCGCCTGCAGCGCTGCGGCCGGATCACCCTCGATCGCGGGCTCGCTCGTCCACGTGGGCGTGGCGCGGCGCATGTAGTCGAACAGCTCGCTGGAGGGCGGAAACGGCGCGGTCGCAGGTCGTTTCCACTCCACCTTCAGTTGTCTCGCGGTGCGAATGGCCTGCTCTTCGCGCTCGCAGATCACCGCCACATAGTTGCCACGGCTCACGACGCGAATGAAACCGGGCACGTCGGCCACCGACGACTCGTCTATACGCTGCAGCGTGGCTCCCGCGAAAGGAGGCCGCACGTTGCGTGCATGGACCATCCCGGGCAGCTTCATGTCCACCGCCCACTTCAATGATCCGTCCACCTTGGCGGGAATGTCGTAGCGCTTGATCGACTGCCCCACGACCCGCAGCTCGCTGACGGGCTTCACTTCGGCCTTGCCGGTGACCGCATCGACGTTGCGGCCGGTGAGTGCGACGTTGAACCGCTTGCCGCCGACCAGCTCAGCGTACGTGACCTTCTTCGAAGGATCGGATTTCAGCGCAATGGTGGCATTTGCCACCGCAAGCATCTCGACTGGCGCGCCGAGATGCCGGCCGCCCAGTTCCAGCAGCACTCGCCGCGCTTCGGCTGCAACCCTGCGCATCACCCGGCCATCACGCTCCACGCCGTCTGAACCGCCCGAGCCGCCCTGGTCGGGTGTGATGTCCGTGCAGCCCATCACAAGGCGCGTCTTGTCATACGCGATGTCGAGCTCGTCGCACATCATCTGACGGAAGGCCGTGCCGGTGCCCTGGCCGCCATCGGTCTTGCCTACGTAGAAGGTCGCCGTGTTGTCGGGGTGGATCACGATCCACGTGTCGAGCTGCAGGAAGTCCGGATCGGGATACGGACCCGCAGCAGCTGCGGCGGATTTCTGGGCGAAGGCTTTCGCGCCCGGGAGGGTGGTAATGCCCAGGCTGATGACCAGCGCGCCGGAGGCTTTGAGGAAGCTTCTGCGCGAAGCCTGATCGAGCCCGGACACGGCATCCTCGACTGCCTGCGGGAACTGCAGGGAGGTGCTCATCGGGCTTCTCCCGCAGCGTTCGTCTCGCGCACTGCATGGCGGATCGCCGACTGCACGCGGTAGTAGGTCATGCATCGGCACAGCGCGCCTTCCATGGCTTCGCGGATCTCGGCATCGGTCGGGTTCGGATTTCGGTCGAGCAATGCCTTGGCCGTCATGATCTGGCCGTTCTGGCAATAGCCGCACTGCGCCGCCTGCTCCTCGATCCACGCCTGCTGCAACGGATGCAGTTTCCCGTTCTTCGCGAGACCTTCGAGCGTCGTGATCTCGCCACGCACGGCTGCTACGGGTGTGATACAGGAGCGGATTGCCACGCCATCCATGATGACGGTGCACACACCGCACTGGCCCAGCCCGCATCCGAAGCGAGGGCCATGCAGATCGAGATCGTTCCGCAGCACGTAAAGCAGAGGAGTGGACGGGTCCACGTCCACCTCGTGAGTCGTGCCATTGACGCGCAGTTTGACGATGCTCATGAATCTCCTCGGCAGACGGGGATGTAGCGTGCTCGGGAGACTAGGCCAGAGCCCGTGCGGATTTCAATGCACGGCCGGCATCGACGATAACAGACGGCGCTTGCCGTCACGTGCTCGCGAAATCGAGCAGGGCATGAATTTCCGCGATGCGCGAGTTTCCAGTGCTTCGCAGTGGGGCGACGGGCATGCTGATGCGCCAGTGCTCCAGTCTCGCGGCTTGCGCCGCAGCTTCGTTAGCTCCGGGAACGCCCGGGTCGCTCGCGAGATCTGCATGGCAGCGCATTCGCGCGCACTCTATGCTCGTTCTTGATACGGGCGAGGAAGGGAGATTTCCCCACGTGGCCAGCAAGCGCGAAGCAGAGACCCTCGAGGTCGCGGGGCGCGAGGTCGCGATCTCGAGCCCGCAGAAGGTGCTTTTTCCGCAGCCCGGATACACGAAGCTCGACCTGGCACGCTACTACGTCGCGGTGTCCGACGGCGCACTGCGCGGCGCCGGCGGCCGGCCGAACATGCTCGTTCGCTATCCGGACGGCATCGAGGGTGAGCATTTCTATCAGAAGCGCGCGCCGAAAAGCCGCCCGCGTTGGATAGAGGTGGTAGAGCTTCACTTTCCGTCCGGCCGCGCCGCAGAGGAAGTGGTGCCGCGCGATGCAGCAACGCTCGTGTGGCTTGCGAATCTCGCATGCCTCGAGCTGCATCCGCACCCGGTGCGGGCCGAAGACCTCGAACATCCCGACGAGTTGCGCGTCGATCTGGACCCGGTGCCTGGAGTTGCGTGGAAGCAGATTCAGCAAGTCGCCGCTGTCACCCGTGGCGTGCTGCAGGATTTCAAGCTCGTCGGCTGGCCCAAGACGTCCGGTTCGCGTGGCATGCACATCTGTGTGCGCCTCGAACAACGCTGGGGTTTCGATGAAGTGCGCCGCGCGGCGCTTGCGCTTGCGCGCGAAGTGGAGCGGCGCGCGCCGACGCTCGCCACCAGCAAGTGGTGGAAGGAGGAGCGTCACGGTGTGTTCGTCGACTACAACCAGAACGCGAAGGATCGCACCGTTGCCTCCGCATACTCCGTGCGCCCAACGCCCGATGCGCGCGTGTCGGCGCCGCTCACCTGGGATGAGGTCGAGGTCTGCAATCCGGCCGATTTCACTCTGGCGTCAATGCCCGCGCGTTTCGAAAAGCGCGGGGACCCGCACGCTGGCATTGACGAGCACGCGGGTTCGCTGGACGGGCTGCTCGAGCTGTTCGAACGGCAGGGCCTGGGCGATGCGCCCTGGCCGCCGCATTACAGAAGGCAGGCGTCGGAGCCTCGTCGCGCGCCACCCTCGAAACGCAGACTGCCGCTGATCGAAATCGGGCGTGCTCGCCGCAAGGAAGACGCGCTCGGCGGTCTTGCGCGCTGGAAAGCGCGCCACCCGGAAGCTGCAGCCCATCTGCAGCCGGAAGACGTGCTTGTCGATGCCATGCGCGGGCGCTACAGCACCTGGACCCGGATTCGCATCAATCTGCAACACGTGCCCGAAGCGCTGCGCCCAGGTCAGGAGCCGCTCGATCCGGACGAGAAGATTCGTTCGAGCTCGTAGGGTGTCGTGACGTCGAGCTGGTCGTAGCGGCAGTTCTGCGGACGCTTGTCGGGCCGCCAGCGCAGAAACTGCGCCGCGTGGCGAAAGCGGTTGCCTTGCATGTGGTCGTACTTCACTTCGCACACGCGTTCGATTCTGAGCGGTTCCCACGACAGGTCCTTGCCAGCGCTCCAGCGGCTCTGCGCGCCGGGCATGCGGCTCGATTCGGCCGCGGCGCCTGCCCACTCGCGCCAGGGATGGTGGTCCATTGCGTTCTTGCGAAGAGGTGCGAGCTCCTTCACCAGCTGCCGGCGCATCGCCATCGTGAACGCTGACGTCACGCCGACGTGCTGGAGAACGCCGTGATCGTCATACAAGCCGAGGAGCAGCGAACCGACGGCATCCTTCCCGCTCTTGTGCCAACGGAAGCCGGCCACCACACAGTCGGCGGTGCGTGAGTGCTTGATCTTGATCATCGCGCGCTTGCCCGGGAGGTAAGTGCCCGAGTCGAGCTTGGCAACCACGCCGTCGAGGCCCGCTCCTTCGAAACGCGTGAGCCAATCGAGCGCCACCGCCCGATCACGCGTCACGGGCGTGAGATAGACCGGCGGATTCACCTCGCTCAGCAATTTTTCCAGCGCCGCGCGGCGCTCGGCCTGCGGTGCGGTCATGAGATTGCGGCGGCCGACGGCCAGCACATCGAAGGCGACGAACGAGGAGGGCGTCGCTTTCGCGAGCTTTTCGACTCGGGAGGCGGCGGGGTGCAGTCGCAGCTGGAGCGCATCGAAATCGAGCCCGCGGTCCGTGGCGATGACGATCTCGCCGTCGACTACGCAATTCCTCGGCAGCCGCTCGAGCAGTGCGGCGTGCAGCTCGGGGAAGTAGCGGTCGAGTGGCCGCAGATCGCGGCTCTGGAGGTAAACGTCATCTCCCCCGCGGAACACGATGGCGCGAAACCCATCCCATTTCGGCTCATACAGGTAATTCCCGGCGGGCAGCTCGTCCGCGAGCCTGGCGAGCATCGGTTCAATGGGCGGCTGGACCGCAAGCCCTGAAGCTGAAGCGCTCTCCAAAGACTGCCCTCCACGATGCCGGGAACTCCTTCTGTAACGCGTTCAGGGCTAGGGCGTATCCATGGAGGCGCAGCCCGTCATCGTGTGCAGCATGCAGTGAGTGCGTCATCTCCCTCCGCACGGCGCGCGCACGCGATGCCGGCACGATCCAAGACCCAGTCGCGCCACTCCGCATCGCCGTGCCCAAACAGGTCTCGCAATTCCTTGCCTGCGCCTGCAAGGTAGGCCTCAGTCACGCTGCAGTAGCGAGCGATCAGGCCCGATGCCACGCAATGGGCCTCGTCTTCGGGAAGATCGGGTGGCAGCTTCTCGCGCAAGACGGCCTTCATGCACCCGTAGAAAGAATGCGAGAGCCGCGCGGGCCGCAGCGGAACCGTGCCGCAGGCGCTGATCGCAAAGAGGAGCAGGGCGAGGGGTGCACTCCGCCACATCGTGGTTGTCTCTGCCGCTCGCAACCCCAGGCTGCCGTGCCGCTTCGCGGCGGTCACGCCTTCTTCCGTCCGACGCCCGAATGGCTTCTCACCGCTGCCGGGATGGCCGCGGCGAGTCTAAGCGCCATCGACGGATGCGCGCCAGCTCGTGGGCCTGTACTCCAAACGCGCCTCCACGAGACTGCGCTGTCCGCGCACGATGCCGTGCGCGAATTGGCAAGCCCATTCTGTCGCGCACGTCGGCCCGATTGAGTCGGGTGGCGAAGTCCTCGGCGCGTTCAGTTCGTACTGGTCGAACCGTAAGAGCGCGCCAGCGCAGCGGTGCGCATCGTCACCTGCGCAAATTCTGCGAAACAGCATTCGCGCGTTCTGCGGCATGCGCGAAGACGGGCGCGTGCCGCTCGAACGAAAGTGCACCTTTTGTGCACACGTGCCAGCAGAAACGGCTGGCGGAGATTCCACGCGCACCGCTTGCAGCGCGGGCTCATTCTTTTCGGCTTCTTCTCTTCGTTCTTTCATCTTCATTCTTCAGCCGAAATGGCGACGTCGCCGGAGGCGACGGGGCCCGATGGGTGCAGTGCCTCAATGAATGCAGGTGAGGCTGTGTCTTATACAA
>JADGHX010000194.1 GCA_019683695.1 Steroidobacteraceae bacterium
CACCACAGCGGGCGTACGAGCACCACGGTGGCACACACCGCGAGCGCGTCCATCAGATAGGTGCCGAGGTCCACGCCCTGCGTGCGGTCCAGAACGTTGCTGAGCTGCAGCCCGATGAGCAGAAACGCCAGCACGTTCAGCACGAATACCGCAACTTCCCAGACGGCGTAGGAAACGATCCGGCGACGGCCGTCCATTCGGGCGGGCGCGCGTCGGGCGAGCGTCATGGCATAGCTGACCATCGTGATGATCGGCGATAGCCCGACGCGCTCGGCGAGCAGCCAGACCGCGAAAGTCCCGATGAACTGCAGGAGCACCCAGACGGGAACGTCCTCGACGCGACGCGTGAGCCACAGATACGCCCTGGCCAGCACGATGCCGGCGATGACGCTTCCGACGCCGACGACCACGAGCATCAGCATCACGTTCCAGGGAGAGAACGCGCCCGTGATGGCGGCGACAACGGCGATGCGATAGACGATCAGCGCACTGGCATCGTTGAAGAGGCTCTCGCCTTCGAGCAGGACGAGCAGCCGGTGAGGGGGATTCAAGCGGCGCAGCACCGCTGTGGCGGCGGACGCATCCGGCGGCGCCACGATCGCGCCGAGCGCAATTGCGGTCGCCCAGCCCATGTCGGGCACGACGAGGCGTGCGACCACGGCCACCGCGGCAATCGTCACCCCCACCGCGAGCAACGCCAGATTGAGCACCGGGACGAGATTTTCGCGAAGGTCCCGCGGCGAAGCGTCGTACGCGGCATCGAGAAGGATGGGGGCGACGAACAGGGCCAGTGCAAGCTCCGGGTCGAGCGTGATCTCGGGGGTGCCGGGGAGCAGCGCGATCACCGTGCCGGCGAGCGCGAGCAGCGCGGGATACGGCACAGCCACGCGATTCGCGAGCAGCGCAAGGAGGGCGCCGACGAGCAGCAGCGCAATCGCAAGCTCGAAGATTTCCACGGATGTCGAGCTTGCCGATTCGCGCCGCGCTTGTCACCGTGAGGCTCGAGGGCACGGCCGGTGAGCGTGCGACGGCCTCGCCTCGCCGCAATCGTCACAAGTTGAGGAAGGCTCCCATGCTCATTCGAGCGGCTTGCCGCTCGCGATGGCGCGCCCGTAGGGGCGCAGTCCTCGCCAGAAGATGTAGATCGCCGGGATGCCCATGAGGGCACCGACCGCGGAGAGCGAGTGACGAATCAGCTCCTCTCCGAAGACATACTGGTTGAGCGCGCCCACCACCATGGGCCCGAGCCCCATGCCGACGACGTTCATGATGAAGAGGAACAGGAACGTCATCTGGCCGCGCAGCCGATTGGGCGTGACCGTCTGGACCGCCGCATTCTCCGGAGCGGCCGCCATGATGGAGGTCAGCGTCGCGAGCAGCAGGCAGCCGACCGCAAGCCACGGGTTGGGCATGAACGGGCCGGCAACGGCGAACGGCACCGAAATCAACGTGCTCAGCACGACGACACGGACGTTCCCGTCGTGCACGCCCCTTTTCCAGTAACGCTCGGCAAGCCATCCGCCGATGGCGAGCCCGATGGGCATGGCGATGAAGACGCTGAGCCCGGACACGTACCCGATCTGCGAGGGCGACCAGCCGTAGGTGCGTCCATAAAAGGCCGGCTGCCACATCTGCGTTCCGAACATCTGCACCGAGCGAAGCCCCATGCCGAGGAACAGCGGGAGGTAGACGAGCCGGTGACGCAGGATGAAGCGGAAGATCTCGGCAACCGGTGTGGGCTCTGCCTGCGCGCCGCCAAGTCTGCGCGGCTCGCGCACGCTCGCCATGATGGCGGCGACGACGAGGCCCGGTAAACCCACGAGCATCAGCACCATCTGCCAGCCGCGCAGCGGGCCGACAATCGGCAGCGTCAGGTTCGGGTTCGCCGCGACGAAATCGATGATCCACGCGCCGAGTATCAGCGACAGGCCCGTGCCCAGCACGAAGCCGCCTTGCATGAACGAGATGGCGCGGGGCAACCGGTGCGGCGGAAAGTAGTCCGCGAGCAGCGAGTACGCAGACGGGCCGCTCGTGGTTTCACCGACGCCGAGGCCCATGCGGGCGAAGAACAGATGCCAGAAGTTCGTCGCGAGCCCGCAGAGCATCGTCATGACGCTCCAGATCGTGATGCCGGCCGTCATGATGAGCTTGCGGCTCTTGCGGTCGATGAGCCGCGCAACGGGCAGCCCGAGCACCACATAAAAGAACGTGAAGGCGAACCCCATGATGAGGCTCATCTGCACGTCCGTGAGCCGCAGATCGCGCTTGATGGGCTCGACCAGCAGCGTGAGGATGCCGCGGTCGAGGAAATTCACCATCACCGCGAGCGCCAGCGCAAAGACGCAGTACCACGCCTGGCGCGCCGGCGGGTAATCGGTTTCCGCCAACCTGGCTCGTTCGGGAGACACGGCGCGAGTGGCGATTTCTGCGTTCACGGCCATATGCGACACCATCTGGTGTGGGCTGCGTCGCCCGGGACCGCGCGATCCCGGTTCGGGGATCACGAGCTGGCGTGACAACCCGCTCGGGCAAGCCACGGTACAACTCTGGCTCCGCGCCCGTCTCGAAGTTTCATTGCGGCGCGCGCTCGCCTCAGAGCAGACAGGCCGATGGAAGCCGCACGTAACAGCCGTGGCGCAGCCGTGGCGGCAACGGACGAGCGAGATGTCGCAAAGCTGGCGCTCGCGTCGGCATCGCGCGGAGGCAGTGCTCACACCGTTGAAGCACGCTTCGAACGACGTTCCTGCAGGTCTATAGTGCCGCCATGAGCACGACCTTCGATGCGCTCATCATCGGCACGGGCCAGGCAGGTCCCTCGCTTGCCGCTCGGCTGTCTGCCGCCGGAATGAAGGTCGCCGTCGTGGAGAAGAGCAAGTTCGGCGGCACGTGCATCAACGACGGCTGCACGCCAACGAAAGCGATGATCGCAAGTGCACGGGCCGCCCACGTCTCGCGTCGCGCAAGCGAGTACGGCGTCATCCTGGAAAACACCCCGCGCGTCGATATGCGCCGTGTGAAGGCGCGGAAAGACGAAATCGTCCGCAGCTTCAGTGAAGGCGTCGAGCGCAGGATGGAAGGGCTCAACGGGGGAAAGGTGTATCGCGGTCACGCCCGCTTCACGGGACCGGACACGGTGGAGGTGAATGGCGAAGCGCTGTGCGCCGACAAGATCTTCCTCGACGTGGGCGGGCGGCCCCGCATTCCGCCCATGCCGGGCGTGGACACGGTGCCGTACCTGACGAATGTGAGCATGATGGATCTCGACTTCGTGCCGGAGCACCTGCTCGTGGTGGGCGGCAGTTATCTGGGGCTCGAGTTCGCGCAGATGATGCGTCGGTTTGGAAGCCGCGTCACGGTGATCGAGATGCAGCCGCGGCTCGTCGGGCGCGAAGATGAGGATGTGTCCCTCGCCATCCAGGAGTTCCTGTGTGAGGAGGGAATCTCGCTTCGCCTGGCCGCGGAGTGCCTGAGCGTGCGCAAGGAAGCGAATGGTTTATCCGTTGGGCTCGATTGCAAGAAAGGCGCCCCGCGCGAGTACGGCACACATCTGCTGCTCGCCGTGGGGCGTGTGCCGAACACCGATGATCTCGGGCTCGACGCCGCGGGCATTCGCGTGGACAAGCAGGGCTATATCGAGGTGGACGAGAGTCTGCGCACGTCCAATCCGCGCGTGTGGGCGCTTGGTGACTGCAACGGAAAAGGCGCCTTCACGCACACGGCGTACAACGACTACGAGATCGTTGCGGACAACCTTCTCGCCAATGCCGGGCGAAAATACACCGATCGCGTTCCCGTCTATGCGCTCTACACCGACCCGCCGCTCGGACGCGTGGGGATGAGTGAAGCCGAGATCCGCAAGAACGGCATTGCCGCGCTCGTGGGGAAGCGCCCGATGACGCGTGTGGCGCGCGCGGTGGAAAAAGGCGAAACGCGCGGCTTCCTCAAGATCCACGTCGAGCGGGACTCGAAGCGCATCCTGGGCGCGGCGCTTGTGGGAACGGGGGCGGACGAGGCGGTGCACTCGCTCATCGATGCCGTGCACGGAAAGATTCCGTACACCGAGTTCCAGCGCCACGTGCGCATCCATCCGAACGTGAGCGAGCTTCTGCCCACGGTGCTGGAAGAGCTGACGCCCCTGACGTGAAGGCGAGCCGGGGCCGCTACTTCACCCGCCGCTTTTCGAGCTTGCGCGCGAGCGTGCGCCGGTGCATGCCGAGGCGGCGCGCCGTTTCGGAGATGTTGAAGCCGGTTTCCGCCAGCGTCTCGTGGATGCGCTCCCATTCGAGCGTCTTGATGGAGCTCGGGCGCTCGCCGACCGCCACGTTGGCGTTGCCCTCGGCCTTGTGAAAGGCGGCCTCGATGTCATCGGTGTTCGAGGGTTTCGCAAGGTAGTGATTGGCGCCGAGCTTGATGGCCTCCACCGCGGTGGCGATGCTGGCAAAGCCGGTAAGCACGACAATGAGTGTCGCCGGGTTGTGGGCGTGCAGGGTGGCCACGCAAGCGAGGCCCGATGCGCCGCCCGCAAGCTTCAGATCGACCACCGCGTACCCGGGCGAGTGCGTCTTGAGCAGCTCGACGAGCTCATCGTGGCTCGCCGCCGTGATCACCTGATAGCCGCGGCGCTCGAAGGAGCGCTTGAGCGTGCGCGAGAAACTCGCGTCATCCTCGACAAGTACGAGCAGTTTTTCAGCCGACATGCGCGCGCGTTCCGATCGTGAGCGTCTCGAGCGGCAGGCGGAGCGTGACGACCGCGCCGCCTTCCGGATGATTGCCGGCGGACACCGAGCCGCCGAGCTTGCGGACCACATTCACCACGAGGAACAGCCCGAGCCCGCCGCCACGAGACTTGGTGGAATGGTAGGGCGTTCCCAGATGGTCGAGCACATCCGGCGCAAAACCCGGGCCCGCATCACGCACTTCGAGCAGCAATGCGTCCGCGTCCTCGCGAGCCGTGAGCTGGATCCAGTGGGGTGAGGCTTCGAAGGCGTTGTCGAGCAGGTTGAACACCACCTGCTTGAGCGTGGAATCGGAGATGATGGGCACGTTGGTGCCCACGGCATTCTCGTAATGCAGGGTCGCACCCGGGCTGGCCTCGCGCCATTCCTTTACGAGGTCTGCCAGAAAATCGTTCACGGGCGTGATCACGGGCGCATCGCCGCGCGCTTCGCCCGCGGATTTGAGGATGCCCGTGACAATGGATTTGCAGCGCTCGATGGCCGCCTGCATCTCGTCGATATCCTCCATCAGCTCGGCATTGCGTCGGATCTCGGGCATGCGCCGCCAGTCCCCGAGGATCACGGCCACGGAGGCGAGGGGCGTGCCGAGCTCGTGGGCGGCGCCGGAAGCCAGAAGGCCCATCCTCACGATCAGATCCTCCTCCGCGGCCTGCTGCTTGAGAGCGGCGAGGCGCGCATCGCGTGTTCGCAGGTTGCGTGTGATTCGCACCAGGAAGAATACCAGCAGGGCAGCATTGAGCACGAAGGAGACGAACGTGCCGATGATGTGGAGCGTAAAAAGATCCAGCCTGCCACCGGGCGGCAGCATGAGGGGCTGGTTGAACACGATCAGAAGCAGGAACCCCGCGGCGGCGATGGCGCCGATGGTCCACGCGAATGCCACTTCGAGCAGCACGGCCGCGAGCGTGACCTGCATGAGATACAGCGCCGTGAAGGGGTTCGTCGCGCCCCCGCTCAGATAGAGCTGCGCGGTGAGCGCGACCACGTCCAGCATGAGCGCGAGCATCAGCGCCCGGTTCGTCAGTGTCGGGCGATTGCGCACCCAGAGATAGCTCAGGCCGTTCAGCGCCACGAGCCCGGCGACCACGAACGCCATTGCCCCGAGCGGCAGGGAGATGCCGAGAGCGAGCTCGGTGACCGCGATGGTGACGATCTGGCCGATGACCGCGATCCAGCGAAGCTGGATCAGCAGCATCATGTTCTTGCGGTTGGTGGTGTCCGCCGGCGTGGCGGCCGCCGTGGCCGCGCCGTTGCGTGCCGTGGCGAGCGTCGCGAGCCGCGGACCGCGCGCCTCAGCGTCTGTGCTGCTCATGCCGAAGAATGCGCACGCCGAACACGGCCACCATGAGCGCGAGCGCGAACCACGTGATCGCGTACTGCAGATGGCTGTTGTGGAACTTGATAACCGTGAGCCCGCCAACCGGCATGCGCGCATCGGCCGCGGGGTCTGCCTCGGCGTCGATGAAGTACGGCGCGATTGCGCCCTGGATGCCCTGCGCGTGAGTGATGGCGGCCACGTCGCGAGAATACCACCGGTTTTCCTCCGGAGCGTTCTTGCGCAGGAAGGCGCCGCCAGGCTCGGTCATGCGTACGAGCCCGGTGATCGAAACGGGACCGGTCTGCATCCGCGAAGCGGGATCATCCCGCTGTTCCGGCGGGACGAAGCCGCGATTCACGAGCACGACGAAGCCTTGATTCGTCTGCAGCGGCGCCATCACCCAGAACCCGCCGCCGCGTTCGGTTACAGCCTGCACGAGCGTTTCCCGCCCTGGCAGGAAACGCCCCTCGACACGCACGCGCAGGTACTCGGCGTTCTCCCGGTTGAGCGCAGGCCACTGCGCCGGGCCGGGCGCGGGCACCGGCGCGGCGTGGACGCGTGCTTCAACGCGATCGATGAGCGCGAGCTTCCATTCGAGACGCTGGAGCTGCCACACGCCGAGTGCGCTCAGGCCCACAGCGCCCAGCAAGGAGAGAACGACAGGCGTCCACCGCCTGTTCATGAGGAGGGGTGAGCGTGCGCTTCGGGCCCCATGCCCGGCATCATGTTCACGTTGAGGTGATGCATGACCCACAGCGACCCGGCGAGGGTGATCGCGACGAGGATGATCGTGAAGACCAGCGCGGTGAGCGTCCAGCCCTCGTCGGACTCGGCGTTCATGTGCAGGAAGTAGATCATGTGCACCACGATCTGCACGGCCGCAAAGCCCATGATGACGTAGCCCGTCACAGCCTTGCTCTCGAGAACGTCGCCCATCACCAGCCAGAACGGGATCGCCGTGAGGATCACGGAGAGCCCGAACCCGATCAGGTAATCGCGAAGTGTGCCGTGCGCGCCCTCGTGGGCGCTGGTGTGAGCGGTGTGAAGCGTGCTCATCGCAATGTGCTCAGCAGGTAGACGAAGGTGAAGACGCCAATCCAGATGACGTCGAGGAAGTGCCAGAACAGACTCAGGCACGCGAGACGCCGTTGATTCGCGGGCATGATCCCCCGCTGACCGACCTGCACCATGAGCACCACGAGCCAGATCAGGCCTACCGTGACGTGCAGCCCGTGCGTCGCGACCAGCGTGTAGAAGGCGGACAGGAACGCGCTGGTCTGTGGTGTGGCGCCTTCATGGAACAGGTGCACGAACTCATACAGCTCGATGCCGACGAACGCAGCTCCGAAGAGCCCGGTGACGGCGAGCCAGAACTGCGTGGTCGCTACGCGCCGGCGCCGCGCCTCCAGCATCGCGAAGCCATACGTGATGGAGGACAACAACAGCATCGTTGTGTTGAGCGCCACGAGCGGCAGATCGAACAGCTCGCTGGGGCGCGGGCCGCCCGCGTAGCTGCTCCCGAGCACGCCATAGGTGGCGAACAGCACGGCGAAGATGAGGCAGTCGCTCATCAGATAGATCCAGAACCCGAGCAGGGTGCTGCCGCCCGGCGCGTGCTCGTGCTCGTCCGGATCGTAGAAGACCGTCGTGTCGAATTCAGGAAGGGTAACAGCGCGATCCATGGTCAGACCCCCGCAGCCAGCATCCGCGTGCGAGCGGTTTCCGTGCGCAGAACCTGCTCGGCCGGAATGCGGTACTCGCGGTTGTAATCGAACGTGTGATAGATCGCGTAAGCGATCAGGGCGATGAAGCTCACGGCCGCGAGCCACCACATGTACCAGATGAGCGCGAACGCCAGCACGAAGCTCAAGGCCGCGAGAATGAAGCCCGCACCCGTGTTGCGCGGCATGAGGATCGACTTGAACCCCGCCGTCGGGCGCTGATAGCCGCGCTTCTTCATGTCCCACCATGCATCACCGTCGTGGATGATGGGCGTGAAGGCGAAGTTGTACTCCGGCGGCGGCGAGGACGTGGACCACTCGAGCGTGCGCCCGTTCCACGGGTCGCCGGTCAGATCACGCAGCGAGGCACGATCGCGGATGCTCACGTAGATCTGCACGAGGAACGCGGCGATGCCGCACGCGATGAGCACCGCGCCGCATGCGGCGATGACGAACCAGATCTGCAGCGAGGGATCGTCGAAGTAGCGCAACCGGCGCGTCACGCCCATGAGGCCGAGCACGTACAGCGGCATGAAGGCCACGTAGAAGCCCACGACCCAGAACCAGAACGACACCTTTCCCCAGAACGGCGCGAGCCGGAAGCCGAAGGCCTTGGGCCACCAGTAGTAGATGGCCGCGAAGAGGCCGAACAGCACGCCACCGATGATCACGTTGTGGAAGTGCGCGACCAGGAACAGGCTGTTGTGCAGCACGAAGTCCGCCGGGGGCACGGCGAGCAGCACGCCCGTCATGCCGCCGATGACGAAAGTGACCATGAACGCGACGGTCCACATCATCGGCAGCTCGAAGCGGATGCGGCCGCGATACATCGTGAACAGCCAGTTGAAGATCTTCGCGCCCGTGGGGATCGAGATGATCATCGTCGTGATGCCGAAGAACGAGTTCACGCTCGCCCCCGAGCCCATCGTGAAGAAGTGATGCAGCCACACGATGTACGACAGGATGGTGATCACGACCGTCGCGTACACCATGGAGCTGTAGCCGAACAGGCGCTTGCCCGAGAACGTCGAGGTGACTTCGGAGAAGACACCGAAGAGCGGCAGGATCAGGATGTAGACTTCCGGGTGCCCCCAGATCCAGATGAGGTTCACGTACATCATGGCGTTGCCGCCAAAGTCGTTCGTGAAGAAGTGCGTGCCGACGTAGCGGTCGAGGCTGAGCAACGCCAGAGCGGCGGTGAGCACCGGGAACGTGGCCACGATGAGCACGTTCGTGCAGAGCGCGGTCCACGTGAACACGGGCATCTTCATGAGCGTCATGCCCGGTGCGCGCATCTTGATGATGGTCGCGAGCAGATTCACGCCGGATAGAAGCGTTCCGACACCGGCGACCTGCAGCGCCCAGATATAGTAGTCGACGCCCACATCCGGGCTGTACTCCAGTCCGGATG
>JADGHX010000195.1 GCA_019683695.1 Steroidobacteraceae bacterium
CGTCCGGCCCGGCCGCTCGCATCACAGCCCGGGCACACATCCGTCGGCCACCCGGGGTATGACTGGATTCGTCAGAGGCGCCGTCCGGACCGCACCACCCCTAGCTGTCAACCGGTGACGCGTGCAGGCTCCGCGCGCCTGGATGCCTGGCGGGCGCCCACCGGTCCCAGGTACCCCCCCTGTGCCATTTTCGGCTCAGAAGGTGTTGGGCAAACGCCGCACCCGGCCGCGACCCACCATCACGTGGTCTGTGCGCATCGATCCAGTAAATCGGGTGCGCAGGACGCGTGCTATGTTCGGCTTCATCCGATCACAACGCGCATCAGAAAGAGGGGGAGGCATGCGCAAGAAGAACTCGGCCGGCCTTCATGCGGCCGCGGCTACCATTCCATTCATTCTGGCCACCACGGCGTACGCACAGTCGCCAGAGCAATCGAGCGAGCCCGGCGAGGGGTTGCAGGAAATCACGGTGACCGGGTCGCGCATCCAGCGCGCCAGCGGCTTCACCGCGCCCACGCCCGTCACCGTCGTCGGCGCGGATCGTCTCGAGCAGCGTGCGATCCCCAATGTGGGCGATGCGCTCAACGAGCTGCCTTCATTTCGGGCATCCACGAATCCCGCCACCGTCCAGAACACCGGTGGCAACATCGGCGCGCGCGTGCTGGATCTGCGGGGCCTCGGCGCCTCCCGCACGCTCGTTCTGGTGGATGGCAAGCGCTTCGTCGCCTCCACCTCTCAGGGCACGATCGACATCAACCTCATTCCGAGCGCGCTCATCGACCGCGTGGACATCGTCACCGGCGGCGCATCCGCCGCCTACGGTTCCGATGCCGTGGCCGGCGTGGTCAATTTCATCCTCGCCGGGGATCTCGAGGGGATGCGCGCCAACACGTCCTACGGCGCAAGCTTCCAGGGCGACGACGAGAACATGAGCGCCTCGCTCGCCGGGGGCCTGCCGTTCAACGGCGGCCGCGGACATTTCGTGTGGGCCGGGGAGTTCTCGAACGAGCACGGTCTCGGCGACTGCTACACGCGCAGCTGGTGCGGCGCCGAGTGGCTCAATCTCGGTAACTCGCCGCCGGGCACGGGCGGTCGCCCGGCAAACAACATCACGGACGACGTGCATACCGCGACGCTCTCGCAGGACGGCGTGATCAACTCCTCGTCGGCCTCATTCCCCCTGCGCGGCATCACGTTCAATCCGGATGGCACGACGCGCCCGTTCCAGTACGGCGAGCTCTACGGAACGAACCTTGCGCCCATCTTCATGAAGGGCGGCGAAGGGCACGGGGAGAACGTCTTCATTTCGGGCTACCTGCTGAAGACGCCTGTCAAGCGCTATATCGCGTACACGAAGACGACCTTCGACTTCACGGACTCGGTGACCGGCGGGCTCGACCTGTCCTTCGGGCAGGTGCACGGGGAGTCGAACGGCGTCCAGTACCGGGACAGCGCGGGAAATCTCGCCAACGCGCAGAGCTTCGGTCCGATCCACGCCGACAATCCGTTCATACCCGACTCCGTCCAGCAGATCATGGCGGCGAACAACATCCAGTCGTTCGCGCTCGGCCGTGCGTTCGGTGACGTGGGCAACGCGCGTGCCCAGTCGACCACCAAGACCTATCGCGCCGTCGCGTCCCTGCAGGGAAAGTTCGGCGACAGCGGCTGGGGCTGGGATGGTTACTACCAGTTCGGCAAGAACGACGTGCGCCTCGATGTCGATGGCAACGTCTCCATTTCCCGCATGCGCAACGCCATCGATGCAATCACGAACACGTCCGGCGACATCGTGTGCCGCATCAACGCGGATGCGAATCCATCGAATGACGACCCGGCCTGCGCGCCATTCAACCCGTTCGGCCGCAATCGGTTCTCGGCCGAGGCGCGCGAGTACGTCACACCGCACGGGTTTCAGACCACGGCTATCCGGGAGCACGTGGCTGCGGCAAACGCGCAAGGCGACCTCTTTGCGCTGCCGGCCGGCGCCGTGCAGCTGGCCGGTGGCGTCGAGTGGCGCAAGCAGAAGCTGGAAGGCGATGCCGACCCGGTCTCCAAGGCGACCGATTTCTACTCCCTGAACGGCCAGGCGCTCTCCGGCCAGATCGAGGTGACGGAAGGTTACCTGGAGACGAACGTCCCGCTGCTCAACGAGCGGGCGTTTGCGCGATCGCTGGAGCTGAACGGGGCCGTGCGTCGCACGCACTATTCGTTCAGCAATCCCTCGACCGGCGACCACTCGCTTTCCGTCACGACCTGGAAGGTGGGCTCGACGTGGGAGGTGACTCCGGAGCTTCGTCTGCGTGCGACGCGCTCCCGCGATATCCGTGCGCCGAACCTCTCGGAGCTCTTCGGGCCGCAGACCACGGGCGGCGGCGGCATCATCGACCCGGCGACCGGGCGGCAGCTCAATCCGCAGCAGATTTCGGGATCGAACCCGCTGCTCACGTCGGAAACGGCGGATACGTGGACCGCGGGCATCGTGCTGCGGCCAGGTGGCGCGCTGGACGGCCTGCAACTCTCGGTCGACTACTACGACATCCAGGTGGACGATGCCATCGGCACGCTCGGTGCGCAAACGGTGGCGAACCGCTGCTACCAGGGCGCAACCGAGTTCTGCCCGCTGGTGGATCGCGATCCGGACTCCGGCGAGATCGTGCGAATTCGCAACCTGCTGCTGAACGTGAACAGCGTGATCACGCGTGGCATCGATATCGAGGCACAGTACCGCTTCACCATGGGTGACGCGGGCACGTTGGACATGCGCCTGCTGGGCACGATCGTCAACGACCTCATCACGAAGGATAGCGTGGGCGAGACCCAGCGCGCCGGCATGACCGGCTGGCGCGCGGGCACGCAGCCTGGCATGCCGGACTGGAGCGCCGATCTGCTCACGACCTGGAGTCGGGACCGGCTGTCGCTGACGATGCGGAACAAGTACATCCCGTCCGGCCAGTACAACAACTCGCTGGTCGGGCCGAACGAGCCGGGCTGGAGCATCACGTTGCTGAACAGCGCGAACATCAACGAGGTCGACTCGCGCTTCTATACGGACCTGAGCGGCCAGTTCAGGATCAAGGGCGATGACCTCGTCGCGTTCGCGGCCATCAACAACGTGTTCGATCAGGAGCCGCCGCTGGCGCCGAGCGTGGCGGGCAACGGCAACTTCATCCTGTTCGACCCGATCGGGCGGTCGTACCGGCTGGGGATCCGCGCGCAGTTCTGAGCGCGGCCTTAAAATCAGGGCGGCCGTGGTGGATCACCACGGCCGCCGGATCAGTCAGCGCAGGAAAAGGTTGCTGCGCGTGCAGCGCTAGTTGGTCGCAGCAACCTCGGGCGCAGCCTTGGGCGTGACCGCCTCGAGAAGGGCCACGGTGGCCGCGCGGGCTTCCGTCGCAGCGGCGCTGAGTTCCACTTGCGCCGCGGGCCCGGCCCCCCTTGTGCGGGGTGAGCGGGCGTAGTCGAGGGCGGTCTTGCCGTCGGCTGAGCGCACGGCCGGATCTGCGCCGCGATCGAGCAGATGCTTCACGACCTTGTCCCATCCCGCCTCGGCTGCCGCGAAGAGAGCCGTTTCGCCCTCGTGGTCGCGGCCCTGAACATAGGCGACGAGTTTGGCCGTGCGGGTGCGGCTGTTCGTGACGCGGGCGTTGATGTTCGCGCCTGCATCGAGCAGGAGGTCGATTGTCCTGATCACGCGTGCCTGAATGTCTCCCTGTTGCTGCCGGGCGGCGCTCAGGGCACTGCCGGTGCCGCCGCGCGCGGAGCCGCTCATGCCCGCAGCGGCCATCAGCGGCGTGATCTGGAAGACATTGGGGAGATCCACTTCGGCGCCATGGGCCAGCAGCGCCTTGATCGCCTCCTCGTCGTGGCTCAGCGTCGCAATCATCAGCGGGCCGGTACCACCGCGCATCATGTAGTCCGCGAAACGGCCCCGGCCGTTGCCGTTCGGCCGCATGCGCGTGAGCTCATGGTTGGGGTCGACGCCCATCGCCAGCAGCCGGTTCACGACATCCATCGCCGTGGCCTTGTTCTTCGGGCGCGGGGGGCCGGGCGGCTCGCCGAAGCCCTGGAAGTTGCCGTTGCCGAAGCCACTGCTCCCGCTGTAGGAGTGCATGTCCACCGCCACGTACAGGGGCGTGCGGCCATACATGTCCCACGCGCTCGGGTTGGCGCCCTGGTCGAGCAGGAACATCGCGATGTCGTAGCTGCGGTTGTCGAGCGCGTTGATCAGCGGCGTGATGCCATCCGGGTTGGGCTGATTCACGTCGGCGCCCGCCTTGACGATGGACACCGCGCACCGGTAGCAGCCGGAGCGCGTGGCGTAGAGCAGCGCCGTGAGGCCGCCGGTCTGCCGGAACTGCGCACGCGGCTCCGACGTCATCTGCCGCGGCCAATCGTCATGCTTCGCGCGCAGCGAGACATTCGCACCATGCGCAAGCAGAAGGTCGACCACGTCCGGGTGGTTTTCCGCGGCGGCCCACATGAGCGCGGTCTGGCCGCGGAAGGTTTCCACCGCATTCACATTCGCGCCGCGATCGATCAGCAGCTTCGCAATCTCCAGCGAGCCGATGTGCGAGGCCAGCATGAGCGCGGTCTGGCCGTCCTGATTGGGCGAGTCCGGATCGGCGCCCGCTTCGAGCAGCATCCGGACGAGTTCCAGATCGCCCAGCTTCACTGCCTCGGTAAGCGGGGTCGAACCGTAGTTGTTCGTGACGTTCGCCTTCGCGCCTGCCTTCAGCAACGCGCGCACCAGCTCGTGATCGACCTTGTAGGTCGCCCAGAGCAGCGCCGTGGAGCCGTCGGGCTCTGGCGCATTCACGTCGAGATCGGGCGAGGTGATCGCGGCCAGAACGGCCTCGCGATTGCCGGAGCGGATGAGATCCGCAAGCGTCTCCTGCCCGAAGGCCGTGTTCGAGAAGGCCGCCGCCCCGAGCGACAGCACACCGATTGCAGCGAGGGTCCGGGTTCTCGAGCTTCTCTTGCGGGGCGGGCTCGGAGCGCGGAGGGTCAACTCAGACAATGTTGCCTCCGAAATTCGTGTAGTGGGCCCACAGGCCCTTGCAGACGTCGTAGAGGAAACGGTAGGGATCCTGGAACTTGCGGCTCACCTCGTTCATGACGCCGGCCTCGAGCATGTCCTGCGCGCTGTGACCCTTCGTGGTGAGCTGCGTGGTGCGATCGTAGAGATGCAGCATCATGTCGCGCTCGGCCTGCAGTTGGGCGCGCGTCATCACCGGACCATATGCGGGCACGATGCGCGTGTCATCGTTGGCGAGCTTGAGCAGATCGTCCATCGCGTCCACCCGGCCTCCCAGCCAGCCTCCCGCGTACCAGTCGTGAGACGGATCGCGCAGGGGCGAGGCCACATCGCCCACGGCCAGCACGTTCGAATCCCGGAAGAACACGTAAATATCGCCGCGCGTGTGCGCTTCGAGCAGATACCCGTATTCGATGGTTTCCGCGCCAGCTTTCATCTCGCCCTTCTGGCGGAAGGTCACGGTGGGCAGTGCGTGCGCAGGAAGCGCCTTCACCCAGCGGTCCTCCGCTGGCACGTAGTAGTCCGTCGCCAGCCATTGGCGGGTGATCACGTGCGCGTGAATCGTTGCCCCTTCCTTGCCGAACAGCGCATTCCCACCCGTCTGGTCCGGGTGATAGTGCGTGTTGAACAGGGTGCGCACTGTGGAGCCGGCGAGGCTCGCTTTGACGGCGCGGGCAAATTCTGCCGCGCCGCTGTCCACCAGCACGACGCCGTCTTCAGCCGCCAGCGCGATGACGTTACCCGGCGCGCCGGTGATGAGCGTGACGCGCTCGGTCAGCTTCTCCGTCGGCAACGCGGCCGTCCGTGCCCGCGACGGACGCGCGGGCAGTTGTTGGCAGCCCGCAAGGCTGCCCAGCAGCGGCACGGAGGCCAACCCTGCGAGCCCGCCCAGGCCTGCCTGCAGCAAGCGTCTGCGATCAGTCGTCTTCATTGCGTGCGGCTCTTCAGGCTTCGGTGATGAGGCCGGTGCTGTTGGCAAAGCTCGTCTGCTCGATCCCGAGCTTGTTCAGGATCGTCAGGTGCAGATTGGCGAGCGGTGTGCGTTCGGGCAGCACGAGATTCTTGCCGCCGACGTGTGCACCGTTGGCGCCGCCGACCAGCACCTCCGGCAACGGATAGTTGTCGTGCAGGTTGCTGTTGCTCATGTTCGAGCCATAGAGGAACAGCGAATGGTCGAGGATGCTGCCGTCGCCTTCCTTGGTGTTGGCGAGCTTCTGCAGGAAATCCGCGAACCGCTCCATGTGATAGCGCTGGATCACGGTCAGCCGACGGATGCGCTCGCGGTCGTTGGAGTGGTGGCTCACGGGGTGGAATGAATCCGGCACGCCGACGAAGTTGTACGTGCGGTTCGTGCCTTCGGACACCATCACGTACGAGACGACGCGCGTGAGATCCGCCTGATAGGCGAGCGCAATCAGGTCGAACATCAGCCGGACCTGCTTATCGAAGTCGTCGAGCTCACCGGGCGGCGCGTCTGGCACGTTCACGCCCTTGAGGTCGCGCGCGCCGGCCATGGCCACCCGCCGCTCGAGCTCGCGAACGGTGTCAAGATAATCCGACAGCTTCGCCCGGTCCCCCGGGCCGAGCTGGCTGCGCAGCGTCTGCGCACGGTCGGCGATCATGTCGAGGATGCTCGCGTTCTTGCGCAGCAGCGCCTCGCGCTCGGCTGCCGTATCGCCTTCACCCATGAGCTGGATGAACACCTTGCGCGGGTTGTATTCCATCGGCAGCGGCGAATTGGGGCCGGCATAAGATGTCGTCGACGCGTAGTAGCAGCCGGCGCCCCCGCATGCGGCCACCTGAATGGTGGTTTCCGAGCAGACCTCGAGTGAGGGCAGCGCCGTCTTCTGCCCCAGGCGCTGGGCGATCACCTGGTCCAGCGTGATCGACATGCTGGCACCCTTGGCGCTGGTGTCCGGTCGAACGCAGGACAGCCAGGTCGCCGGATTGAGCGTGTGCACCGAGCCCTGGGCGGCGACATTCTCGAGGTTCTCGAACGTGGTGACGTATCTCTTGAACGGCTCGAGCGGCGCAACGATGTGGCCGAGCTTGAAGTTCTCGCCCTTGCCGCTGGAGGTCCAGGCATCGACTTCCTTTCCGAAGGGCGTGTTGTTCATGATCGCCCCGTGCGGGATATAGAAAAACCCCACGCGGGTTTTCGGCGCCGCCTCGCTTTTCGCAAGCGCCGTGCCCGCCGGAACCATGGCATCGAGGAACGGCAGACCCAACGCCACGCCGCCAGCGCGCAGGAACGTGCGTCGGGACAGGTGCTTCTTCGTCAGGAACGTCGCCATCGCCTAGTTCTCCTGTGGCGGCTTCGTTGCGTCGGTGCCGCTGGAATGGGTGGATGCCGTCAGGGTCGCGGGCGCCTCAGGCCCCTGGCGCCGGAACGCGTCGCTGTTGACGATGCCGGTGATGATCGAGGCGAACGTGTAGTTGCTCGCCGCAGCGTTGTGCACGATCTGCCGCACCTGAGGCATGTCGTAGTATTCGAGCTCGCGGTTGAGCGCGTACATCATCGCGCGCTTGGTCACCGTGGTCGCGAACTGATCCGGGCGGCGCGTCAGGTAGCGCCGCAGATCCGCCGGACCGTGCAGCACGGCGCCGCTCGACAGCGGCACCGTTGCGTCGATCGGTGCCTTGGCGACGGGATCGAAATCGCGCCAGCGTCCGGTCACGTCGAAATTCTCGAGCGCCAGGCCCGGCGGGTCGATGAGGCCGTGACAGCCGTTGCACGTCGGGTTCGCGCGGTGCGCTTCGAGCCGCGCACGCACGGTGGTGGGCTTCTGCCCCTCGTGGATCGACAGATCCGTCACCACGTTCGGTGGCGGCGGGGCAGGCGGCGTGCCGATGATGCGGTCGAGCACCCAGGCGCCTCGCAGCACGGGCGATGTGCGGTCGCCGTAAGAGGTTCGCAGCAGCACGGCGCCCTTGCCGAGCAGCCCCCAGCGGTTCTCGTTCTTGAGCGTGACTCGCCGGAACTGCGGGCCGCGCACGCCGGGGATGTCGTATTGCCGTGCGAGCGGCTCGTTGACGAAGGTCCAGTCGGCGTTGAGCAGATCGAGCACGCTGCGGTTCTCGAGCAGGACGCTCGCGAGGAAAAGCCGGATCTCGGTCTCGAAATAGTGCCGCATGTCGGCCGTGAACGACCGATCGAGCGGCTCGACCTGCTCGAGCTCATCGAGGTTCAGCCAGGAGAGCGCAAAGTTCTCCACCAGCGACTGCGCGCGCGGATCCTTGAGCATGCGCTCGACCTGCGCCTGCATCACCTTGGCATCGGACAGCCGCTTGCTGGCGGCGAGCTGCAGCAGCTCCTCGTCGGGGCCCTGGCTCCAGAGGAAGAAGGAGAGGCGCGAGGCCAGCTCGAGATCCGTCAGCAGGCGCGCTTCACCCTGCGCCGGGCTCGTCGGAATGGCGCGGTACAGGAAGTCCGGGCTCGAGAGGATCGCGGTGATGAGCTCGGTGATACCGGAATCGAAACCGCCGGGTTCCGCCCGGCCGGTCTCATAGAACTTCATGAGGAGCTTCACCTCGCTGTCGCTCACCGGACGGCGGAACGCCTGCGTTGCGAGGTGACGGGTGATCTTCTCGGCGCAAGGCCGCTCCTCGGCTGGGCTCTTCGGCTGGCAGATGAAGATCCGCTCGCGGCTCTGGCTCATCGAGATGCCCTGCGGCGCAAACGGGCCCACGACCTGCACGCCATCCCGGATGATCGGCATGCCCCGGACCTTCCCGTACCCCGTAGGGTCATTGCTCAGCGCCCAGGAGCGCTCGATGAAGGTGACCGTCACGTTGTGCGCGCCGGCCGTGATGTGCGCCGGAATGCCCGACACCTTCGCGACGAGCGCCGCCCGGCCCTGGGGGCCGTCGCGGTCGGCGATGGCCAGGTCTTCCGGTCCGCCGATCTGCCGGCGCGCCACTTCCTTGCCGTCCACCAGCACGACCATCGTGGCGGCGGTTTCCATGCCGCGCGGATACAGCCCGGCGTCGATGCTGTCGCCGTCCAGGAAGTTGAAGCGGTATTCCCCATCGGCGGGGAACACGTGCGTGAAGCTCACGCCTCCGCGGGTGCCGAGCGGATACCCATCCTTGTGGGTGAGCTGAGTGGGCGAGCCCGGGCCGGCCTGTCCGCCGC